>JAAVEX010000074.1 GCA_014801065.1 Barnesiella sp.
GTAAATCTTTCAATGTTCTCTTTTGTGCTTGGTTTGTTTCCCAAAAGCGGTGCAAAGTTAAGGCAAGTTTTTCATTCCCGCAAATTTTCAAACAACAAAATTTTATGACTTTTTCGCCGATTTTCGCCATTTACGCTATCAATCANCACTTTAAAAACATGTTATAAAACATATTTTTAACTTTCNTTAACATAAGCTATATTCAAAACAAGTATTCAGAGCGCAGAAATCCTCAAAAACATTAGCAGATAAATTTAGAGAGTTGTCTGCAGGTTGGAGATGGTTTCAACCGTCTCTTTCGGGAAGGGAGCATTCAATATTGATGTTTCTTTGGAGTTATGCGACATCACACTATTATATATAATATAGGGGCGAGGCGATTTTTCAACACGATGGATCGATTTTAATATTTTATTCTTATCTTTGCTATTGAAACCAATCGAAACCACGGGACCATGATTCCATTTACACATCTACACGTACACACACAATATTCATTGCTCGACGGGCAAGCATCGGTGTCGGCTTTGGTGGACAAGGCTCTTGCTGACGGCATGCCNGGNCTGGCGATCACCGATCATGGCAATATGTTCGGCGTTAAAGAAATCTATAACTATGTGAACGGCGGNGCGCTCAAAGGCTATAAAAAGAAGCTTGAGAAGGCCATAAAATCGGGAGATGAAGCGAAAGCTGCTAAAATCCAGAGTTGGATTGACCGACTAAAAAATAAAGAGTTCAGACTGATAATAGGCTGCGAGATGTATGTGGCCAACAAAAGTCTGCNCGAGCAAACGGACAAAAAAGACACGGGGCGCCACCTTGTGGTGCTGGCCAAGAACAAGACGGGCTACAAGAACCTGATAAAGCTGGTGTCGAAAGCATGGACGCAGGGATTTTACAGCCATCCCCGAACCGACAAACAAGAGCTGGCGGCTCACCGCGAAGGGCTGATAGTGGCTTCNGCATGTCTGGGCGGCGAAATTCCCCAGCTGATCCGCCGTGGCATGATCGACGAGGCCGAGAAGCANGTGAAATGGTGGAAAGAGACGTTTGGCGAGGATTATTATCTTGAATTGCAGCGCCATAAGTCGACACAGCCGGGCACCAATATCGAAGCTTATGAGCAGCAGAAAATAGTCAATCCGGAGCTTATCAGAATGGCTCGTAAGTTTGACATCAAGCTGATTTGCACGAACGACTGCCATTTCGTGGACGAAGCCGACGCAGAGGCTCACGACCGTCTGATCTGCATATCGACCAACAGCAATCTCCTGGATCCCAACCGCATGCGTTACACCAAGCAGGAATGGTTGAAAACACAGCAGGAGATGTATGACATATTTTCAGACATTCCCGAAGCGCTGGAAAATACCAATGAGATCGTGGCCAAAGTGGAGCACTACGATATCGATCATGGCCCGATCATGCCCAACTTCGAGATTCCGGCCGAATTCGGTACGGAGGAAGAATATCGCGCCCGCATCACCGAGCAGGAGCTTTTCGATGAATTTACGCGCGATGAAAACGGCAATGTGGTGCTCTCGCAGGAGGATGCCGAGAAGAAGATCAAAAAGCTGGGTGGCTACGACAAGCTCTACCGTATAAAATTCGAGGCCGACTATCTTGCAAAACTTGCCTACGAAGGGGCTCACCGCCGCTATGGCGAAGTGTTGACCGATGAGCTTGAGGAACGAATAAAATTTGAGCTCCACATCATGAAGACGATGGGCTTCCCGGGATACTTCCTTATTGTGCAAGACTTTATCAACGTGGCCCGACAGCAATTGGGCGTAAGCGTAGGCCCGGGGCGTGGGTCGGCGGCCGGAAGCTGTGTGGCCTACTGCCTGGGGATCACTCAGATCGACCCCGTGAAATACGATCTGCTTTTTGAACGATTCCTCAACCCCGACCGAATCTCACTGCCTGATATCGATATTGACTTTGACGACGACGGTCGCGCCGATGTGCTCCACTATGTGACGCAGAAATATGGCGAAGAGAAGGTGGCTCACATTATTACATACGGCACAATGGCTGCCAAATCGGCCATCAAGGATGTGGCACGAATCGAGCAGCTTCCGCTGAGCGAGAGCGATCGACTGACGAAACTGATTCCCGACCGCATGCCGACGGTGGATGGCAAGGAGCTCAAGCCGACGCTCGACAACTGCTATAACTATCTTCCAGAGTTCAAAAACGAGCTCAACTCCAATAATGATCTGATCGTTGAGACGCTCAAATTTGCGAAAGCGCTTGAGGGCAATGTCAGGAATACGGGTGTGCACGCGTGTGGTGTGATCATCTGCCGCGACGACATCACCGACTGGGTGCCGGTGAGCACGGCCGTCGACAAGGCTTCCGACTCGAAAGAGAAGATCATCGTGACGCAATATGAAGGACGCGTGATCGAAGAGACCGGTCTTATCAAAATGGACTTCCTCGGACTCAAAACGCTGTCGATCATCAAAGAGGCCGTTAACAACATCAAGCAAACCCGCGGAATCGAAATCGATATGGACACTATTCCGATCGACGATCCGAAAACGTATCAGCTCTATTGCGAGGGACGCACCACGGGGACGTTTCAGTTTGAGTCGGCAGGTATGCAGAAATATCTCCGCGAATTGCAGCCCTCAACGTTTGAGGATCTTATTGCGATGAATGCCCTCTACCGACCGGGCCCAATGGACTATATCCCCGACTTCATTGCCCGCAAGCATGGGCGCGAACCGATCGTCTACGATATTCCGGTGATGGAGACATATCTCAAGGACACTTATGGGGTGACCGTCTACCAGGAACAGGTGATGCTTCTTTCACGTCTGCTTGCCAACTTCACCCGCGGCCAGAGCGACACGCTGCGAAAGGCGATGGGCAAGAAGATGATTGAAAAGATGAATGAGCTGAAAGCATTGTTTCTCGAAGGGGGTCAGGCCAACGGTCACGATCCTAAAGTGCTCGACAAAATCTGGGCCGACTGGGAGAAATTCGCTTCATACGCCTTCAACAAGAGTCATGCCACATGCTACTCATGGGTGGCTTTCCAGACGGCATATCTCAAGGCCAACTATCCGGCCGAATATATGGCTGCCGTGCTCTCGCGCAACCGCAACAACTCCGAAAAGCTTTCAGGCTTTATCGATGAATGCAAAAAGATGCATATCCCGGTGAAAGGGCCGGATGTCAACGAGTCATTTGCCGAGTTTGGTGTCAACTCCCATGGCGACATTCGCTTCGGCATCGCCGCTCTGAAAGGAATCGGCGAGAATGTGGCCGCCGAGATTCTTGCAGCACGAAACGCAGGGGGCCCCTTTACATCGATCTACGATTTTGTGGAGCGCGTCAATCCTTCGGCACTCAACCGCCGAATCATGGACACTCTGGCCATGGCGGGCGCATTTGACTGCTTCAGCGATCAGATACAGCGCGAAGACTTTTTCGAGGTCAATTCAAAGGGCGACACTTTCTCCGAAGCGATAATTCGCTACGGGCAGCTGTTTCAGGCCGACAAGCAGGATAAGAGCATGTCGCTGTTTGGCGATGATGATGCGGCTATGGCCACATCCGGGCGTCCGCCGATCGTGCCCGGTCTGCGTTGGGTCGATGCCATCCGTCTTGAGAAAGAGCGCGAAATCGTCGGAACATACCATTCGGCCAATCCGCTTGACCCATTCTTCCTTGAGCTCCGCTTTGGAACGACGTCGCTCAAACAGTTTTCCGAATCGACCCCGGAAGAGGGGCCGGAGATCACTCTTGGTGGAATGGTGGTCGACTTCCAGTCGCGCCCGGCCCGCAACGGCGGCAATTTCGGTATCTTGAAAATTCAGGACTATACAGGATCTGCCGAGTTTAGACTTTTCGGACAAGACTATATCGATTTTCACAACTACGGCGTGGCCGGCACACCTATATATATAAAAGGAAGTTTTGGCCGACGATTCCAGAACTCTGAAGTGCGCTTTAAGATCAATTCGATCCGGTTGCTTCAGGAGATGAAGGGGCAGGTGGCCGGAGGAATCACTATCAATGTGGCCGCCGATACACTCAACGATACTCTCCAGGGTGTGTTGACCGAACATATCGCCTCGACCAATGAAAATCTGATGCCGCTGCGATTCCGTGTGGCCGACCCGCAAACCTCTCGCCACATCACTCTTGAATCACAGTTGCGGATTCCTCTCAACAAGGAATTGATCGACAAGTTGGAAAATCTCGAAGTCGAATTTACGGTCGACCGTTTGTAGCAAAAGGATAAATTTGTAACTTTGCATCTCAAACAAATAATACGAACTACGATGTCCTACAAATTTACTGACGAAAATGTCAATGAAGTGATCGCATCGGGCCATCCCGTGGTGATCGATTTCTGGGCCACATGGTGTGGTCCCTGCATGGCTCTCGCTCCCGTGATCGATGAGCTCGCTGAAGAATTTGCTGATCAGGTTGTTATTGGCAAATATAACGTTGATGAAGAAACTGAACTTAGCGGTCAGTATCGCATCATGTCTATTCCCACCATTCTCTTCTTCAAGAATGGCGAGCAGGTAAGAGATCTGCGAATGACCGGAGCCACGAAAGAATCGCTCCGCGAACGTATCGAAAAACTGCTTGTGCTCTAACACGGAATGCTTTGACCCCTGCGGGTCTGCATAATAATAAAGAGGGAGGCTGCATCGGATGATCAGATGCAGCCTCCCTCTTTTAACACCGGGGCGAACAGGCCCGAATCAGTCCACGTTGTGGAGCTCGTGGCCCATGCGTTCTTTCTTGGTGTGCATGTAGAATTCGTTATATGAGTTGGGGAGCACCTCGATAGGAACGTTTTCGACCACCTCAAGACCGTAGCCTTCAAGNCCGATGCGCTTCACGGGATTATTGGTCATCAACCGCATCTTCCTAACTCCGAGCTGATANAGNATCTGTGCGCCTACACCATAGTCGCGCTCGTCNGCCTTATGACCGAGGCGTATATTAGCATCAACCGTGTCGANGCCCTCTTCCTGAAGCTTATATGCTCTGATCTTGTCCATCAGACCGATGCCGCGACCTTCCTGATTNAGATAGAGNATCACACCGCGACCTTCTTTCTCAACCATTTCCATGGCTTTGTGGAGCTGCTCTCCACAGTCGCATCGCTGCGATCCGAAAATATCACCGGTGGCACATGAGGAATGAACGCGCAGCAACACGGGTTGATCCGTCGTNACATCACCTTTTATCAGCGCNATGTGTTCCAAGCCGTTGTCTTTCTGTCGGAAAGGGATCAAGCGGAAATGACCGTAGGCGGTGGGCATATCNACCTCNACACCNCGCTCCACCGACGATTCACGTTTCATCCTATAGGCGATCAGATCCCGGATGGAGATGAGTTTCAAGCCCCATTCGTCAGCCTTTTTACGCAGTTGAGGCAGACGGGCCATGGTGCCGTCTTCATTAAGTATTTCAATCAGCGTGGCAGCAGGTTGTAGCCCGGCAAGACGCGCTAAATCAACGCCGGCCTCAGTGTGACCGGGACGGCGGAGCACACCATCGTTTTGCGCATAAAGCGGATGGACATGGCCCGGTCGCCCGAAATCCGATGGCTTGGAATCGGGATCAGCCAATGCACGAAGTGTTGCCGCACGATCGTGGGCCGAAACGCCCGTTGTACAACCCTTAAGCAGATCACACGTGATGGTAAACGGTGTGCCGAGCATCGAAGTATTGTCATCTACCTGATGCGTCAGTCCNAGATCNCGGCAGCGCGAAATGGTCAGCGGCGCACAAAGTTCGCCACGGGCATTGGTGATCATGAAATTAACATCGTCGGGCGTCACTTTTTCAGCCGCCATTATCANATCGCCCTCATTTTCGCGGTCTTCGTCGTCGACAACGATCACGAAACGTCCGGCACGAAAATCTTCGAGAGCTTCTTCTATCGAATCAAGTTTAATATTATTGTCCATTGTCAGTTATAGTTTCTTCGTTAGTAGATGGAGCGACGAGTTCAGTCAGAGCGTTGCTGACCGTCACAATCCTTTCAATCTCATTGCGCAAGATGCGGAGCTGCCTTACGCCGACAAGATAGACGGGCANCCCAATCGGAAACATCACGATAGCTAACCAACCCGCCCAAGCGAAATTAGTAGGATGATATAGCCACAGCGATCGGATTATAGGATAGTCCATAAGCTTGTGGATAACGAGCTTATTGGTACTGTTTGCAATATACTCTATCGTTTGTTCGAGTTCATCCCGAAGTGCTTTAAGCGCAGTGCGGTTATAGCCGCGCAACCAGTAGGCCACATATCCGGGACGGCGCGGCGCAGCTGCCANAAAATCTTCGGCACGTTGTCGCAGATCAGATAGCATCNTCAGCTCAGTGGAGCGATCAATGTCAGTCATCACGATCTCCTTCATCTCAATGTGGCGGGCCTGATTGCTGCCAATGAGTCGGCGGAAGAAGTTAAGATAAGCATCTTTATTGAATAGAGCCGAATCATGAACAGCCTTATAGGTNAAGAATATACCCATGGGAAGAAGCACAGCCGAACTGAGCCACATTCCTTGCCAAACGGCGATCTTGCCGTCGCGGGCCATCTTATAGCCGGTATTGTCAATGATGTAATAGAAAATGAAAAGAAGCACGGAGATCACCAGCGGAGTGCCGAGACCNCCCTTTCGGATAATGGCCCCGAGCGGTGCACCGATGAAAAAGAATATGATACATGCAAATGACAGAGTGAACTTCTTTTGCATCTCAATATCATGACGGCGCACGAGCTTGCGTTCATCCTTCATCATCATACCGCGAAACTCATTTTCCTGCTTCACATTGTTTGCTTTATTAATAGCCACGCGAAGATATGCAAGTTGCGATGCAGATCCGGCTCCTCGAAAGAGAGAATCGACATTGATGGTGCCATTTACCTTGACATCGGGAATACGCTGCTCCACGGCACCTTTATCGGTATTGACCGTTTGAGAATAAGGGAGCCCGAACGTGGGTGATTCCGCCACAAGTTTTCCGTAGCTTGTGCCTACACTGTCGATACGACGGTTGAGCGAATCTATGGTCTGGCGCAGTTCTGCGATATTCTTCCCAACATACTGATTGCGCATGCCCTCTTCATCGAGACGATTGAAATTGGCATCAAACGGCACGAGTACCTCCTTGGAGGTGAACGTTTCGCGCCGATATGGCACATTTTTCATTCCTCGGTTAGCATCCTTCAGATTTTCAAAAGACTCTCCGTCCCAGAGCTGAAGAAACAGATGTGCCTTATCATCCATCATGGTGAGCTTACCGGAGTCGGCCACAATTATATTGGAGTTGTCAAACCCTTTCGAGAAGTCATAAATCATCAGCTCGTAGAGATGGCCGTTATCACGATTTTTTTTGTCNACAAAGAGATTATATCCGGGTATCTGGTCATAGAACACTCCCTCGGGGATCTCCAGTTCGGGCGATTTCTGACGCATCGAGTAGAGCAAAGTCCACATCTTGGTCTGAGCGACGGGGAGCACATTGTTCTGGAAGAAGAACGCGCCGATGGCTATAAAAATCATCAGCACAATCAGCGGACGCATCACTCTGATAAGCGACACTCCGGATGCTTTCATTGCCGTAAGTTCGAAATGCTCGCCAAGATTACCGAAGGTCATGAGGCTGGCAAGAAGAATAGCAAGCGGCAATGCCATCGGAATCATTGTGAGAGCGGCATAGAAAAACAACTCGCCAAGCACATCCATGCCGAGCCCTTTGCCCACGAGATCATCGATGTAGCGCCAGAGGAATTGCATCAGCACGATGAACAGACAGATAAAAAACGTCATGACAAAAAGCGGCAAAAAGCTTTTCAGCACAAACGTGTATAGTCTCTTAATTCCGAGCATCGAATGATTATATTGTTTCAGTATGTTTCGTATGCAAAGGTAACACAATCTATCGTGTTAATCAAATTATTTAGGATCTAAGCNCCCCAAATTATTACANGTATTGATACTTCACTTGCATTGCTGTTAAANTATNTCTTATNTGATTATTCANNTTATTTGAATTATGTGTTATTCTCCAATAATGATAATTTTTTTATTATTGGTTCATGCTGACTTAGTGCTGTTACGATACAACAGCCATGAAATCATAATNAGAAANACTCCGAATATGAATACACAAATAATAGCTTTATTTTCAATTAAATTNAGTTCATAATAAAAATCTATTCCCTTTTGGCGCTGTTCACCGTTCTTTAGGNTTTCAATCCAATAATCCAATGAATATTCTTTCATAGCCTTTTCGCGATTGCGTAGTTTGATTATATTATCAGGATCAAACATATGGGGAAAGCCTATGCTCATAGTATGATCATTCAGGTTTTTATAAAATATAAAACCTGTAAACATATCTTCATATTTTNGCGATGAANNTGAATNCCACGGAAGNANAAAATGATCAAAATGATCTCTACCGAATGGAGAAGATTTAAAATCAAACGCAAAAGCGGAATCCGGGATTTGTTCAAACGCCACATCCCACCTNCCATCGTTAATGGGAATAAGCATTTCNTNNCCCATTNGNNTACCGGGNAAATATNCCTTACCTGTGTTTATCAGAACATTTGCCACNTTTCCCGGAAAACTTTTATCTACAAAATATCCACAATTTCCAGGCGTAAGATATGCATGTCTGTAATTCATTATAATAAGAGACTTTTTAATACTGTCTGTTTTTATAGTGNTGATGATATTATCCGCCATTATGCTGTCTCTCAAATNAATNTCCTTCTTGTCAATCCAGTTCCTGTCCGCAAATANAATCTCGACTTTTTTATCATGGCTATTATTGTANTAATACATTTTTTTGAGGAATTCAAACCAATTTGTATTAGGCCATAANAAATGAACACTTTGGTTTTCAGTTAAAAATGAGCTCAGACAACTATCGACAGCAGATTCATTTGCATACTCTTTGCCAACAAATGCTTTATAGGCATCTCTTGACTCTGCATTTCCAATCTCTGTAAATACATGACCGACTTTGTCAGCAAAACGACTGTCTGACACAAGATTGTAAATCATATCATATTGGGTCATCTCACGGTGGGCACGCTCACAGAGTATCACATGATCATATNTATCAAANAGTTTGNNTATATAGTCATTGATATCTTGTCGGTTATTAGTTAAAAAATCAACNTATTCCCTCACAGAGTTAGCCGAAGGTCTCGGAGTCGCATACAAGACAGAACAATCTTCCTTAAAGTGATTAAAGGTGAATACAGTGTTTAAACCTCTGGCGAAGATTGCTAAAACAAACAGAAGCATATACATCCATACTGCTTTTTTTATAGATGTTGACCGGTTCTCCTTTNTAACTATAGAAATCTTAAACAGCTTTCTACGGAATATCACTAAAATCAAGCATATAATTATNATNANTAGAGTCCTGATGATTGAAAGATGCTGCCAGCCAAATATCAGCAGGATNACTGCCGGAATACTTGTCAGCCCTTCTTTCAGAACAATACGGACAGGATAGCTCTTATTGCCGCCATTGTCAGAGACACCATAATTAATGATGGTTTGACCTAAGGTTCTCTTCCACTTTAGGTAGCAGATTATATAGTAGATTACCCAAATTAAGAAGAAGCCTTTAAAAAACGGTAAAAATACGAAATAGGACATGATGAAAGCGACAATCAAATAGATGAAAAAGCAAACTGTCGCATCTATCAAAAGTCCTATCAATCTCTTAATGTATTTCATTTCAATAATTTCCTTACGTTATTATCATTATCTAATATGCTCATCTGATGAATGGCAATCTGGTTAAGCTTAACAAGCCTCTCACTTTGCGTCATACCCTGCTCAATAAACACGGCATTTAGATTCTCCATATTCTACAGGCATATCAGCTCATTCACCNAGGNATAAATCACGGATATTTCCTTTTAATTCAGGATTTGCTTCACGCCATTGTTTTGCTGTCAATCCGAACATAGCCACGTNCAATACGTCAGCTTCATTAGCATAAATAATGCTTGCNTGAGCTTTCGTTACCTCTGTCGGAATAAGATTTTGCTTGATGGCGTCTGTATGTATACGGTAGTTTATTTTTGACAATTCTCGTTTAGCAGACCAACCAAGTGTCTTTTGTTCCTCTTCCTTTAATCTCTGGAACTCCTTGACGATGTAAAGTTCAAATTCAACAGAAATCCAGCTCGCAAATTTAAACGCAATATCTTTATGTGCATAAGTGCCGCCATAACGTCCGGATTTAGAGACCAATCCGATGGCATTAGTCGTTTCAATCCATTTCTTTGGAGAGAGAGTAAAAGCATTCAGACCCGCCTCCCTTNTAAACCCCTCGAATTCGAGGGGTTTAAAATCTGGGTTGTACAGACTCTCCCAAATGCCAAGAAACTCTATAGTGTTACGGTTACGCATCCAATTANCGATTACAGCTGTCGGATCATCGCTTTTGTGCCGGGCAAGGTCTGTAATAGATACATAGTCTTCGCCATCCACATTCATGATGGTGATATTCGTATTTTGGACCGTGATTTTTGCCATTGGAAACATGTTTTTGATTTAAGCCATAAAATTAAGACAATATCTCAGTCTTTCGCAGGTAATTTATTGTCTAAGCTCCCCTACCCTATGGACGAAGTTGNCCCTCGCCGTTGATAAGCCACTTGTANGTGGTCAGTTCGCGTAATGCCATCGGACCTCGCGCGTGAAGNTTCTGAGTNGATATGCCAATTTCAGCTCCAAGACCAAACTGGGAGCCGTCGGTCCACGATGTCGGCGCATTGACATAGACACACGCCGCATCCACAAGCTGTTGAAAACGCATGCCGGCTTGCGCGTCGGCCGTNACTATGGCCTCGCTATGACCCGACCCATATCGGGATATATGCTCNACAGCCTCTTCAAATGAATCTACCGTCTTGACAGCCATAGCGTAGGATAGAAANTCCGTTCCNAAACTGTCTGACGATNCGTGGCGAAGCAATTCATCGGGATAGATTCCNGCGAGAGCCGCATGGGAGCGTTCATCGGCCCAAATAACCACGTTTTTATCANCAAGAGGCCNACACACTTCAGGCAGATCANCCAGGCGNGACGAATCAACCACCAGACAATCAAGCGCATTACATACGCTNACTCTGCGCGTTTTGGAATTGTTGACAATCTCAGCCGTCATGACCCGATCCGCTGACCTGTCCATGAATACATGACACACTCCCGCGCCGGTCTCAATCACCGGCACTTTGGCATTGTCTCTCACGAAATTTATCAAGCCGGAGCTGCCGCGAGGTATCAACAGATCGACCATCGACCGTGCCTCCAGCAGCTGTGCTGTCGCTTCGCGCGANGGTGGTAAAAGAATGATNATATTCTCNTCAACGCCATGGCGCATTATCGCATCACGCATCACCTCGACGAGCACCTCATTAGTCAAAGCAGCTTCATGTCCGCCTTTCAACACACACGCATTGCCGGATCTCAGACATAGTGCCGCAACATCACAGCTCACATTGGGNCGAGCTTCATATATCACNCCCACCACTCCGAAGGGGACACTGATCTTACGCAACTTCAAACCATTTGGCCTGACNCTCTCTTCCAACACCTCGCTAAGCGGCGACGGCAGANNGGCAACAGTTCTCATATCGGATGCTATNGAAGCAACCCTGCTTTCGTTTAATTGCAGGCGATCATATTTCGGATCATTCAGATCCATCCTTGACAGATCATCGCGGTTAGCCTTAAGGATGCGTGGTGTAGCTGCCTCCAAAGCATTCGCCATATCGAAGAGCATACGGCTCACCTTTTCCTGCGAAAGCGTCAAAAGCTCGCGCGAGGCCTTGCGTGAAGCCTGCAGCATAGGG
The DNA here is from genome assembly GCA_014801065.1 of Barnesiella sp. GTDB lineage: Bacteria > Bacteroidota > Bacteroidia > Bacteroidales > Muribaculaceae > Paramuribaculum. The sequence goes on from JAAVEX010000074.1 coordinate 11,877, forward strand.
GCTATATCGGTCTGTGTCATATTATAGGATCTCTTCATCAGTTGATATACAGATAGTCGTAGTGGACCAGCGGTTTGCAGTCATGCCGGCCCAAAAGGGGAGCAGCCTCTTCGCTACCGTAGGCAGCCCGCCCTATTCCAATCACCTTACCGTCCGGGGCGAGAATATTTATCAGATCATCCTTCTCAAACGATCCATCGATAGCAGTGATTCCTACGGGAAGCAGGCTGACGGCTTCAGAGCCGGTGAGCCGCCTTGCAGCTTCGTCGTTGAGCTTGACAGTTCCTTTGGCAAACCCGCCGCTATGGGCCATCCATCGTTTGACGCTCGACATTTCAGTATTTTCAGCTCTGAACCGCGTACATTTCAAAGAATTAGGGCCATCGCTAATGATTAACCGCGTCAGCACGTCGGCCGTCCGCCCATTGGCAATGACCACCTCGATTCCTTCAGCAGCCACTTTTCGCGCGATACCACACTTGGTCAGCATTCCTCCGCGACCAAATCCCGATCGCTCGGTAGAGATATACTGCTGAAGATCGGCATCCGGCTCAACCACTTCTATCAGGCGCGAGTCAGGATCATCCGGCGACCCGGTGAAAATTCCATCGACATTGCTGAGAATCACAAGCATATCGCAATTCATCATAGTAGCAATAAGCCCCGACAGTTCGTCATTGTCGGTAAACATCAATTCGGTCACGCTGATTGTGTCATTTTCATTAACAATAGGAATGACACCGGCTTGAAGCATCACTTCCATACACCCACGCTGATTCAGATAATGACGGCGCGTGGAGAAGCTTTCCTTCATCGTAAGCACCTGCCCAACAGCAAGATGATGCTCCCGAAACAATTCGTAATAGCGATTGATCAATTTCGCCTGACCAACGGCTGAGAAAAGCTGTCGCTGCTCAACGCTGTCGAGCTGTCGGGTGTCAATTCCGGCCAGTTCGCTGCGTCCGCTGGCCACGGCTCCCGATGATATCATTATCACCTCGATTCCATTTCCCCGGAGTTCAGCCACCTGATCGACTATCGCCGACATACGGGTGTTGTCGAGCATACCATCGGCTCGGCTTAAAACGTTGCTACCGATTTTAACCGCTATACGACGAATCCTATCATTCATTTGAACCGAATTTAACAATCAAAGTATCAGAGTTTAGATCTTAGACGACTGCAGCCCTTTGATTACGCTGGCCGAAAAGCCCGCTTCCTCCATTGCGTTAAGGCCACGGATAGTGATTCCGCCCGGCGTGGTCACTCGATCTATCTCCTGTTCAGGATGCGTAGCGTTTGCCCTGAGCAGTTCGACCGATCCGACAAGAGTCTGCATCACAGCCTCTTGTGTCTGAGCCGGTGTAAGACCAAGCTCAACACCACCCTCGACGGCAGCACGGATATATCGCATGGCATAAGCAATACCACAGGAGGCCACGGCCATGCCGGCACCCATCTGACGAGGCTCTACCTCCAGACTTCGGCCCAACGGCATGAACATCTCTGTCAGCAACTCCCTATGATGGTCATCAATACCGGAGCCACAATAGAATATCATTCCTTGCCCGACAGCCACAGGAGTATTCGGGATGCAATACACCACAGCCGGCCGATGCTGCGAGCCGCCGATCATTTCCGAAAGATCGTCGGCTGTCACTCCGGCCACCACACTGACGGTGAGCTTTTCGGAGTTGGCGAGCAGATCCTGCAACTGACCGACAACACCCTCTATTTTCCATGGTTTGACAGCCAGTACGACAACATCAGCCCGATCAACAGCCACACGATTGTCTGTGGTCACATTTATATCGGGAAATTCTTCCTTAAGACGATCAAGCTTGCCTTTCGACGGATTGGCTACGATCACATTTCCGCCACCGAATGCCCGGGCCCATCCGCGCGCCAAAGCGCCACCCATGTTCCCGGCTCCGATCACTGCAATACGAAACATTGCCTTACTACTTGTCATTCTCGCGGGCCGAGGCAAGAGCCTTACGGATATCATCAAAGATGTCGTCAATCGGACCGGAACCCTTGATACCGTGGTATTTTCCTTCGCCAACATAGTAGTCGCGCAGCGGAGCCGTCTGATTGTTATACACTTTGAGGCGTTCTGTGATCGTGTCGAGATTGTCGTCGGCACGTCCGCTCTCCTGTCCGCGTTTCAGCAGGCGGTCGATCAATTCTTCATCCGCCACTTCAAGTCCGACCACTGCGTCGACTTTCGATCCGCGACGAGCCAGCATATCCTTGAGAGCCTTGGCCTGCGGAATCGTACGCGGAAAGCCATCGAAAATAACTCCGTTGGCTGTTTCGGGATTTTCGTCGAGCGTATGTTCGAGGATATCAACCATCAGATCGTCAGGGATAAGGTGTCCCTGCGAAATATATTCGTTAGCCACACGGCCCAGTTCGGTGTCGCGCGCTATGTGATCACGCAAAAGTTCGCCTGTTGAAATATGATACAGGCCATATTCGTCAATCAAACGAGCGCTCTGAGTGCCCTTGCCACTTCCGGGAGCGCCAAACACAACTAAGTTATACATTTTTTATCTTAAATCTATCTTAACGTTTAAGTATATGATTAATCCTGGCTTACCACCCAGATATCCGGCAAATTACGCGCCAGACCATCAAGGTCGAGTCCATAACCGATAATAAAGTCGGAGGGGATTTCGAAGCCGACATAGTCGGGCTTGACATCAGCTTTAAGCGACTCAGGTTTGAAGAGCAGCGTAGCAATCTTCACCTGGCGAGGATTTTTTGCCTGAAGATCCTTGGCCAACTTGCTGATAGTGTTGCCGGTGTCGATAATATCTTCGATAATGATCACAGTGCGATCCTCAAGATCTTCGTCAAGACCGATCACTTCTTTGACCACACCGGTGCTCGATGTACCCTCGTAGCTTTTCAGACGTATAAAGGAGATTTCCGCATCAGGCAGATCTACAGCGCGAAATAGATCGGACGCAAACGGGAAGGCTCCATTGAGAACGCAAAGAAATAGCGGACGCTGGCCGTGACATTCTTTGGTGATCTGCTCTCCAAGTTCGCGCACACGAGCCTGGATTTTCTCTTTTTCGAGATACGGGACAAAGGTCAGACCTTTATATGTTACCTGTTTCATCGGTTAATTATATTAAGCGAGTGTTTGAATTTAAACCAATAGTCAGAGAGCTTTTGGAAATTATGTACAGTCTCTAAGCGAGTGTTTATTTTTATGAAATAATTATTTATATACCCTGAATTTGATGATCTCTAAGGTGATTTTTGCCAAGCTTTATCGGCAACGATGCATGCATCGCTTCCGCTTCGACCCGCAAAACCCATCCTGAAAATAGCTCAAAATCATTCGTACATAAACTTAAACAGTTTGTAAATTTGCGCAAAATTACGAAATTTTTCTGAGAAACAATTTAATAAGAAAATTTCTAACATAATTTTAAACTGTTTCTCAAACAATAAGTCAGAAATTTTATAATTTTGTAGACGAGGAAATGTTCAAATTATGAGAAGAACTATTATATACTCTGATTATAATGATCATTCAGGCGATTTTTGCCAAGTTTTATCGGTCACGATGCCTGCATCGCTCCCGCTTCAACATGCAAAATTCACTGCACCTTCAACGCAATTCAAAATCCACTCCAAGAGATCCCTACTCTGTTTTTTTACAAATATCGGGCAACAGGCTCTAACCATTCCCACTGAATCATGAAGCTATTCACCAACGAAGATATACGCGCCATCGAGCGTCAGACTCTTTCGGCCGAAGCTATTACGGCCCGCACCCTCGTTGAACGTGTGGCCGATGCTGCGGCCAACGAGATCGCAACCCATTGGCGCTCGTCGCGTCGCACTGTAGTGTTTGCCGGACCGGGCAACAACGGAGCGGATGCACTGGCCACTTCCATGCGATTGATGGAACGTGGGTTCAACCCCTCGATCTATCTGTTTAACATCGGCGGTTCGGCTGTCAAAAACGAATGTGCCCATTTCCGCAATCTGCTTAAGGCCAACTTCCCGGAGGCCGATTTCCACGAAATCATCAACACATTCAACACTCCCGAACTCGGCCCTAACGATCTGGTGGTCGACGGTTTGTTCGGCTCAGGTCTTCGTGAGCCGCTCACCGGTGGTTTCATGGCGCTGGTGAGATACATCAATGAGTCGGGCGCGCAAGTAGTTTCCATCGACATTCCGAGCGGAATGTTTGCCGATTGGGACCATCAGGCTCCGTCGCGCGACATAATCCATGCCCATCTCACCCTTGCCGTCCAATTCCCCCACATAGCTTTTTTCATCCCCGAAAAGGCCGAACTCGTTGGGCGATGGAAGATTCTTGACATAGGACTCAACCGTGAGGCAGCCGAAAAGCGCAAAACCAACTTCCACCTCGTTGAGGCTGCCGAGATAAAAAATCTGCTTCATCAGCGCTCGCCCTTCTGCAGCAAAGCCGATTTCGGATCCGCACTGCTTATTGCCGGACGCTATGGGATGGCCGGAGCCGCACAGCTTGCCGCCCGGGGCGCATTGAGATCCGGAGTCGGCAAAGCCACTTTGTTCGGACCGCAGTGCATCTATCAGATTGCACAGACAGCCATTCCGGAAGCAATGTTTGAAGCTGATGAAAATCAGCTGATGATCACCAACATCAATCCCGGACGAAAATTCACCGCCTACGGCATTGGCCCCGGCATCGGCAATGCCGACGCCACGATCAATGCTGTTGACTCTTTTATCCGTCAGGCCAAAGGTCCCATTGTAATCGACGCGGATGCACTTAATTGCATTTCCCGCCGCCCGGAAATGCTCAACCATCTCCCACTTCTGTCGGTGCTCACTCCCCACGATGGCGAATTTGACCGCCTTTTCGGAGAGCATCCCACCCACGAAGCCCGACTGAAAAAAGCTCTTGAAGTGTCGAAATACTACAATGTGCTGATCCTGCTTAAAGGACGTCACACAGCGCTCGTCAGACCTGACGGAAAAGTCTACTTCAATTCCTCAGGCACCCCCGCCATGGCAACTCCCGGAAGCGGCGACGTACTGACGGGTATGCTCACATCTTTTATCGCTCAAGGTTACAAACCTGAAGTGGCATCGATCATCGCCGTATGGCTCCACGGACGCGCCGGCGAAATCGCATCCAGACTCCACGGCGAATACGGGGTACTCGCTTCCGACATAGCCGACTCTGTAGGAATTGCCATCAAGGACACCATGCAATCCAATTCACCCATCAACTGATCCGCTCTATGATACGACGCCTATTTATAACACTGCCACTCATTGCGGCATCATTAACCTGCTTTGCTCAGTCAACTCAGAAACTTACAGCAACTAAAGTCAGCGAATACGGACTGATTTATACCCTCCCCTCCACCGTCATTGATGTCACCGTGGAGACGCAACTTACCGTCAAACAGCCCGGCGAATACTACCGCTATGCCAACAAATATCTTGGCATCGACCCGATCACCGAGCCGTCATCGGTTTACACTCTGAAAAGCGTCATTGTTTCGCCCCGAGCCGTTTCAGACCCCGACGAAAGATACCTCGTGCAATTCAAAGCCGGCACATCACCGTTCATGATAGTTAGCGACATCAATCTTCCGCTGGCCATAAACACCGACCGGACCATCAGCATATCGGCCCCCGCACTCCCCGCTGCTAAAGAGGCCGCTCCGACCATTCTCGAAATGCCGGTCGCCACACAGGCGATAACGGCTGAGATGCTCCAGAGCCAATCATCTGTAAAAAAAGCCGAACTCGCTGCACAACGAATCATGGAGCTACGTCAGAGCCGAAGCGAAATTATCTCAGGCACTGCCGAAAATATGCCCTCCGACGGTCAGGCCATGAAACTTGCGCTCGACAATCTCAGCGCTCAAGAAGAAGCTCTCACCGCAATGTTTGCCGGCACTGAACAAAGCTCCACTCAAGTAAAAACTTTCACAATCGAACTCCCCGACTCCATCGCCACTGATCATTGGGACATCATAGTGGCTCGTCTGTCGGCACTCGATGGTCTTGTGGCCACCGATGATCTTACCGGCGATCCAATCCGCCTGAACCTGGATATGCGCAAGCGAGCACAGCTGCCCAGCAACGAGAAAGGAGAAACAAAACGGTTCCCTAAAGGCGGTCTGGCATATCGCATCCCATCTACGGCGATCGTCACAACCGATTTTATGGGTAGCCAAATGAGCAACGACGAAATCGATATAGCTCAATATGGTGTGACATTCGGACTCGACCCGGCACTGTTCACCGACAAAAAAGCCCCCGCCTACGCCATCTTCAATCCCCTGACCGGAGCACTCGTTGAGATCGGCACAATTCAACCCTAACCTCCCCAAGAAACTATTTCAAACCACAAAAATAGTTTTATCCACCAGGCGCCCCAGCCCCCTCCCCTCCCCAAAAACTCATCAGCCGTTCGTCAAGTCCATCGGCCGTGCTCGGCCGATCCTAACAAACCGCCAAATTCGCATCCCCGCCCCCGCAGACTCTACGCCCACCATCCAAGTACGAGCGACGAACTATGTTAAAATCCAAATATTTTGGGCAGAATTTTCAAAAATTTTGGTAACACATTTGGACAGCCCGCTCTTGGGGGCGGTTTAGGCCGCCCCCGCCGCTTTGGCATCC
>JAAVEX010000075.1 GCA_014801065.1 Barnesiella sp.
GCTACTTCTTCAATTTTGAAAAATAAATCAAAAATCTCTCTTTGTGCTAAAATCATTTAAATCCAAACCCTCTCTTAGCCGAAAAGGTATAGTGTCCGGAGCCGAATGAGATCGGATGATATGCCTGTTTACGCTTCGGGAGTTTCTACTCCGGCGAGTTCGGGGTCAATCATGATGCGACCGCAATACTCACACACGATGATTTTCTTGCGCATCTTGATTTCCATCTGCTTTTGGGGCGGGATGCGGTTGAAGCAACCACCGCAGGCGTTACGCTGGATGTAGACGATTCCGAGGCCATTTCTGGCGTTTTTGCGTATGCGTTTGAAGGCTGCGAGTGTGCGCGCGTCAACTTTGGGTTCAAGGGCTTTTGCCTGTTCGCGCAGACGCTCTTCGTCCTGTTTGGTTTCAGAAACGATTTCTTCGAGTTCGGCGCGCTTTTCAGCGAGGATGTGCTGCTGGTCGGAGAGCGACTCTTCAGTAGCTGCGATCTCGTTGGTCTTAGCGTCGATCACGCGAGCAAATTCATTGATATGCTTTTCGCAGAGTTCGATTTCAAGCGTTTGAAATTCAATCTCTTTAGAGAGGAGGTCAAACTCGCGGTTGTTGCGCACATTGTCGAGCTGCGATTTGTATGTCTCGATTTTTGACTGCGATTCGTTGATTTTTTCTTTTTCAACGAGGCTTTTCTTACGGAGCTCTTCTATTTCCTGGCGGAAGTTGGCGATTCGGGTATTAAGACCTTCGATATGGTCTTCGAGGTCGCGCACTTCCAGAGGGAGCTCGCCGCGCACTGTCTTGATGCGGTCAATCTGAGAGAGAATGGTCTGGAGTTCGTAGAGCGATTTCAGACGTGATTCAACACTCAGTGTCTGATCGGCTTTGTTTTTATCTGCTGTAGCCATAGTTGCTTACAAGTATTTTATCGGATTATTGTCGAATTCGGAATACCGGACTGCAAAGATAGGAAATTTTTCTGTAATTATGCGATAAAAAATCGTTTTAGTGCAGTTTTCGCTTTCGTGGTGGCCTATGTCGATCAGCAGGATCCGATCGGCATGGTCCACGAAGTCGTGATATTTGGTGTCGGAGGTGATGTAGGCTTGTGCTCCCGCACGTTCGGCATCCGCGATCATGGATGCTCCGGATCCTCCGCAGAGCCCCACTGAGGATATGGTGCGTGACATGTCAAATTCGTTGCATCGGGCCACGGGAGATCCGAATGTTTCTTTTACCATCTTGACCAGTCGGTCGGCGGTAACTGCCGGTTCGAGCCGGCCTATGGCTCCGAGACCGGTGGTGGGATCGGACGCATTGGGCGTTAGCGGACGGATGTCAGTCAGCCCGAGCATCATGGCCATCTCGTGGGATACTCCTGTCGAGGCGCTGTCCATTGACGTGTGGCATGCGTAGATGGCGATGCCTTTTCGTATGGCGGTGATTACTGATCGCTCCGGTAGAGATCCGTTGTCGTTGATTCGTTTCAGTCCGCGGAATATGATCGGGTGGTGTGCCACGATGAGGTTGCACCCTTTTTGCGCCGCTTCCTCTACGATTTCGGGAGTGACGTCGACCGTCAGGAGAGCGCCGGTGCAGGGGAGCGCCGGATCGCCNACTATCAGACCGCAGTTGTCGTAGCTCTCTTGCAGCGACAGCGGGGCCACCTGTTCGAGAGCTTCAACAATCTGCTGTATGGTAGGGGTTGGGTTCATCTATATTACTTTTTCTCTTCCGGCACATCAACACGGATGCAGAGTTCGTCGAGCTGAGAGTCGTCGATATGCGAGGGGGCGTCGATCATCATATCGCGTCCGGAGTTGTTTTTCGGGAAGGCGATCACATCGCGGATCGAATCGAGTCCGGCAAGGATCGACACGAAGCGGTCGAAACCGAANGCNAGNCCNCCGTGAGGNGGNGCNCCATANTTNAAGGCGTTCATCAGGAAGCCGAATTTATATTGTGCATCCTCTTCGCTCAGGCCAAGCAGCTTGAACATCTTGTCCTGAAGTTCGGCATCGTGGATACGGATCGAGCCGCCGCCGAGTTCGTTGCCATTGACCACCATATCGTAGGCCGTAGCGCGGACTGCACCTGTATCGGTGTCGAGCATTTCGATATCGTCGGGGTTGGGTGCTGTAAAGGGATGATGCATGGCGTAGAAACGTTGAGTCTCGTCGTCCCATTCAAAGAGTGGGAAGTCGACAATCCACAGGCAAGAGAATTTCTGCGGGTCGCGGAGGCCGAGCTGCGATCCCATCTCCAGGCGCAGTTCGCAGAGCTGTTTGCGGGTGCGCATTGTTTCGCCGGCAAGAATCAGCATGAGGTCGCCCGGTTTGGCATTTCCTCGTTCAAGCCAGGTGCGGATCTGATCGTCGGAGAAGAATTTGCCCACAGANCTCTTGATCGAGCCATCCTGTTCGAGTTTAACCCACATCATACCTTTCGCACCGATTTGAGGACGTTTGACGAAATCGGTCAGCTGATCGAGCTGTTTGCGGGTGTAGCCGGCACAACCGGGAGCCACGATTGCTCCAACGTAGGGCACGGAATCCATCACTGCGAAGCCGCTGCCTTCTGTAAGATCTTTCAGCTCCACAAATTCCATTCCGAAGCGGGTGTCGGGTTTGTCCGATCCATAAAGGCGCATGGCATCGGCCCAGGTCATGCGGGGGAATGGCTCGGTAAAGTCAATGTCTTTTACATATTTAAATATGTGTTTCACCAGGCCTTCAAACATCTGGAGCACATCTTCCTGCTCAACGAACGACATCTCGCAGTCAATCTGAGTGAACTCGGGCTGACGGTCGGCGCGAAGGTCTTCGTCGCGGAAGCACTTCACGATCTGGAAATAGCGGTCGAATCCGCTGACCATGAGCAGCTGTTTGAACGTTTGGGGCGACTGGGGAAGAGCATAGAACTCGCCCGGATTCATGCGCGAAGGAACCACGAAGTCGCGTGCGCCTTCGGGGGTGGATTTGATCAGCACCGGTGTCTCAACTTCTAGGAAACCCTTTGAGTCGAGGTAACGGCGGATCTCGAAGGCCATGCGATGGCGCAGCTCAAGGTTGCGGCGCACACATCCGCGGCGCAGGTCGAGATAGCGGTATTTCATGCGCAGATCGTCGCCGCCATCGGTTTCGTCTTCGATTGTAAACGGCGGCACATCGCTTCGGTTGAGCACCTTAAGGTCTGTGGCAATAATTTCAATATCGCCGGTGGGGAGGTTGGCGTTTTTGCTTGCGCGTTCAGTGACGCGGCCTGTCACCTGAATCACATATTCGCGTCCGAGTTTGTTGGCCGCCTCATGGAGGTCAGCATTGTCGGTGTCAAACACAATCTGGGTCAAGCCATAACGGTCACGCACGTCAACAAATGTCATGCCGCCCATTTTGCGGGTGCGCTGCACCCAGCCGGCGAGCGTCACCGTCTTGCCGGCGTCGCTTAAGCGGAGTTCTCCGCAAGTATTGGTTCTGAACATATCTGGTTATAATATAATTTTCTAATTGGCAAAGTTACGAATTTTTCCAGATATTCCACCAATTCCTTGAATTAATCCACGCTCTTTCCATACTCTTTACGGCTCGATACGGGAGATTTTGGTGATTGCGGAGTGGCGCTTTGAAAAATTTGGTGTATATTTGTCAGAAAATTTATGCAGATGGAAAAGAAACGATTATTTTTTTCAATGCTTGCAGCCGGAGCCATGTCATTGTCGGCCTGGGCTGTAACGCCGCTCTGGATGAGAGATGTAAAGATATCTCCCGATGGAACTCAGATCGCTTTTTCCTATAAGGGCGATATATATAAAGTTGATGTGAAGGGTGGTAGTGCCCAGAGACTNACTTCAACTCCTTCGTATGAAAACGCTCCGGTGTGGAGCCCCGATGGCAAATCGATTGCTTTTGCATCGGATCGCAANGGCGGATTCGANATATATGTGATGCCGGCTGAGGGTGGCACGGCTAAACGNTTGACATTTAATTCGGCNTCGGAAACACCGGAAGCATTCACTGCNGATGGTCAATCGGTGGTCTATTCGGCTTCGATTCAGGACCCGGCTTTGAGCGCGATGTTTCCTACCGGAGTGATGCGCGAGCTCTATAGCGTGAGTGCCGANGGCGGNCGTCCGGTGCAGATACTTGCCACTCCGGCTCTGAAAGTGAGCTATCTGCCGGATGGTAAGTCTTTTGTATATGAAGATGTTAAGGGCTACGAAGATGAGTGGCGCAAGCACCATACATCGTCAGTGACCCGCGATATTTGGAAATATGATGCGGCAACCGGGCGCCATACCAATCTGACGCAGCGCGGAGGAGAAGATCTCAATCCGGTGGTTTCGACCGACGGAACTCGAATCTTTTTCCTGAGCGAACGCAATGGCTCGNCTATCAATGTCTATTCGATGAATATCGATGGCACGGATGTGAAGCAGCTCACTGATTTCAAGGTTCATCCGGTGAGGTTCCTTTCACAGGGCCGTGATGGNAANCTATCGTTCACCTACGATGGAGAGATCTACACGATGACTNCCGGCGCACAGCCGCAGAAGGTGACGATTGACATAGTGACTGACGATTCCAACACTCCTTCGCGTCTGGCCGTCAGCTCTGCTGATGAGTCNACCGTTTCGCCNGATGGTAAACAGCTTGCATTCACACGTCGCGGCGAGGTGTTTGTGGCCTCTACCGAGTNTCCCTCTATCCGACAGCTGACATTCACTCCCGAGGGTGAATCAGACATTTCATGGGGCAAGGACTCACGCGAACTTTACTACACATCGGAGCGCGACGGACACTATAATATATACGTGTGCAGGATCGGTCGCAAGGATGATCCGAATTTCTCTAACGCCACGATGATTAGTGAAGAGGCTGTGTTCCCCTCCGATGGCATTGACCGGACATACCCTTCGCTTTCGCCCGATGGCAAGCAGCTCGCTTTTATCCAGGATCGCAATAAATTGATGGTCATGGATATGAAAACCAAACAGGTGCGACAACTGACCGACGGATCTACTTATGCCCACCGAAACAAAGGATTTAAGGCTCTGTGGAGTCCCGATAGTAAATGGATAGCAATCAGCTATATACAGCCTGAGCATGACCCTTATGGCGATATAGCCGTCATTGATGTGGCTTCGGGCAAACTGACCAAGGTGACCGAGACCGGATATTTCGACGATGAACCACGCTGGGTAATGGATGGCAACGCCCTCCTTTTCCTATCCGAACGCTACGGTATGCGCAACCATGCGTCGTGGGGCTCGGAATATGACGTTATGCTGACATTCCTCAATAAGGATGCCTACGATCGCTATCGCCTCAGCGAAGAGGATTATGCTCTCGTTAAAGAGATTGAGAAATCTGCCAAGAAGGACAAATCTGATGATTCCGACAAAGATTCGAAGAAGTCCAAGAAAGGAAAGAAAGGTAAAAAGAGCAGTGATAAGACCGACGATGCTGCAACGAAAGATAAATCGAAGCAGGTGGAAGTGGATCTGACNGATCTGGCTGACCGCACCGTGCGTCTGACTCCGGCATCGGCTGAGATCAGCGATGCTATTTTGAGTAANGATGGCCAGACTCTCTACTATCTTGCAAAATTTGAAAAGGGCTACGACCTTTGGGAAGTGGATCTGCGCAAAAAGACTGCAAAGATAGTCAATAAACTCGCGTCGGCTCCGATGGGTATGGAGATGGACTCCGATGGNGCGATCTATCTGCTTGGTTCCCGGGCTAAAAAATTCGACCCGAAGTCCTCAAAAGTCACCCCGATCAATTTCTCGACCGTGATGGAGCTCGATCCNGCGGCAGAGCGTGAATATATGCTCAAGTTTGTTCACAATGAGGAGAAGGAACGTTTCTTCCGTACGGATATGAACGGAGCGGACTGGGATAATCTCTATGCCGATTACACTAAGTTTCTTCCCCACATCAATAATAATTATGACTACGCNGAGCTTTTGAGCGAACTGCTTGGAGAACTCAATGTCTCGCACACCGGCGGACGCTATTCNGGCACNGGTGCCAATCAGCCNACAGCTTCACTCGGTCTGCTNTTCGACATGTCCTTTGCCGGGCCCGGTCTGAAAGTCGACGAAGTGGTGGCTAAAGGCCCGTTTGACACTGCTTCATCCAAGATGGTAGCCGGAGCGGTGATCACAGCTGTCAACGGCACCGATATCGACACGGACTCTGATCCGCTGGCGGCATTAAACAATATTGCCGGCAAAAAGACGCTTGTCAGCTTCACTAATCCCGATGGCTCAAAACATGAAGAAGTTGTGCTCCCGATCAGCGCCGGACAGATNAACGAGCTTCTCTATCGCCGCTGGGTGCGCAATCGTCAGGCCGATGTCGAACGTCTGTCCAACGGCCGTCTGGGCTACGTGCATCTCCGCTCAATGGACGATGGCTCGTTCCGAGAAATCTATGCCGATCTGCTTGGCAAATATATAAATAAGGAGGCTGTGGTGATCGACACGCGCTGGAATGGCGGNGGTCGNCTGCATGAAGATATCGANGTGCTTTTCAGTGCNCATCCATATATCACTCAGGAGGTGCATGGNCTCACCACATCGGTGATGCCTTCACGCCGCTGGACCAAACCGAGCATCATGATCATCGGTGAGGCTAACTANAGCAATGCCCACGGTACCCCCTGGGTCTATAGCCATCTTGGCCTNGGCAAGCTCGTCGGTATGCCCGTNCCGGGAACTATGAGCAGTGTCAACTGGGTGCGTCTGCAAGATCCGTCGCTGGTGTTCGGTATTCCGGTGACCGGTTTCCGCACCGCCGAAGGCAATTTCCTTGAAAATACTCAACTCGAACCCGATATTAAGGTGGCCAACGATCCGGCAGTGATTGTGACCGGCGACGATCAGCAGCTCCGNGCAGCTGTAGAGGCCATGCTTCGTCAACTCGACAATAAATGATTATGGTAAAAACAGGAGATATCGTACGCTTCCTCAACTCCTCTGGCGGAGGAAAGGTTGTNAGAATCACCGACAATATCGCTCATGTGGAAGATGAGGACGGATTTGAAATTCCGGTGCTTGTAAAAGAATGTGTCGTGGTGGGTCACGCCGACGATAATCCATTGCCGCGCGCTGAAAAGCCTGTGGTGGGGCCTTCGCCTAAACCATTTGCCAAAGAGGTGCCCGCACCATCTGTTGTCACAGTGGTTCCGGAAGAGATCCCCGTGGAGGAAACCCCCGACGGCGATCGCCTGAACGTAGTTCTCGGCTACGAGCCTCACGATTTGAAGCGGCTGTCGGCCACTACCTTCGACACATATCTCGTCAACGATTCCAACTACTATCTCTACTTCGCCTATCTGACGAAGCCGGACAGTTCCGAAGGATGGACCACGAGATATGCCGGAATTGTCGAGCCGAATATCCAGCTCTTTCTCGAAGAGATAGCCACGGGCGATCTCCCTCAGATGGATCGCGTCTGCCTTCAATATGTGGCCTTTAAAAAGGACAAGGAGTTTTCCCTGAAAGCACCGGCCTCCGTTGATTTCGCTCTTGACACTACAAAGTTTGCCAAGGTCCACTGTTTCCGCGACAATATCTATTTCGACGTACCCGTGCTTGCCTTCGACATCGTTACCAACGATGCTCCTTTTAAGGCTGCAGTGGTCAATCCGCGCAAGATGGAAGACGCCATGAAAGCGAAGATCAGAGAAGATCGCCGGACCAAAACGCGCGTGGTCAAGAAAAAGCAGGTGAACCATCAGCGCCGGGGCGAAACGATCGTGGTCGACCTACATATTGGTGAACTCGTGGATTCTACACGCGGACTCTCCAACGCCGATATGCTCAATCTGCAAGTGGATGAGTTCATGCGTGTGATGGACGAAAATCTGAAAAACAAAGGTCAGAAAATAGTCTTTATCCATGGCAAAGGTGAGGGTGTGCTCCGCAATGCAATAATGAAGGAGCTGACCCATCGCTATAAAGGTCACGATGTGCAGGATGCCTCATTTAGGGAATATGGATTCGGTGCAACGCAGGTGACCATAAAATGATACTTTATTTTTCCGGAACAGGCAACAGTGCTCTCGTGGCCCGTCACCTCTCATCGCTGCTTGGCGAGAAGGTGTATCGGATTGATGCGGTAGGATTTGAAACGCCCCCCGGTGTGGGTGCTGACGACAAGGTGATCTGGGTGTTTCCGGTCCACAGCTGGGGGCTTCCAAAAGCTGTGAAACGCTATATCGAGGCCGTGGAAATTCCCGGAGCCGAGCTGGCGCGACACTTCCTTGTGGCAACATGTGGCGATGACTGCGGGCTTACGGCCGGAATGTGGCGTAGAGCGCTGCGCCGACGCGGATGGAAAGGGGTAGCTGCTCATTCGGTGGTCATGCCCAACACTTATGTGACGCTGCCGGGATTTGATGTCGATAAGCCGGAGGTGGCGCAGTCGAAGCTCTCAGCCATGCCCCGAAGGGTAGGGGAGATCGCCCATGCCATCAAGTGCAGCTCGCCGATCGACACTATTTTTCAGGGTAAGATGCCTTGGGTCAAAACCAGGATTCTCTATCCGCTTTTCATGCGGATGCTGACCTCGCCAAAACCTTTTGAGAGCAATCATTGTGTCAGGTGTGGTAAATGTGTTGAAGTTTGTCCGCTCGCCAATGTGACTATGTCCGATGACGACGGCCCTCAATGGGGCGACCGCTGCACGCTCTGTCTGGGCTGCTACCATGTGTGCCCCGTCCACGCCGTGGACTACGGCCGCTCAACGCGCCGCAAAGGCCAATGGCAGGGCGCATTAAAGGCTTGCTTGCAGGGTAGTCAGGCAAAAAGATAAAATATCTGCATATCATTGATCAGCCGGACGATATCACTCTCTCTGTTAGATCCGGCAATAATGACCAAGTCGAGTGATTTCCATCTACTTCTGATTGTCTCGACTGATCGAGCTATCGAATCCGGATCGGAAGCATCTATGGGATGATGTTGAGAGCCGGTGCATTGAGCCAGATCTCGGCCGCGCTGCTGATCAGAGTCGGCAAACGCCGTGCGCCATCCAAGTGCGCGACACATCCTCACGCATCGTTCGATCGCCTCGCGGTCATCACCAACAATAAACACAGAGGTCACACCGACAGCCGGGCGGCGAATAGCCATCGCCCGACGGCCACTTCGGTAATCCTCCATCTGCTTTTCCAGGAAATTATCGGCCATTTTGTGTGTGGTGGCGTGGATTGACTTTCAGTTTCATCGCGTCGAAGCCCTTACCGTAGACACCGTTTACGTTGGCCTGCGTTATGAAAGCGTTTTCGTCGATGCTCTTGATTATTCTGAAAATGGTCACCGATTCAATCTTGCGACACATTACCAGCAATATCTTAACATCCTGTTTTGAATACCATCCCGTGCCATTGATCACCGTGCAACCGCGATTGGCTTCATTGTTTATTGCCGATGCAATCTCTTCCCAATAGGGTGAAAATATGGTAAACTGAACGGCCTGGCGGTTAGTGTTGATGATCATATCCGTGACGTAGGCCACCACGCCAAGCACAACGAAACCGAAGATCACAGTGTCGATCTGATGGAACACAAGATAGGATGACGAGATGATACACATATCGGTGTAGAGCATCGTTCGGCCTATAGTGACATTGGTGCGCTTCGACACGATAGCGGCCACAATATCCGTACCTCCCGTGCTTCCGTTGTGCGTAAATGACAGTCCGAGGCCTATGCCACACATTATCGAGCCGATCAACACATTCATAAATGGCTGACCCTGAACCAACGGCTCCGGAAAGAGCGGAATCAATATCGCCATGGCAAGCGAGATCATCAGAGTGCCGTAGAGCGTGCGCAACACAAACTGCCATCCAACTATCTTATAGGCGAAACTAAGAAGCACTACATTGATAATGAACTGCGTAGCCGGGATTGGAAAGCCCCATCCAATATATTTTTCGGTAACGAAATAGACAATGGTACTTATACCGGCCACACCGCCGATAACCACCTTATGAGGCAATATGAATGCTGAAAATCCCAATCCATAAATAAATATGCCGATCGTGATGAAAATGTAGTCGCGGGTTGTAAGCCAAAGCGACTGGCGGTTGAATTGCATCATTTTGTTTATTGTTTGCAACAAAGTTACGTCAACATCATGGATGTTCAAAATAAATAATCAAGAATTTTTCATTAACTTTGGCCTTTGAATCCGGGCCAATGGCCTTCATACGTAAACGATGTTATGAAAAGAATACTTTTTTTAATGGCTATAATGCTGTCCGTCACTTCGATGACTCTACGAGCCGATGGACTGGTTGACTTCGCTCCGGCAAGTAAATTTATAGAAGTCGACGTCCATGCGCTGGGCGGGATCGGCTCGGTGACCAATAATTATAAGAAACATTTTCCCCAGATCCAGAATCTGAATGTCAACATGGGCGAATCGCTCGGACTTGGTTTTCGCGCCGTGTTCGGACTCAAGGAGTTTCTCGGGTTCGGCACAGCTCTCGATCTGACCATGAACAAGTATAATATCGACATGGCCGTGGTCGGCACCGACAAGCTAAGCATGAGCTCGATGTTTATCGACAATCGCACCTACTATGTCAACATCCCCGTGTTTGTCAGCTTCCGATTTAAGGTTGATAAATCGGTGAGATGGGCCGTTGACGCAGGCATGTATTACGCCTACGGTCTGGGTGGAACTCAGAAACAGCGCATCTACCGAGCTGATATCAATGCCATGGACGAGATCGTGCCGCAGGTGGTCGATCTGAAGACCAATTATTTCCACTCTACGTCAACATTTATCAACGGCTATAATCGCGGCGACCTCGGACTGCATCTCGCCACGTATATCAACTTCGGCCCGCATCTCGTGGTCGGCGCCCGCTACCAGTTTGGGCTGAAAAACACCTCGCGCGCTCTCGGAGTGGTAAATCCCATGATCCGCAATCACTATTTCCAGGGCAGCGTGGGCTATCGATTTTGAATAATATAATTAATATTCCTGTTATGAAAGAAAAGGAAATCGTACTCAGTGGCATACGTGCCACAGGCAATCTTCATCTTGGCAACTACTACGGCGCATTGAGCAAATTTGTCCGTATGCAGAACGACGGCATCTACGACCCAATGTTTTTTATTGCCGACCTCCACGCCCTAACCACCAATCCCGATCCTAACGACCTCCATGCCAACGTGCGCAATATCGTCACCGAATATCTTGCTGCAGGTCTCGATCCCGAAAAATCCACCATATTCGTTCAAAGCGACGTGCCCGAAGTGTCGGAGCTCTACCTCCTGCTCAACATGCATGTGGGCATCGGCGAACTCATGCGCACCGCTTCGTTCAAGGACAAGGCCCGCAAGGCTCTCGGCATAAAATCGGGCAGCGAGGCCGACGATGATGAAATCGAACATCAGATTGTGGGTGCCGAAACCAACAAGCGCGTCAACGCCGGCCTGCTCACCTATCCCACTCTGATGGCTGTCGACATTCTCATTCAGAAAGCCCACAAAGTGCCGGTGGGTAAGGACCAGGAACAGCACCTTGAATTGACACGCCGTTTTGCGCGCCGATTCAACTCATTCTACGGAGTGGATTTCTTCCCCGAACCCGCCAACTTCGATTTCGGTGGCAAGCCGGTCAAAGTGCCCGGTCTCGACGGATCCGGAAAGATGGGCAAAAGCGAGGGCAACTGCATCTATCTGATCGATGAGGAGAAGGTGCTTCGCAAAAAAGTGATGCGTGCCGTGACCGACGAAGGTCCGAAAGTTCCCAATTCGCCGGTGTCGCCCACGGTTGAAAATCTTTTCACGCTTATGGAGCTCACATCAGCCCCCGAGGTAGTTCAGCAGTTCCGCGATGCCTACGCCGACTGTTCGATCCGATATGGCGATCTGAAAAAACAGCTTGCCGAAGATATACTCAAAGTAACCCTGCCTATCCGCGAGCGAATCCTCGAACTGCGCAACGACGATGAGTATATCGGTCGTGTGCTTCGCCGCGGAGCCGAAGCTGCCCGCGAGCGCGCCTCGCAGACTCTGCGCGAAGCCCGCGAAATTATGGGCATCCGCAAATTCTATTGATCTCCAGATAGATAAGATCTATACATCCCCGGCTTGCCATAATTTGTGGCAGGCCGGGCTTTGTTTTTTGAAAAAACATTGCGTAATTTTGCAGTGCGATTCATAAAGAATCGCTCATTTATGATATTATTTTCACAGTTAAAATCATTCAGCCGCCCCTTGATCAGAAACTGGGGTTTTCTCGAAAGTTGGAAAAGCACAGCGTCAGTATCGATTGACTGACTTTGATCGCATCCGCAGCCACCGGCCCGACATGATGCGATAAAACAACCTTTATTCATCAACATTATTTCCCACTTTTTATAATGAACAATCTACGATTGCTCACAGCCGTGCTGTTGAGTGGCGGATTGCTTGCAGGTGGTCAGACCGTTGTCAGTCTCGAAGAGATTTTTTCGACAGCGGAGGCCAACAGTGTGCAATTACGCCCATCGCTGACGGCTGTCGAAGAGGCCCGCCACGATATCGATGTGGCAAAAAATGCACTCCTGCCTGAGATAAACAGTTCTTTTTCACTTAGCTATATCGCCGACGGCTTTACTACGCGCCGTAACTTTTCCGACTATCAGCGCGCCGAGATTCCGCATCTTGGCAATGGGCTGTCTGTCAGTATCGAGCAGCCGGTCTACACAGGAGGCGCCATTACCAAATCAATTGAACTCGCCGAACTGAAGCTAACCGCATCACGCTTTGCCGCAGATTTCAAGCGCGACAATCTGCGTTTCAGTCTTGCAGGGTTTTATCTCGACCTTTATAAATACTACAACCTGCAGTCGGTTGTGGAAAGCAACATAGCTGCAGCCCGAAGCGTGCTCGAAAATATGAAGTCGCGCTATAAAGCGGGAACAGCCCTGCTCAATGACATCACGCGCTATGAGCTGCTGATCTCAAATCTCGAACTCGATCTGACCAGAATCAACAACACCATTACGGTCCTCAACACAAATCTCGTGACCATTGCAGGCATGGATCCTGACACTTCGATCCGGCCCGATTCGGCGTTGCTATTGCGCAGTATGCCGGAGTGCAGCGTGGGGCAATGGCAGGAGTTCGCCCGCGAAAACTCACCCGCTATCAGCCTGGCCCGCTCGGAGGTGGAGATCAGCCGCAAGGCCGAGGCCTTAGTCCGCACGGAGCGTCTTCCAAAGATCGGTATTCGTGGCGGATGGTCGATCGACGGGCCAATACTCGTTGAGGTGCCTCCGATCAATCGCAATTTGAGCTATTGGTATGTCGGTGTTGGTGTGTCCTACAATATATCTTCGCTTTATAAAAACAATCGGTCGCTTGCCAAAAGCCGGGTGTCTACTCTTCACGCTATCGAAAAGCTTGATGCCACCTGTCAGGATGTGGAGTTGTCGCTGCGCGCCGACCATGTGCGCTATCTGGAAGCATTCGAGGAACTGAAGTCGCGCGATAAGGCAGTCGAATTGGCCGATCGTAATTATCGGACCACGTCGACGCGCTATGCCGCCGGAATGGCCCTTGTGACTGATATGCTTGACGCCGCCAACGCCTGTCTTGATGCCCAGCAACAGCGCGTCAACGCCCGGATCAATATTATATACTATTACTATAAACTTCTTTTTACATCAGGAAAAATATGAAACATCGAACCAAAAAAATCATATCCTATATCGTCACACTGTGTGTGATCGGAGCAGCGGCTTACTGGGTCGCATCTCGATTTATCCCTCTTGCAGGAGTCGAATTTACTGATAATGCGCAGGTGTGCCGACAGATCGTGCCGGTCAACTGCCGCGTGAGGGGCTATGTAAAGGAGATTAGATTCAAGGAGTTCGAACCGGTCAAGAAGGGTGACACCCTTGTGGTTATCGATGATACCGATCTTCAGCTCGAACTGGCTCGTGCCAAGGCTGACTATCAGACGGCCGTGGCAGGTCGCGTGGTGTCTGACCGCTCGATCACATCAGCTTCTGCCGATGCATCGGTGAGCGAGGCTTCGATTGCTGAAGCTAAGGTGTTGATGGATATGGCCGCGGTCGAACTTGAACGCTATCAGACGTTGCTCGATGACGATGCTGTGACTCGCCGTGAGTATGATCTTGTCAAAACCGACTTTGATGCTAAGAAAGCTCGTTATGCCACTCTCTCGCGTCAGCGCGATGCGGTGTCGACCGTTGTTGATATCAACCGTAGCCGGTCGTCGCAGTCGGATGCTGCAATAGATGTGGCTGCCACAGTGGTTGCCACTGCGCAGCAGAATCTGTGCTACACCGNCATTATCGCGCCATGCGATGGATTNGCCTCCCGCAAGGAGATCCGGGTGGGNCAGCTTGTTCAGCCGGGTCAGACTCTTCTGGAGATAGTCGATGCTTCCGATGTTTGGGTAGTGGCAAACTTCAAGGAAACGCAGTTGCGCCACATCAATTCGGGCGACACGGTGGATATCGAGGTCGACGCCATTCCCGATGTGAAATTCAAAGGAATTGTCGGAGCTATCTCCGGCGCTACCGGATCGTCGCTGTCCGTTTTGCCTCAGGACAATTCGGCCGGAAATTTTGTGAAGGTGCGTCAGAGGATCCCCGTGAGAGTCGAGCTGTCGGGATGCAATCCCGAGGATTTGCTCCGTAGGTTGCGGGCCGGAATGAACGTTGAATGTAAGATAAAATATTGAGATGGGCGACTGGCATGGTCCGCAGGGACCATTTGATATTCCCGACGTGGCTCGGTTCGTGCCGCGTCGGCTGAAGCCGTGGTTATTCATTCTGTTTGTTCTGATCATACAGTTTTCCGGCGGACTTTACCTCGCTGCCGCTACAGATATGATCGGCACATCTGCGCTGATGCAGCAGGATATACTGATGGCCGGGTATGCATCGCTTATAGGGATGGCGATAAATTTCGCTGTGATGTTCCGTATAAAGTTTCGTTTTTCAACGCGCGCTCAGCTTCTCGTCAGCGGGGCGGTGATCATTGTGGCTAATATCATCTGTGCTCACACTGCTTCTGTTCCGCTGCTTGTNGGTGTATGTTTCGTTGCCGGATGGTTTCGTATGCAGGCCACTCTCGCTTGCAATTCGACCATTCAGCTATGGCTCACTCCCGTGCGCGATATGGCGATCTTCTTCTGCTATGTCTACCTTGTGGTCGATTCTGTCATTCAGCTGAGCGGAATCGCCACNATCTACACCATCTTTCATCTCGAATGGCAATACATGCATTGGATCATGATAGGNCTTCTCGCTCTGATGATGCTCCTTGTCGTAGTGCTNCTCCGNCCAGTGCGCGGTCCGATTTATATCCCNTTGCTTGGCATCGATTGGCTTGGATCGTTTATATGGTCAGTNTTTATGATCTGTTTTGCCTTNATNTGCGTNTACGGCGACTTCTATGACTGGTGGGACTCNGTGGAAATACGTGGCGCNACTNTGCTCGGCGTGGCATGCCTGATTCTGAATCTATGGAGAGCCACATTTCTTCGCCATCCCTACATATCGCTGCAGGCCATGAGGAATAGAAACGTGGTTCGTGCAACGTTGATCTATCTGGTTTTCTTTACTGTTATGGCCACCGAACATGTGTTTGAACACACCTATGCTTCTGCTATTCTTGGGTTCGACGAAACAAATCTGATTGATCTCAACTGGTATGTCTTTGCAGGCGTAATAGCCGGATGCGCGTTGACTTATTTCACTTTTGCTCTGAGAAAGTGGAGATATAAAACCATGACGCTCATCGGATTCGTTATGGCGGCCGCCTATCTTGCGTGGTTTTATTTCTTTATCGACTACGGTATCGAAAAAGAAGCTCTTTTCTTTCCGTTGTTTCTGCGAGGAGTGGCGTCGGTTGTGATCTCGATCGTATTTCTTACCTCCATTGTGCAAAGCGGCCTCTCATTTCAGGTCTTTCCTCAGGCATTGTCGATCAATGGTTTCACCGGTGCGGTAATGGGTGCTACACTTGGCCCTGCTCTGATAGGTGAATGGTTTCAACACACCGTGGCGCGAAACGCCTCGATAATGAGTGGCTCGCTGACTCCGGTTGATCCCGCAGCGACTTCGATCCCCATGGATCTTCTGTGGGGGATGGTTCAGCGTCAGTCGCTGGTGGTTTCCATGAAAGAAATTTATGGATGGTTGCTGATCGTCGCTCTTGGAGTGATCTTGATCATCGCCATCAGCTATGGACCGGCAAGACCGTGGGCCATCTTTCCGAAATGGAGCAGCCTGCGGCGGGCCATGCGCCGAATGGTTCGGGCAGAAATCAAAGCTACATAATAAAATAAAGGAGGCTATGTCACGATTTCGACATAGCCTCCTTTTGGTATTAAAAGATCATTCGCTTTGGTATTAAAAGATCATTCGCTGATCAGAAGCGATTTTGCCTTTGGTGTGAGGATATTCTGAAGCAGATAGGGAGAGAGCTCGGCATCTATTGAGCCGTAGGAGTAGGGCAGTACCGAGTAGGGGTTGTAGTGGAACACGATCATACCGTTTTTGATCGACACATTTTCTGAAACAGGGATAGGACTGGCAAGAGCCGATCGTTCGAGTTCGGCCACGGTCATACCGGTGTTTTCGGCAATGGTAGCCTTGATAGCGTCAAGCAATTCCTTTGATCCCGGATCAGTAAAAAGCCATTTGGTAGTGATAAATTCTCCGGTGGAGAGATTGTAGGTGAGTGCGGCNGACCCCGACATTCCGTGTGCGCCGCCTATATACTGGTCATATAGAATATTGAAGGTGATCAGTTCCGATGATATCTCGGAGAAATTCACNTCGATTTGCTTAAAGAATGAATTTGGACTTGTGGCCTGTGGTATGCTGTCCACCTCTTTAAACTTGGCTTTTTCAGATCCGATACCTGAATCAGCCGTGTCGTTGACATATCTCTCCATAGCCTCGTCAATCGACTTCATGCCNTCGCCACCCACAATATTCATAATGGTGTCCTGCAGCGGTGTCAGATCGTAGTCGCTGATCTCATCGGGCCACTGCACGGTGGCTTCAAGNGTGAGCAGATAGTTTTCGCCCCACTCTTCATCAGTGATCTCATAATATTTTTTAGCACTTTTGAGCTCGAATGCCANAGGCACGGACGTGACAGAAGCATATTCCTGTTCGTCCGACGTCTCTTCGGACGTTTTCGATTTATCTGAGCAGGATGTGAGTGTAGCGGATGCAAGCAGACATCCCAGAGACAATGCGGAAATTGTAGTTAGTTTCATTAGAATAATAATTGAATTGTGGTTAATGTGACCTATTTTATGTAGTAACAACCACTGAACGGTGCNTAATGTTCCGAACATAGCTGTTTTTCTAAAAAATAATTATCTTTGCAAAAATTGAATCCCCATTCTTTAATATTTAACTTGGTTTAAATTCAAACACTCTCTAAGAATTTTTATTTAAGTAATGCTTATTATGCCATGAGTCCATATCAGCCAAACAATCAGTATCAGCCCCCAAGANCACCACGCTATCCCTCTGCTCAGAGAGGCCCTGCTCAACCTGGTTATAATCCATCAAACAGACNGGTCCAACCCCAACGGATTAATAATTCGCGCAGACAAGGANGCAATGCGTTAATGATTGTAGCCATTATTATTGGTATCGCTGTCTTGGCGCTTCTGGGCTTCATAGCGTATATGTTCTATTCCGCAAGAAACGACNCTGACCACCAATCGGAAACAGTGACAAGATATGAGCAAAGTGTCTCTCCTATATCTCAAACGGGCTGGCGAGAGGGATTAAACACTCTGCACGGCACATTCTATTACAATGGCGCCACGTATGGATTCTCAATAAAGATNGACTACGATGCCTCACGCAATATAATTAGAACAGTCAAATATGCTCCCGACAACACCGGCGTTTATTCCGATTTAACCGGGCAGTTATATCTCTCGCCGGATCAAACACAGCTGACCATTAACGGTACGGCAGGTAATGTAGATACAGATATACGAGTGTCCGGCGACCCGTCCACGGGAACATACCAAGGCGAAATGCTCCGCGGCGACCATTACGGATCCTGTACCATCACACTCTAAGCCCCCCAAAAAAAACAATAAAACATCCGCCCAAGTGGGAGNGACGGCTTNAGNCGTCAGNCTTGANTATCAATAAATTATCTNANTAAAAAGGGANGGCTAAAGCCGNNCCTCCNACCGNCCNATCCCTCCGCCCCCCCCAAAAAAAAACACATCAGCCGCCCGTCAATCCATCGGCCGTGCTCGGCCGATCCAACCAAACCGACGATTTCGCATCCCCGCCCCCCGTTCCCATATTATCTTTGCCGCATGATTCTAAGCTCCGACAAAGACACC
>JAAVEX010000076.1 GCA_014801065.1 Barnesiella sp.
AAAAGCAAAACTAGTATATTGAAATATAACAAACGTCGGATGCTTCATGCGAAACATCCGACGTTTGTTTTGGAGGTACCTAGCAGAATCGAACTGCTGTAAACGGTTTTGCAGACCGGTGCCTAACCACTCGGCCAAGGTACCCTGTTGTGTGGTTTTGCGAGTGCAAAGATAGCTGTTTGTTTTTAAATGAGCAAGAGGTTGGCGTTATTTTTTCGATTTTTTTGTCGATTTTGAACTCGACGACTTGGAAGAACTCTTTTTTGAGCTTTTCTTCGACGTGCTTTTTGATTTGCTATCTTTCTTGTTGGTTTTCGATTTAGCGGTTGATTTCCCTGACGATTTTCTGCCGTGGTTAAGTCCGGCGTAGGCTTTATGGGTAGATCCGAGGATATCGAAACGTTCGCCGACGGGACGGTTGGGAGTGTCAAGTTTGTGGCCCATGAGCCATTGATATGTTTGGGGAAGGTAGAAGAATCTGGCCGGCTGTGAGTGGTTCATGCCGGGCACGCGATCATAAATCAGACGCGGTGTCGACGGGTCGGCTGCACGCATGGCGCTGACCACCTTGTCTGACTCGCTGATCCCTACAGCATTGTCGGCTGTGCCGTGAATTATCCAGAGCGGAAGTTTGTTGAGATCGCCTAATTTTTTCGATGTTCCGCCGCCGCAGAATGCCATGGCCGCTGCGATTCTGTCGGGGTAGGCCGCTGCAAGATCTATAGTGCCATAGCCGCCGAGGCTCATTCCAAGCACGTAGATGCGCGTAGGATCGGCGTTATAGTGTTCGAGTGTGTAGTCAACTATCTTCATGATTTTTGATGGCGACCATGCTCCTCCCGGATTCTGCGGGGCGATCACGTATGCGTCGAGATTGCGTCCCCGGTCAATGGCATCAATTGTGCCATAGCGGCGCACTTTGTTGAGGTCGTTGCCACACAGGCTCGCTCCGTGGAGAAAGATGATGATCGGTTTGGCTTCCGCTTTTCCGGTAGAGTCCGGTTGGGCAAACCAATAATTGTAAGAACCGTTGACCACATTGCGCATGGCTTCAACTTTTGATCCTGCCGATGCAGCAATGGAGATTAGAAGAGATAGTGCTGAGAGAAGTATCGTTTTCATTTGATTGTCAGTTTGTAGATTGATTTTCCACGCGATCCGACCACGATGGAGTTGCCGGTGGCTACGGGCGAGGATTCGAAATTGTTGCCGATATGGCGGCAGTCGATAATCGTGCCGTCGCTTCCTTTTATGAGATAGACATTTCCGAAACAGTCAGCCGTCACTATATACATTTTTCCATCGGGAGTAGACATGCCTACCGGCGACGACCATGCATAGCGACGCAGTTTGACTGAATAGACCGTCTTGCCGGTCTGCCGGTCAATGGCCACGAATGATCCGTTTTGTTGGTCGGTGTTTTGAACCACGTTGGCAAAAAGTAGATTGCTGCAATCGCCCGATCCGAGCAGGGGTGTTGCATAGAAGCCTCCGTCGAAGTGCTTTTCGCCGATATTGGCGCGACGGGCGGTGGTAAGGTTGGTCCAGACCGCTTGGCCGGTGAGTGCGTCGAGTTTGGCGAGAGTAGCTGTTTCAACCCCGGCATGTTCCACTTCGCAAGCCACGTAGAGATACACCTTATCGTTTTCGATGTCGATGATCGGAGTGGCATCGGAATCGTCGGGCAATTTGTAGTGCCACACAGGCTTCATTGTGTTGAGGTTGACACACAGTATATTTCCGTGGTTGTCGGCGGTGTAGCCATAGTTGCGGTAAACGGCTATCGACGCTTCCATTCCGGGCGAGGCTCCGGCGGATGTGTAGCGCAGGGCCGACTGTAGTTTGAGCGAGCCGGGGAGAATCAAAAATTTATAAAGGGTGCCATTCTCGCCGGGTCGTATCAGAAACTGTCCNACGCGCAGAGGTGACGAGTCGTAGGCCTNCCACCGGCGNCCTGCTTTGGGGTCGGCACCGAAAAAGTGGGTTTCCTGATGCTTGAAAAGGTCAATGACAAGTGCGCCTACAGGCCTGTGAGCCGAAACGCCTTGCCCCACATAGAGGTTACCGTTCAGTGTGGGATCAAGCGATACGGTTCCCTTGATCGGATTGCCTGTTTTGACTGCGGGCCGTGAGGCTTTGCCGGTTTTGAAATCGATAAAATGAACCGATCCGGAAAGTGAACCCACGATGATCTCCTCTTTGGCAGCAGCGATAGAGAGGGAGTTAAACCGCGACATTACGGTGTCGGGCCAGTTGACGTAGAGCGGCTGTCCGGTCCATCCGGTGCCTCCACCCCATGATCCGGCATTGGTTTTGGTGAAATCTTCATCGGTGTGATATTCCCAGTCTAACTCGATCGAAGTGGGTGCAGCGGTTAGCGATGTGGGGAAATCGGCATTGCGATATGCACTTCGGCGAAACGTAAACGAACCGGGGGCCGATGTATAAAGGTCGGCAAGCGATTCGATTGTAGGGTCAATCGCTTCATCGGCTATCTCAACGTTATATTTTATGGCATCGACTGAAGCGTATGCGGTGTCGGGAAGCGGTGTCAGGACAATCTCCTCGATTTCTGATGTTGAGTCGGCAGAGACCGAATCGGCAGCGGTGTTGTCAGAGCTGTTGCCTCCTGCATTTCCGGAACAGGCCGAAAGCGTGGCGATGGCAGCAATTATAGGCAGTGTTAGAATCTTCGAAGTCATTGCGATTGTTTGGTCAGTTGGGCGTAGCGAAGTATTTCCGGACGATACTCAAAGTGCATAGTGTCATAGTGATACCATGCGCCGCCCCATATAAATCCATGTTTCTCAAATATTTCGACAATCTGTTTGGGGATGCGGTTATGGTAGGTTATTTTGGCTGTTTCTGATGCACCCGGATTTTTCCAAAGCCAATAGTCCGAGCGATCAACGCCGATGTCGAAAGCGATCCCGTAGGAATGGGCCGACAGGCGTTTCGCGCCTCTAACCGAACGCCAATAGAATGTACCGGAGCTTTTGAGCCATCCCGCAAGGTCGGGATATAGTCGCAATTCCTCGGCTACTTTCTGCAGAGAATCGGCTGCTCCGTTGCGGCCGGTGAATTTCACTTTTTCACCGATCCAGTCCACGGTGACCAACTGTGATTTTACCTGATCGGCAGAGTTGCCATAGAGCTTTTTAAACAGCTCCTCAGAGCGGGAGCGTCCGGGATCGTGAAGATATTCAGGGGTGGTCGACGAATCGTAGGCCACGAAAAACATATCCTCCGGATCCGACTCGTCAAGCGCTGTCACAAAGTCTTTTTCGCGGCCATCATCGTAGATCATAGTGGTCCCGTCAGTGAATGTCAGGACATTATCTTCTATTGAAGCTATCATTTCGGGATATGCTTCAAGAAGAGCCTGCTTTTTGGGATCGGTAGAGGCTGTCTGTGTGGCGGATTCATCTGCTTTCGAAGTAGCAGTAACTACAGAGTCGGCAGCCGGTGCAGAACCGGACGAATTGCTTTTTAAACACCCTGAGGCAGCTAATGTAACAACGATCGCTATATGAATACACTTAACGTTCATAATTCTGGATGAGGTTGATATTTGTGCGGTCGTTATCGGAAAGGCTGCTCAGACTTACATCTGAATAGAGTGGACTATACCATTCAAACTGGCTGAAATAGGACTGCAGATCAGCCGATTTGAATCTACGTCCATGGCGTGCGAACGGAAGGTTGCGGAGTATGCGTAGCTCGTCGCTTGTCAATGTTACAAGATCGCTGTTTGTGAGCAGTTCGTTATGATACACTTTCGAGAACGCTACATCAAAATCCGTCTCGATTATTTGCTGACCATCATCTATTTGAGTGGTCTCGATCGGTTTATAGAAGTCGGAGTCCAACACAGGTTCAGTGGACGGTTCCTTTGACAGGAAGAAATAAAGACCGATGCCGATACCGATTGCTCCGATCGCTCCGCCCACTATGCCAAGTATCAATCCGGTGTTGCTTTTAGAAGGCTTGGGAGCGGTAGGCATAGTATTTATATTTGGCCGGCCCTGAGGAATTGTGGGGGTTGGAATGGCGGGTGTGGTCTGGACAAACTGAGACTTATTGCCGTTCAGAGGAATGCCACACTGCGGGCATACGTTTGATCCTGAAGGAAGATTTGTGCCGCAATTAGGGCAGAATTGCATTTGATCAGACATTATGATAATGATTATTTATTGTTTATACTTGCGTTTATTAAGAGAGTGTTTATTAAGAGAGTGTTTGGATTTAAATGATTTTAGCACAAAGAGAGATTCTGGGATGATTTTTCAAAATTGAAAAAGGAGCAATGCGGGCATTGCGACTGATGAAAGCTTTGAAAAAGCGCCCAGAAGATCCTTTGTGATGAAATCAAAAATTGAAATCCCATTATATAATATTTAATTTGGTTTAAATTCAAACACTCTCTAAGGCAATCGTATGATTGCACGCATAATTGGCAAATTTACGAAATAAATGACTATGGGGCAAGCAAGATCCGGTCCTATTTAATGACGTTGGCCAGAGTGTCGCCCGATTCGGATAACTGCGATTCAACTCCCTCGATATAAGCGTCGGCCGACGATCCGCTGATCTGCGAACGGATGATATGTTCGCGTGCGCGGAGGTCGAGAAGACGGTCACGTATCTGACCGGTGGTTGAGCATTGGTCCATCAGTTCCTGAGCGTGTTGACGTCCGAGATAATAGGCCGGCGAATCGACAGGCTCTATTTTGTGATGCTGCTGAGCTGTTTCATCGGCCGAACCTGTTTCGCTGCATGAGATAGCCGAAGCGATAAGCGTTAAAGCTATAGTGTGGCAGAAGTAATGTGGTTTCATGAAATGGTCAGAAGTCGTTTTATTTCGTCGCTCACCTCCTCCATTAGCCATCGTGGAGTCGACGTGGCTCCGGCTATTCCGATTGATGTGGCTCCGGTTAGCCATTCGGGATTTATTTCCGATGGATTGGAAATGAGATATGTCCTTGGATTGGCTTTACAAGCCTGATTGAAAAGCACTCGTCCGTTACTGCTCTTTTTCCCGGCAACGAACAGCAACACGTCGTGGGCAGAGGCAAAAGCGGTGATTGCAGGTACGCGGTTTGACACACGTCGGCATATCGTGTCGTGACATTCAACATTGTCGGGATTGGCAGCGCGCGANCGGATCTCATTGCATATATCGCGGTAAGCTTCCAGTTCTTTGGTGGTCTGNGAGTAGACGGNTATGGGTCGGTTGAAGTCNATTTTGTCGAGTTGGGNNGCNGATTCAATCACTATTGCGGTTCCATCAGTTTGTCCCACCAGACCATTTACCTCGGCATGGCCCGACTTACCGTAGATCACGATCTGCGGAGGGTCCGTGCGTGTGAAAGTGGCCTTGATGCGTCGCTGTAGCTGGAGNACTACCGGGCATGTGGCATCGATAATGCTGATTTTCCGNTCCAGTGCCTTGGCATAGGTGGACGGTGGCTCGCCGTGGGCGCGTAACATNACTTTCTCGCCGTCNATATGATCGAGATCCTCATGCGAAATGGTGATAAGTCCCTTGCGTTGAAGGCGCTCNACCTCATCCGAATTGTGTACGATATCGCCGAGGCAATATAGCTTGCCCCCACCGGCCAGTTCGTTTTCAGCTTTGGAAATGGCAGATGTCACCCCGAAGCAAAATCCGGAGTCAGAGTCGATTTCGACGATGATATTGCCTGATGAGGCGCTCATTGACCGATAATCTTATTGTATAGGTCGATCAGCCATGCGTTTTGCTGTTCGATAGTCATAGTTG
This sequence comes from Barnesiella sp., assembly GCA_014801065.1. Classification (GTDB taxonomy): domain Bacteria; phylum Bacteroidota; class Bacteroidia; order Bacteroidales; family Muribaculaceae; genus Paramuribaculum. Next base: position 5,783 of record JAAVEX010000076.1, read on the forward strand.
AATTGTCGAGCAANACGGCGTCGTCGGCACGGCGTAGCGGACTCTCTTCGCGCGTTTCATCGATATGGTCGCGTCCCACCACGTTGGCAAGCACCTCTTCNTAGGTGGTNGGCACTCCTTTGTCAATTAGTTCCTGCATGCGTCGCTGGGCTCGGGTCTGGGCNGAAGCGTTGACAAACACTTTCATCTCAGCATCCGGAAANACCGTGGTNCCGATATCTCGTCCGTCCATGACGATTCCTTTCTCNCTTCCCATCTGCTTCTGTAGTGCAACCAGGGCGTGTCTCACCTGTGGTATGGCCGCCACGGGCGAAACNACATTGCTCACTTTCATGGAGCGGATCTCATCTTCCACNGGNTCGCCACACAGCATGGTCTGCTGACGATTATCTGCCACACTGAAATCTATCTTGATATCTGGCAGTGCAGCGACGAGTGCCTGTGTGTCTACCTGACCGTCGGGCGTGGCCATGCCGTGACGAAGCGCATAAAGAGCTACGGCGCGATACATCGCGCCGGAATCGATATAACGGTAGCCGATGGAGGCTGCCAGCTGACGGGCCATTGAGCTTTTGCCCGATGAAGAGTAGCCGTCGATCGCTATGGTGATAAGTGGTTTTTGTGCCATTGCAGTTGAAATCCGGAGGTTATGATTGATTAAAAGATCAGTTGATAAGTTCTGAAAGATTTGTCGAGATGTTGACCATAAATGTTGATGCTCCGCTGTGGGGCTGTGAGTATGCCAGACCGAATTTAAAGGACTTGACATTCAGGCCTGCTCCGATCGAAAATCCTGAAAGGAAATTGCGGGAGTAGGTCGACATATCGGTGCGGGTCTTATAATTATATCCTAAGGAGACATGAAATTTTTCCGACGGGATGAAATCGGCTGCAAACACGAGGTGGCGCATGAGGTTTGACATGAAACTATCCTTGATCTTGAAATCCTCGGTCGACGATCCATCGCCTGTTTCGTAGTAAGGAAGATGCCATTTCGTCAGATTCCAGGCTGTCACCGAGAAGCGCACNGGCAGANGTCCGAACGATTGCGACCNNCCCATACGNAGANCGANNGGANGNNGANCGTAAGCATCCTGAAAGCGCTTGACCTGTCCGCCGAGATTGGCCACAACGACTGAAAACGACAAATCCCTGTCAGGATCGTAATAATTGATACCGAGATCCGTAGCCACAGCCATAGCCGAATATTCCCCATAGGAGCTGAACAGTCCTTTCAGTGTGATGCCACCGCGGAGAGATTCAGTGATGTCATGGGAGTAAGTGGCATTGAAATTCACATCCTTTGGCGAGAAATCGCCTGTCAGATTGCCTGATTCATCGGTGCCCTTGATTGATCCATAGCCGAAATATTGCACTCCGACGGCCCATGCTCCGTGGTCGGATGCGCGGTTGCCGAAGCGCACTCCGGCAAAATTGGAGTCGCCGATATATCGCATGTAATTTAGGCCAAGCTGCATGTCGAATTCCGGGCCGAGCAGTGCAGGGTTCTGATCGATAATGTTGATATCATCGTCGACGGTGGTGATGTTGATTCCGCCGAGGCCATAGATGCGGGCCGAGGATGTGACATTAAGAAAATTGTAGGCGGGAGATGAGTCGCCGGCGTTCGCAGTTGTGGCAACAGCCACGAGCAACAGCGAGGCTGCAGCGCGACAAAACTGTGGGACGATAGCTGAAATGTTGCGGTTCATAATAGAAAAACGTACAATTTCATGCTATATTATATAATGTGTCGTTAAAATCAAAGACGAAACGGTATGGTCAGAAAATAGCACACGGGGACCTTACGTCCGTTTAACACTCCCGCTTCCCAACGTGGCATCGATGCTATGATGCGTGCAGCCTCATTATTAAGGCTCTGACATGGTCCGCGCTGAATGGAGATGTTGAGGATCGAACCATCGACATCGACAATAAACGCACACATCACACGCCCTTGCTGACGGGCTTCGAAGGCATCGCGCGGATAGTTACGCTCGGTGTTGATGAAGTGGATCATGGCTGCTTCGCCGCCCGGAAACTGGGGCGCGCGGTCAACGAAGTCGACTATATAGGCTTCTTCAAGTGTGCGTTCGCCCGGACGGATGAAATCCACCACGGTGATCTGCTGGGCAAAAACGGTAGATGCCGTGGCGATCAGGGCTGTAAGTATTAAAGCAAGTCTAGGGGAAGAAAAGGTTATTTTTTTTGACATGGTTGGTATTTTCTGACTTGGAGAGAGTGTATAAGCGTGAGAGTGTGAATTATTTTCCATGACAAAAATATATCAGGGCAACGGATGGTGCAAATCCGTTGCCCTGATTTTGAGAATGATTATTATTGTTTTAAGTTTATTTGCAATTGACAGCGGTTAATCCACCACAATTTCGTCAACAAACAGGAATCCGGGCTTGCCTGCCCCTGCTTCCTGCCACTGGGGTAGTTTTGTCTCGCAGCCGATTGTCACTTTGACATAGCGTGCATCGGCCTGAGGAAAGCTGATATTGTGATGGGCTATCTTGGTTTCGTAGCCTGTCATTTCCGGATAGCTTTCATCGCCTACGGTGGTAAAGTTAGTTCCGTCGGTCGAAATCTCAACTTTCATGCTGCGGGCATCCATGATCCAGTTGAGTGCGTCGACCAGTGCGTTGAATCCGACGTTGCTGACTGACTGCACTTTGCCAAGATCGATCAGTGCCACAAGAGGAGTGTTCTCATAGCCGATCCATTCGCCGGTGTTGAAGCTCGATCCGCCGAAGCGTCCGTCGGTGAGCAGCGATCCGGGAGCCTTGTAGCGCGAATGGGGAGTGGTCAGCAATTCGACAGCCGATGAAGTAGCCTTGTTGAACGATACGCTGTCAACGAGGATAGGGCTGTTGCCTTCGGGGCGGATAGCCACGGCTTTGAATGTTGCGGTGTGGTCAATGCTAACCGGTGAGGTGTAGAGCGTGGAAGAAGCCGTTGGCGTCGTGCCGTCGAGTGTGTAATAGATCGGCGCATCATCGACCGTACGCAGATCGGCCACGATCACATGGTTGGCCGGATCGCTGACCAGACCGCCCTGCACGTCAAAAATATGCGGTGCATAGTTGTAGCCCAATCGGCGATAGTGGTTGATCAGCGGAAGCAGGCGATGGGTAAACGCATTGTAGTCTTTGGCTTCCGGTTGCAGCCACTGCACTTCGCTGAGAGCGGCAAGGCGCGGCAATTCCATGTACTGCACATGGTTGAGCGTCGAGATATACTCGGTCCATAGATTGGCCTGCGCGCCGAGTATGTGTTTGGCTTCAGTGTCGCTAAGCGATTCGGTCGGTTCGAGAGAATACACTTTGCTGACCGGCACATATCCTCCGATCCCGAACGGTTCGCGGCTCGCATCCTGCGACTGAAGGTAGTCGAAGTAGCAATAGTTGGTGGGTGTCATGATCGCATCATGGCCCTGACGGGCTGCTTCGCGCGCGCCTTCAACACCACGCCATGACATAACCGTGGCTCCGGGGAAGAGTCCGCCTTCGATTATCTCGTCCCATCCGATCATTTTACGCCCTTTGGAAGCAAGCGATTGTGCTGCACGGCTCATCACGAAGTTCTGCAGCTTCTGCTCGGCCGTGCTATGGTCATCGGATTTGAGTCCAAGTTCTTTTATGCGGGCCTGGCACTTGGGACATTTCTCCCAGCGCACTTTCGGACATTCATCCCCGCCTATATGGATATATTCCGAGGGGAAGATGTCGACCACTTCTGCCAGCACATCGTCAATGAAATTGAGCGTATTGTCGTTGCCGGCGCAAAGCACATCATCGGCCACGCCCCATCTCTGCCAAACGGCATACGGTCCTCCCGTACAGCCCAATTCGGGGTAAGCGGTAAGAGCGGCAAGCATGTGGCCGGGAAGATCGATTTCAGGAATCACGGTGATGTGACGGTCAGCGGCATATTTAACTATATCGCGTGCTTCGTCCTGAGTGTAATATCCTCCGTAGGGAATAGAATCGGAGCTTTCAAAGTCTTTCCCGATGCAAGTGCCGTCGCGCCGCGCACCAACTTCGGTGAGCAGCGGATATTTTTTGATTTCCAGACGCCAGCCCTGATCGTCGGTGATATGCCAGTGGAAGCGATTGATGTTGTGCAGCGCCAGCATATCGATAAATGATTTGACCGAATCGGTGGGGAAGTAGTGGCGCGAAGTGTCGAAATGGGCTCCGCGATAGGGGAATCGGGGGGCATCACTGATTTCAACTGCAGGAAATGTTATTTCGCCCGTTCGGGTGGCATCGACAGATTTGCGCAGAGTCTGGATGCCATAGAAATTGCCTGCGGCGCTCGCTCCGTCGATGCGGATGAGGTCGTGACCCACGGTCATTGTATATGCCTCGGCATTATCGTTTTTCAGATCGGCCGACAAAAGTATGGCATTGCTTTTGGCCGATCCTGCCTTCACTTTAAGAGAATAGCCGGTGAGCGTTTTCAGATATTCGGCCAAAAGTTCGGCGTTGCGCTTTAGCGACGCATCGGATTTGGGATAGCAGATAGATGTTTTGCTGTTGAGCACGAATGCTTTATCGCGGCCCGGAATTATTCTCTGGGGCAGGGGGACCACCTCATAGTTGGCCACCGATTCCGCCGATAGCTGAGTCGACGAACCGAGCAGACATGCCGCAGCAAGAGCAAGACTTGCAAATTTTCTCATGGCAATTGTTTTAATGTGATTAAATGATATTTTCTACAAAAGTAATGAATTATTCCCAATTTGTGCCCCTCTGATTATTAAAAAACACACTCTTAGAGAGTGTTTGGATTTAAATGATTTTAGCACAAAGAGAGATTTTGGGATGATTTTTAAAAATTGAAGAAGGGGCAATGCGGGCATTGCGACTGATGAAAGCTTTGAAAAAGCGCCCAAAAGATCCTTTGTGATGAAATCAAAAATTGAACCCCCATTCTTTAATATTTAATTTGGTTTAAATTCAAACACTCTCTTACATTATCTTGACTCATGTACATTATCTTGACTCATGCTTGACTCAAGGGCTGGATCAAAATTCCCGACCGGTTTGCGTGATTCGATGAAAAAGATTAATTTTACGGCTGATATGACGGCCGGCCGCCATATTGAACCTTTTTGTCGCGGTATGCGTTATGTAGATGTAAGTTTATTAATCAAATTCAAAATATAATTGTCATGAAACCATTAAACATCGTACTCGCAGTTGCCGGTGGTGCTCTCGTTGGAGCAGCGGTAGGTCTGCTTTTCGCGCCCGACAAAGGCTCAAACACCCGTAATAAAATCGCCGATTATCTGAAATCGAAAGGCGTTAAGTTAAGCAAGAAAAATCTTGATCAGCTCGCAGAAGAGCTCGAAGAGCAGATCGAAATCAACGAATAAATCGTCAAGGAATACCGTTCCGGATCGACTATAAATATCTAAAGTAATTAAAACAATGAGTAAGACAACACTTCTTTACTGCTTTTTAGGCGGTGCGCTCGTTGGAGCAACGGCAGCCGTTCTTTTCGCGCCCGAAAAAGGCTCTGACCTCCGCCGCAAGATCAAGGAAACTCTTCAGAAAAAAGGCATTCTCTGCACCGAAAGCGAGATTGATTCGCTCGTTGCACAGTTGACTGCCGATATTGACGAGTGATTGATCGATAAAAAGCATTAGCTATCCCTCTCCGCAGTGTGGCGCTATATTTATGGCGCATCCCGATTGCGGTGAGAACAGTCGATCGGAGAAAAAGACTTGAAAGTCCACTCCCGCCCGGTGCTGTCATAGCCTGTTGAAATGGCCTGAGAGCATGGGCGGGATTGTCGGTTTTTCAAAATCTCATCGCCGATTCGTTCTAATCAAGTCTCGCAACCGAACACTCCCTAAGAAACTGTCCCAATTTCTGCATATTATATCTTAGAAAATCATGGAAGATTCCTCTCAGATCCAGTCGCTTTGGCAGCGGATCAAACAGCTCGCAACGCTGAAATTTGAATACACTCGGCTTACGGTGGCCGAAAAAGCTACCATATTGCTCTCCATGGTGGCGCTGGCGGTCATTATGTTTTTCGCTGGTGCGGCCGTTATATTTTTCCTGTCGGTCGCGCTTTCACATCTGCTTGCCCAATCGGTTGGTACTGTTTGGAGTTCAGTGATCGTGGCCGGTATCTACCTGTTTATCGTGCTCGTGGTCTTTGCCTTCAGAAAGCAGCTTATCATCAATCCTATTTCCCGATTTATAACCCGATTAATTCTCCACTGATATGAAACGTGTCGAAACTGATGAGCCGATCGAACCCAAGGGGTTTTCCATCGACGAGCTGCGCTACAGGCGCGCCTTTTCTCTGGCCAAATATGAAATGGTCAAATATCAGACCATGGAGGAGATGAAACGGTTTGGAAGCGGATTCACCACCGGCAGAGGAATCATGGGCAAGTTGCTCGGGTCGCTGAACTATATCGACTACGCCGTGCTCGCCTTTCAGGTCGGAAAGCGAATATTCAAGTGGCGTAAGAAGAAGTAAATTCAGCCCCTTTGCCACCCGGACCATTCATCACTCACACACCCCACATTATTTCGCATTTACGCTTATGAATGATTATATTGATGTAAGAATCTCACTCGATCCTTGCACCGAGGATATGACCGATCTGCTTGCAGCTGTGCTTGCCGATGCCGGTTTTGAAAGTTTTGTGGCCGACGCCCACGGCCTTGATGCCTATATACGCGCCGAGAGCTACGATCCATCGATGGAATCGCTCGTGAAAATGATCCCGTTTCAAACCACCGCTGTCTGGAAAGCTACGCTGATCGAAGGACAGGACTGGAACTCGGAATGGGAGAAAAATTATTTCAAACCGATCGTGGTCCAGGATCAGGTGGTGATCCACAGCTCATTTCATGCCGATGTGCCCAAGTGCAGGTATGACATAGTGATCGATCCCAAGATGGCCTTCGGCACCGGCCACCATCAGACCACGTGGCTCATGATCTCCAGCCTGCTGAAACATCCTCCTGTAGGGGAGGACGTTATCGATATGGGCACCGGCACCGGAATCCTCGCCATCCTGTCGAAGATGCTCGGCGCAAGAAAAGCCGTCGGGATAGAGATTGACCGCCCGGCCTATCTTAATGCTCTCGAAAACATTTCGTTGAATCATACACCCGACGTGGAGCTGATCAACTCCGACGCCAGCGCATTGTCGGACATGGCCGATTCTGCCGATCTGTTTATCGCCAATATCAACCGCAATGTCATCACGGCCGATATCGATCGTTACGCCTCGACCCTGCGTAGGGGAGGCCGCATGTTTTTAAGTGGATTTTATGTAGAAGATGTCGAGGTGGTCACTGAAGCCGCCAAGCCTTACGGGCTTGAACCAACCGACATGATCTCACGCGACAATTGGGCATGCCTGCATCTTGTGAAAAAATAACGTCCCACAATTGACGTGCATAGCCGAATTATTATTAATTTTGCAATTGAATATGAAAAAGATACATTTAATTCTTATTTCAATCGTAGTCGCTCTCAGTTCCGCCGCTGCCGATAAGGCTCCGCGCGAGGTGACCGGTTGGAATCATTTTGCCTGGGGTGCGGAAATAGGCGGTGCCATCGATATGACCAGCAACGATCTCTCAAATGTGAGCCTTAACGCATTCTTGGGCTATCGCAATAGCTGGATAGATCTGCTGGGCGTAGGTGCCGAAGTCGATATGATGGTGAGCAACAGTGTGCGATCATTTCCGGTCTATGCAATGTTCCGCACGAGCTTCACATCGCGTCCCTCGCTCGTATTCATGGATCTGAGAGGCGGCGTGGTCTTCAACAATCTCACCGAAACAGATAGCCAGACCTCAGCCTACATTTCGCCCGGACTCGGATTCAATCTCGCAGGCGGAAAGTCATTCCAAAGCTATATAACGCTCAGTTACGTCTACAACGCCATGCGTCCCTTTTCGATAGGCGATCGCCGGATCGACGTCGACGGCCTCAGCCTGGCATGTCTGCGCCTCGGAATCATTTTCTGACACCATAATCCCGACAAATGAACGAAGTTAGAGTTAAAATAGTCAACCATTCCGACAATCCCGCCCCGTCATACGCCACTCAGCATTCCGCAGGAATGGATCTGAGAGCTTGGCTCGACGAGCCGGTAGTGATCCAACCGATGCAGCGCTTGCTGATCCCTACCGGAGTGCATATCGAGCTCCCCGAAGGCTACGAATGTCAGCTCCGCCCCAGAAGCGGACTTGCTATCAAACATGGTATTACACTGGTCAATACTCCGGGAACAATCGATGCCGACTATCGTGGCGAAATCAAGGTGATAATGATTAATCTCGGCGAAACCCCATTCACTATCGAAAGCGGTGAACGCATCTGCCAGATGGTCGTTGCTCCCTATTCCCGCGTGGAATGGACTACGGCCGACTCCCTCGAAGCTTCTGAAAGAGGCGAGGGCGGCTTCGGCCACACCGGCCTCAAATAAACTGAAAGAGATCAGTAAGTGTTCAATATAAAGCTTTTCGTCACTTACTATCATTTAAATTTGAATACTTACTTATATAATGGCTCGATATAACAGAAATATCAAATGGCCTCAGGCAAAGACTTGCATACTTGCAGTGGCATTCCTGCTCGCCATGACGCAGTTTATTGGAGGCGCATCGAAGCCGGTTAATTCCCGTAAGCGTTCCGATGCTGCCAAGTCCGACTATATATTTATGGAAGCGCTCCGATACGAAGCCGACGACAGTACCGACGCTTATTTCGACATGATTTGCCGGGCATATCAACTCAACCCCGACGATAAATATCTGGGATATGACTATGGCCTATATCAATATCTGATATTTCAAAACGATTCATCCCGCCTTGCACGCGAGGGGCTCGACCTGATGCGTCGCTATGTGGTTGCAAACCCATCCGACAATACTTCCGGAATGAGGCTCGCCGCTGCTTATGCCAACGAGGGGATGAACGTTGAAGCGATCGATATTTTCCGCCGCCTGTATGGCGCGTCGGACGACCCGAGGGTCACCGGATCTGCTTACGCCACTGCTTTGGCTTACACTTTTGATAACGACAGCATCCGCAAGGCGTTGACCGTGTTGGACGACATTGAAAAATACACCGGTATCGACGAAACAACCATCGCTCAACGCACGAGATACTATAGTATTCTGGGCGACACCGCATCTATCATACGCGAGATCCGTCGCTATGTCGACGACAATCCGAGATCCGTTGAGCGCATGCTCGTGATGGCGGATATTTATGCCCGCCTCGGCGATGCCGATTCCGCAATGATCTTCTATAATAAGGCCGTTGAGGCCGATCCTTCGAGCGGTGTGGCGCTATATTCACGTGCTCAGGGCTATATGATCATAGGCGACACTGCTTCTTCTGTGAGAGAGATCTCTCAGGCCATGAAATATCCCGATCTCGATGCCGACACTAAGATTCAGATCCTTCAGTCGTTCATCGCCAACGAGGACGGTGATTCGACCGTCATGAGCGACTCTCTCGTCAGCGATCTGTTGGTCGACCTTGCAGCGCAATATCCCTATAATGATCGGGTGCGCACTCTCTTCGGATCTTACCTTTATACTAAGGGCGACAAAGCCGGCGCTGCCGAGCAGTTCTCCTATGCGCTTGAACAGAATCCCGACTCTCCCGAAATGTGGCAGACACTCGCGTCGATCTATTTTGTTATGGACGACTATGACAATGCTGCGTCAACCATCGAAAAAGCATCCGGATATTTCCCCGACAATAGTTCGATTTTTCTTCAGGGTTCGTCGATCGAAGTGGCCCGTAAGCGCTATGATAGTGCTAATAAAATGCTCGATAAGGCAATGGCTGTGGTCGATACCACCGACCATTCTGCCGTGTCGCAGATCTATGGACTTTACGGCGATGTAGCTTTCCAGTCGAAGAATGCCGACAAGGCGTGGGATTGTTATCGTAAGGCCCTCGAACTCGACCCCTACAATAGCGTGCTGCTCAACAACGTGGCCTACTATATGGCGTGTGAGAATGTCGATCTCGATCAGGCTCAATTAAAGGTGGAAAGAGCCCTTGAATTGGAAAAGATGCAGACTGGTGTATCGTCCGACAACACTCTCGACACTTACGCTTGGGTGCTTTTCAAACGTAAGGACTATGTGCGCGCTCTTGAAGTGATCAACGAAGTGCTTGAATCCGAAGATGAGGTGTCGGCCGACGTTCTTGAACATGCCGGTGACATCTATTTTATGAACGGACACCCCGATGAAGCTCTCGAATTTTGGACCAAGGCGCTTGAACTTAACCCCGACAATGAGCTGCTTCAACGTAAGGTAAGCAATAAAACATTTTTCTTCGAATGAACATTTCCCTGAAATATACCCTGTTTCTCAGATCGCTGACGGTGTGCCTTTCCTCGCTGTTGCTTGTTGGAATCGCATCGTGTGGATCAAGCAAAAATGTTGCGACACAACCTGCCGCCGTGTCGTCGTCACCGACATTGCAATCGGATGCCGACATTGATCGGCAGCTTTCAGCCGTGATCGGCTCCTATGGCTCTTGGCAGCGGCTGCGCGTACCCGTGACTGTCGAGATCAATCGTCCTAAAAATATTTCCATTTCCGGAACGGCGATAATGGAACGCGACAAAAGCGTGATGATCATGTTGAAATACTTCGGTTTTGAGGTGGGTAGCCTTTATCTCACGTCCGATTCCGTCACAGTCATCGACAAAATCCACAAGAGTTATGCCAAGGAAAGTATCCGGAGCTTTCTGAGTGGTTTCAATGTAAGTGTGGCCAACGTGCAGGATATCCTTCTGGGTCGCCTGTTTGTCCCCGGTCAGCCTACTGCCTCTGTATCCGCTTTTGATAAGGCGGAAAAAGAACGCGTGTCGGCCGACGAGTGGATCCTTATTCCTCGCGGAGCGCTTAAAGGCGTCGACTATGGTTTCCGGTTTTCGCCGGCCGATCTGCTTAGTGCGTTGATATGTCAGAGTGGCGCTAATCCTCCTGTGACGTGCGTGTATGATACCCCGGTTTCTACCCCCGCCGGCCCGATGTCTGCCGAAATATCAGTGAGCTACGAAAGAGGAAAATCTGTCATTGACGCATCCCTGCAGTGGAATCTCTCTAAAGCTAAATGGAATGGTGATGTCGATCTTCGCGTTCCTTCCATTGGAAAGGATTACAAACGCATTTCCTCCTCTGATATCAGTAAAATAATTTCAAAACTCTGATCTCATTTTCTTATCGTGATAGCTATCGTTAGATTTATAATTGTTATGCTTCTCACCGCCGCTCCGTTGATGGCAACGGCGCAGAAACAGCAGCGCACCATTAAATCTGCTAAATCAGAAAAAACTGCAACGCAGAAGCGCATATCCGACGCTACCAAAAAGCTATCCGACAATCAGAAACAGACCGAACAGTCGCTCCGGCAGCTCAATCTGCTTCGCGGTGAGATCGACCAGAAGGAGTCGCAGATTGCCGCAACCCGTCAGCAAGTCGAGCAGATCAACGGCGAGATTCGTCTTGCCGAGGACTCCATACGTTTGCTTGATGCTAAACTTGATGCCTTAAAGGAGTCCTATAAGAAGGCGCTTCGCAAGCTGCAGACATCGCGCGGGTTCACCGATGAATTATCATATATTTTTTCGTCTCGCTCGTTCAGAGAGGCCTACGCTCGCATTCGCTACGTACGCCAGTTTGGTGAGTGGCGAAAGAGAAAGACACAGGAGATTCGTCGTGCCACCGAAAACATAAAAAACAAGCGTCAGCAACTTTCACAACTTCAGTCGCAGCGCCAATCATCACTCAATGCGCTGAGTCTCGATCAGGCTCAGCTTTTGGCTCGCCGTGACGAGGCCGGTAAGCTTCATTCTCAGCTTGAAGCTGATGGTAAATCGCTGAAACAGGCCCTCGATAAAGAAAAATTGCGCCTGCGCAACATCGACACTGAAATCTCCCGTATGATCGAGGCCGAACGCCGCGAAAAGGAACGCCGTGAGGCCGAACGCCGTGAACGCGAACGAAAGGCGCGTGAAGAACAGAAACGTAAAGATGCTGAGAAACGTAAACAAAAGCAATCCACACCGGCGCCTTCAAAGTCAAGTCCCGGCAAATCCTCGCCGAAAACCGAGCCCGCAAAGCCGGCTCAGCCTACTCCAAAAGCTCCCTCTCCCAAAGCTCCTATCAACAATTCTGATCCCGATGCAGTAATGACACGCCGCTTTGAGGATGCACGCGGTTCTATGCTCTTCCCGGTAGCATCTCCTTATAGAATCATTGGCAAATACGGCTCAGTGGCCGGACAGCCGAGTAGCACCGGCATTGAAATAATTCTCGACGGAACGGACACTGCACGTGCTATTTTTGATGGCACGGTTTCTCGAATATTCCAGAACCATGATGGTAACTACTCCGTGATGGTCCGCCATGGGGCATATATTACGGTGTTCTATAACATTTCTTCTCCTGCTGTAAAAGCCGGCTCAGCCATTAAAGCCGGCCAATCCGTCGGTAAGGTTGGAGTCGACCCCCGCTACGGAAAACCGATGCTCCATTTCGAAATCCGAAAAGGCAGCCAGACCCTAAATCCCCAATCCTGGGTCAAATAACCCTCCTCCACCCACATCTTCCACCGCCCGTCCCCCCAAAAAAACATCAGCCGACTGTCAGGTCCATCGGCCGTGCTCGGCCGATCCAAACAACCAACCACCATCCAAATTCCCCCCCAAAAAAAATCTTCAGCCGCCCGTCAAGTCCATCAACCGTGCTCGGCCGATCCAACCAAACCGACGATTTCGCATCCCCGCCCGCCATTCCCATACTATCTTTGCCGCATGCATCTAAGCCCCGACAAAGACACCCGTCCCTGTGCCGTCAACCATCTCTACCACTTTCAGAAATGGCTGCGCCGCCCCATGACGCGCCTTGAATCATCCGTAATCCTCCCGATCGAACGGCTGCGCACCGCCAACCGCCGCCCCGACCTCCCCGTGCGCGTCTACGTCGACGACCCCGGCTGCTACGGCTCCGCCATCC
>JAAVEX010000077.1 GCA_014801065.1 Barnesiella sp.
CACCACCGATGATTGCGATTGCACCGGCCTGATCGGGTGCAAAGCCCAGAAGCAATGCAACCATATATGCTCCGAAAATACCAAACTGGGCCGCTGCCCCGATCAGCATCAGTTTCGGGTTGGCGATTAGGGCCGAGAAGTCGGTCATCGCGCCGATTCCGAGGAAGATCAGCGGCGGATACCATCCGGCGCTCACACCGTTGTAGAGAATATTTAGCACTGATCCTTCTTCATAGATACCGATTTCAAGACCCGCTGTGGTGTTGAACGGTATATTACCGATAAGCATACCGAATCCGATCGGCACGAGCAACATCGGTTCGAAATCCTTTTTAATGGCAAGCCAGATGAAGAAGAGGCCTACTGCAAGCATCACGAAATGCTCCCAGGTGGCATTATAGAAACCTGTCAGCTCCCAGAACTGCTGTAGGTTTTGTGAAAAAAATTCGGTCATAACTTTTTGCGGTTAAATTTGGCTTCACTCGAGGGTTATGATCGGTGCGCCTTCAAGCACGGCGTCGCCGGGGTTGACATTGACAGCTGCTACTACTCCATCGCGGCCTGCGTGGATTGCGTTTTCCATCTTCATCGCTTCAAGCACTGCTACGGTGTCGGCCGCTTTTACGCTATCGCCCACTTTTACAGCTACTGAGAGCACTGTGCCGGGCAGAGGTGCCTTTACCTGATGACCACCGGTGCCGCTGGCTGCGGGTTTGGATATCACCTTGGCGCCGCTCTCAGTGCGCGGGGCTGCCGACGGACGCGGAGAAGATACTACTTTCACCGGTTTTTTCGTGGCGTCGAGCTCAACCTTGTAGGGGATGCCGTTGACTTCCACCTGAGCAACGTTGTTGTCAATGTCGCCTACGGCCACTTTATATGTGTTGCCGTTGATCTTGTATTTATATTCTTTCATTTGATTGATCTTTTTTTGTTTGGTTGGATTTGTCTGTTATGATTGATTGTTGCGATCAGTGGCGCGGTGTTTCGCGCAGACCATAGATCTTGGAACTCCACGGCGAGTAAGCTCGCTTCACTTTGTTGATCGTGAGAATCGTGTTTTCCTGATCGTGAGTGTCGAGGTGTTCGTGGAGAGCCATGGCGATTGCTGCGATTTCTTCGCCGGAGTCATGTTCGGGATGATCTTCGCGTTTGAGCTCGCGCAGATTGGCTCCCTGTGATTTCGCTTTATTGTGTTTCGAAACGTAGGCTCCGATCTTGCTTATCACATAGAACGACAGACACAACACAAGAAGAGATCCAAACACGATACACATTGCCATAACGGTCATTGCAAACCCGTTTTCATCCTCTTTTGCAAATCTTTCAACCTTTGAGTTGGTATCCTTGATGATGTTGTTGCTTGACGGGGTAATATATTTATTATTCGATCCGTCGCGCACTTCCCATGTCTGGTCTTCACCATCGATGGAACGCGCAAATGTCTGATCGGCAAGCAATGTGGCCGGAACGGTTACGGAGTCGATCAGATGGATCCCGTCGGCATCATAGATACCGATCCAGTTGTCTTTACCCGGTTCGAGAGTAAGAGATGTGTGAAATGTGCCTTTGTCGGGGGCTGCGTCGGCCCAGAAAACCACGTGCTGACGCTTAGGCATCTTGGTGTTGACATCGCCCAGCGGCACGGCATACATCGTCTTTTGTGTTGAATCGGTGGTCAGATACACGCTTGAGATTTCAAGCGGTCCAAACGTGGAGTTGAATAGTTCAATCCAGGCGTGGCGGCATCCGTAGTCGTCCACAATGCTCGACTCGTTCTGCACCATCACTTCGTTGATGCGCAGACCGCGACGGCCCTGAGCCGATGATACGGAAGCAACAGCAACCATGATCAGGATCAGTGAGAATAGTCTTTTTTTCATAAAACTGAGTGTTTTTATTAGCTCAATGTCCTTTCGGGGCTTACAGAGGTATGTTGCCATGTTTCTTGGCAGGATTAGTCACTTTCTTTGTGGCCAGCTGCTGGAGCGCGCGGATCACACGGAAACGAGTGTTGCGCGGTTCGATAACGTCATCGATATATCCGTAGCGGGCTGCATTGTAGGGGTTGCAGAAGAGTTTGTTGTATTCCTCTTCTTTTTCCTTAAGCACGGCTGCGGGATCTTCAGCGGCTTTGGCTTCTTTAGCGTAGAGCACTTCGACTGCACCTGCACCTCCCATAACGGCGATCTCGGCAGTAGGCCATGCATANTTCATATCGCCGCGAAGCTGCTTGCAGCTCATCACGATGTGGCTGCCGCCATAGCTCTTGCGCAGCGTAACAGTCACTTTGGGTACGGTGGCTTCGCCATAGGCATAGAGAAGCTTGGCGCCGTGAAGGATCACACCGTTGTACTCCTGACCGGTGCCGGGAAGGAATCCGGGAACGTCAACGAGCGTTACCAAAGGAATGTTGAATGCGTCGCAGAAGCGAACGAAACGTGCGCCTTTGCGAGAGGCGTTGCTGTCGAGCACTCCGGCAAGATATTTCGGCTGGTTGGCCACGATACCAACNGCCTGACCGTTGAAGCGAGCGAAGCCGACAATGAGGTTTTTAGCATAGTTGCGCTGAATTTCAAGGAATTCACCNTTGTCNANNATNGCGCCGATNACNTCATACATGTCNTAGGGNCGGNTNGCNGANTCGGGAATGATTTCNTTNAGNGANTCNTCCANACGGTCNATNGGNTCGTNNCANNNNACCANCGGNGGNTCTTCNAGNTTGTTCTGNGGNATNTAGCTGAAGAGNTTGCGGATGATNNNNAGNCANTCTTCGCCATCTTCGGCTGCNAANTGNGCCACGNCCGNTCTTCGANGAGTGNACTTCNGCNCCNCCGAGAGCATCCTGNGTCACATCTTCGCCGGTNACGGTCTTAACCACNTTCGGGCCGGTNAGGAACATATANGAGATNCCNTTGGTCATGATAGTGAAGTCGGTNAGNGCNGGNGAATAAACCGCACCGCCGGCACACGGACCGAGNATNGCNGAAATCTGNGGAATCACACCNGATGCNAGNATNTTGCGCTGGAAAATTTCNGCATAGCCGGCNAGTGCGTTGATNCCTTCCTGNATGCGNGCNCCGCCNGAGTCNTTNAGGCCGATGACGGGNGCNCCCATCTTCATGGCCATNTCCATGATTTTGCAGATNTTCTGNGCCATGGTTTCGCTNANCGAACCNCCGAACACGGTGAANTCCTGNGCGAAAACNTANACNAGNCGGCCNTCNATTGTNCCNTAGCCGGTNACNACACCGTCGCCNAGATANCTCTTNTTTTCCTGNCCGAAGTTGTGGCANCGNTGGCGCACAAACATNTCGATNTCTTCAAANGANCCTTCGTCNANGAGNTGGNCNATNCGTTCGCGNGCAGTGTATTTGCCGCGNGCGTGNTGTTTNTCGATNGCTTTTTCGCCGCCGCCNAGNCGNGCNTCNNNGCGCAGGGCGATAAGNTCCTGTACTTTTGCAAGCTGATTGCTCATTTTGTNATATCGTTCTTAATGAGTGATTGGAANTANTTTCTTTTTACTTATTTGTTGGGATCCTCGCAGAGTTCAACGAGGGTGCCGCATGTCGATTTCGGGTGGAGGAAAGCGATGTTGAGGCCTTCGGCGCCTTTACGCGGAGCTTTATCAATGAGCTTGCCGCCTTTTTCTTCTACTTCGGCAAGGGCGTTGGCCACACCGTCTTCGATGGCGAAAGCTATGTGCTGGATACCGCCGCGGCCACCGTTCTTTTCAATGAATTTTGCAATCGCACTTTCGGGAGCGGTAGCTTCGAGAAGTTCGATTTTGGTCTGACCGACTTTGAAAAATGCGGTGCGCACTTTCTGATCAGCCACTTCTTCAATGGCAAAACATTTAAGACCAAGCATGTTTTCGTAGAACGGAATTGCTTCCTCAAGGGAGGTCACAGCGATTCCAACGTGTTCAATGTGAGAAATTTCCATTTTCTAAGTTGGATTTAATTATTGGTTATTGTTCGTTAATTATTTATTCAGCGTTTCACGACGCGACATTACACGCCATATAACGTGCAAATTTAATAAATTTTACCGATTAACAAGCACTTTCCCCCCGATAAATCACCGATAAATCACCCTCCCCACCCCAATCCGCGCCATCCCGGCTTCCTCGCCCATCATGTACTCTTGTGCAGAGTCTATTGATTTGTCGGTCGGCTTTTGGTATCGTGGAAAGAAATCAATAACTTTGCGAAAGTTACAGGACTGCAAACAGATGAAGTGTAAGACCTGCGACATTTTCGAATATATCAATGTTTTGGTCAACAAATTCGCCAAGCGATGTCGAAAAAGCAGGATGCAGGCTATGATTCTGCAAATTCCAAATTAGGTGGATTCTTTTTTTGTGAGATGATCAATTTCGGTAAAATAGCATGACGGAGAAAATTCCTGAAAATACATTGCGGAAACTGCAAGCTGTTGTTCGTCGGATTGAGGATGCGGCATCTACCGATTGCACTGTCGACAATAGTTTTTCGGAACTTGTGGCTGTAGAGAAGCTTGCGAGAGATGCGGGGATGTCGAGAAGGAATTTGTCAGAGTGGTTCAAGAAATTGACAGGTATGTCGGTAGCGAAGTATGCCAACCGCCGGCGGGCAGAATATGCAGCAAGGATTTTGAGGTGCTTTCCGTCCGCTTCAAATGCCGATATTTCGCGTGTAGTCGGTTTTGCATATCCCAACGCGCTGTATGATTTCATGCGTCGTCACGGGGTCAAGACTCTTGACTCTTTGCGCAGACGGCCGGAAGTAGATCATGGGTTAGTGCGTCAGGGATGGAGAATTGACAGTATCCCTGATTGTATTTTGTTTTTTAAGCTTTCCGAGGGAGACTATACTGAGTGTGGAAGCGAGCAGTTTGAACGCGACAATTGGGATAAAATAGAACGCCACGTCACCGAACGGTTCGGCGACATGGCGCGATTGGTTGGCTATGTCGGAATTGCGATTGATCGCTTTTTGGACGGGGATGCCGAGATGGGTGTCTTTGCTTCGGGTGTGTTGTATCATGATTTCACGCCTGCCGGAATGCTTAAAGACACAGCGGGTAGCATCGGGTGGCGGAAGATACCGGCCCGACGCTACGCTGTGTTTACCCATCGGGGTTCCTACGAAATGTTACCAGTGTTTTATGAGCGGATCCTATCCGTACTCCATTTTTCGGCAAGCGAACTGAATGTCGATATTGCCAGTCCGTTTATGGAGCTATATCTAAATTCGCCAACCGACACCGTGTCTGATCTGCTCGAAACCGAGCTTTGGGTTCCGCTGAATCAGGGTTAGCCGTTTACTTCTTTCTATGGGATTGTAGTTGTTTCTTCTACGGGATATTCCGTGTCAATATCGGTTGAAATTGATATTGCTGTAGGACTTTTAGAATCATTTCCCCATACGCCGTATGTGGCAATACGTCCCATCCCTCTAACCCAATATGACCATTCTTTTACTGACGATTTGGAATTGAGAGGAGTCGTTTTTTCTATTTTGACAGCTACATTTTGTCTTTGATTTCCATTCACATAATAGGATATGTAAACATATTTGGATGTATAAGTGGATACTTTTCCGTTTTCATTTTCTTTCCATGTTCTGGTCCATGTCCGAGGACCGCTTCTATGAGGAAGTGCGAATAAAATCAGTTTATCTTGAGACTCCCCCATACCTAGTTGTTCGGTGCTGACAATTTGATTGTTTTTAATGTCATTCGAAATCTTATAATATACCTTATATATTCTTACTTTTCCCAGCTGGTCTGGTATAAAAGTTACTTTTAGAAGTCCGTCACCATACCATTCGTATAGTTCTTCTATTTTTGAGCCTGGTTGAGAATATGTAGACTGAGGAAGTGGATAAAAATATTGATTGATTTCGCTTTCGTTTGTTTGCGCGAAAGACGTTAAACCGCAAATTGATACGAAAAGGAATAGTACGATCCTTAAAATGTGAGAGTTAAATGTTTGCATTAGTGAAAATGATTATGTGGTTTGTAGATATGATTATCCTCGGAGTGTCCATGAGATACAGTGCATGGCACCACCTTCAGCTACAATGGATGCCATTGAAACGGGGAAGCATTTCTTTCCGGTCAGTGACTCTATTTGCCGGAGTGCAAGTTTATCGGAGGCGAGACTTGCGGTGGGGACAAGTATTATATCGGATAATTCAAGGTAGTTGATATGACACCAACTTTTATCGCGTTTTTTGTCACCATATTGGAGTTGGACGATTTCGAAGCGAGGTTCAAGAGCCATTTTTAACACATTGTCGAGCTTGGGAGCGAACTCGGCATAGTTATTCAGAAGCAATTTCCCCGGAGCGAGAGCCCGCACCATTCCGTCGGAGTGTCCGAAGGGTTCTTCACAGTCCCATGGGATTAGGATTATTTCGGCATCGAATATCGTTGAAAGTGCCGACATCGTTTCTAATTGAGACAATTGAGGATTTTCATAAAGGACTTTAGTTGTCATTATGACACACTGTTTTCCGTTTTTGTCGATGCATTTGATGACATTCCCGCCATCAATCACGAGGTTAGTTTCAATGACATTTTGAGGTTCAATTGTATCGTCACTTATTACACTGAGAAATGCTCCACGGCAATCAGTGATGTATTTGTTTTGGCTGTTCTGCAGATAGTTGGGTTGGTAACAGTAGATTATGAATTTTCCGTCGTGGCGTTGAATAGGCATGAAGTCACGCGCCCAAATATCATTGGCCACCGGTATAAAGCCGAAATCAATGTTGTTTTCTGAGAGGATTGTATCGATCTGCACCCAAGCGTTGGAGTATTTTTTCAGATCTTTGAGCCATGGGCTGAAAAATGTTTTTTCGGTCATTGCAGTAGGAGTGAATGGGTTTATTGAATGATTAGTTGATGCAAAGTTAGGGCATCAAGAGGCGGAACCCAGTACTCAAAACGGCAAATGTTGAAGAGATGTAAAAATAATTAGCGCGGGCTGTATTGCTCACACTTTGTTAGAAGGTCGTAGGAAACCCGAAGATAAAGATGTATAGAAATAGCAGCCCACGCCATGTAGCGTGAGAACCGCTTGATTTCCTTGCATCTTCAGAAAATTTCCTACGTTTTCTAACACAAGCAAAGCAAACGCTTCTTGATTACTCAAATATGTCGTTGCAAATATATCAATTAATTGTCACTTCGGCAAATTTATTCTGCAAGCGATTCCCTTGTGAGGCTGCGGCGGTAGGCGTTGATCGGGGTGTCGGGCAGGGGGGTGAAGCCGGCTTTTTGAGCTACTCTTTGGGAGGGGTGGTTGAGGGGATCGGTGGTGATGAGCAAGGAGGAGAGAAGGAGTTTGTCGCGGCAAAAGTCACTGAAGGCGTGGAGGGCTTCCGTGGTCAGACCTTTGTTCCAGTGGGGAAGCCCTATCCAATAGCCTACCTCTCTTTCGCCCGGCAGTGGCGCAAGATTTTCTTCGCCAGCAGGCACGAGTCCGATGGCTCCGATCGGTTCGTCGCTTGATTTTAGCACGATGGCATAGTTGTGGGGGTTGGTCATGAAGATGTTTTCAATCACCCATCGGCTCATCTCTACCGATGTGTGACATGGCCACAGCGCGAGTTCGCTCACGCGCGGTTCGCTTGCATATTTAAAAAGTGCTTCGGCATCGGCTATTCTCCAAGGCCGAAGCACTAATCTTTCAGTTTCTATTATAGACATCTAAATATCAGTTACATTTTTCGACGCCCTATTTTACCGTAAATGTGTGGCGCAGTGGGAGATTGGCGGAAGATGGGCCGACCATTATGGTGAAGTCGCCAGGCTCGATCGTTGACTTATAGTTAATATCAATGATCTCGAAATCGGAGGGCTTGAGCGTGAGCGAGACGCGACGGCTTTCACCTTTTTTGAGCGCCACTCGTTCAAATGTTTTGAGCTGGAGCATAGGTTGCACGGTCGAGGCTACTTCGTCGCGCAGATAGAGCTGGGCCACTTCTTCGCCGTCGCGGTTGCCGGTGTTGGTCAGGGTGAAAGTGACTGTCAGTGGCAGGCCTGTGATGGGGTCAATATCCGTGGTGAGATCGGAATAGGAGAAGGTGGTGTAGCTCAATCCGTAGCCAAAGGGGTAGAGGGGTGAGGCCGAGAGGTCTACGTAGTCGTGGAGCGTGGGGAAGCGTTTGTTGTAGTAGAGGGGGATCTGTCCGGCTGAGCGAGGCACTGTGAATGGGAGTCGACCGGCGGGATTGTAGTCGCCAAACAGCACGGAGGCAATGGCGCGTCCGCCCTCTTGCCCCGGATAGTAGGCAGTCAGGAGTGCGTCGGCGTTTTCGGCACACCAGTTTTTGTCGAGCGGACGGCCTTCGATGTAGACTACCACGAGTGGCTTTCCGGTGGCTTTGAGCGCTTTGAGAAGTTTTTCCTGATCGCCAAGCAGTGAGAGGGATGTGCGGTCATATCCTTCACCGCTTTCCATGTCGCTGAGTGATTCGGTGTTGACTTCGGCTGCACCGGTCTCTTTATAGGATGTCTTGAAATCGCGTGCGCTTGATCCGCCCACCACTGCCACGACTACATCTGCGCGGGAGGCGGCTTCGACGGCAGCACGGATATCGGTAGCTGTTGTGTCGCGCACGGCACATCCTTTAACGTAGATGGCTTTGCCTTCCGGGAGGCGTGAGCTGATGGCGGCGGCAACGGTTGAGATGCGTCCATCGGCTTGGGGGGCGGTGTAGTCGCCGAGCTGGTTGTAGGGTGTGTCGGCGTTCGGGCCGATAATGGCCACGCTCACTTTCGAGGGGTCGAGCGGAAGGGTTGCGTTGTGGTTTTCGAGGAGAGTGACTGATTGGAGTGCCACTTCGAAGGCAAGTTCGGCATTGTCGGCCGATCCGACTAAGCGATTGGCCTTGTCGGGGTCGACGTAGGGGTTTTCAAATAGGCCCATTTCGAATTTCAGACGGAGCACGGCAGCAACAGCTTTGTCGAGTTCGTCGGCGGCAAGTTTGTTGCCATTGTTAACGGCATCTATCAGAGTGAGGTAAGCGTCGCCGCCGAGATCAACGTCAAGGCCGGCTCTGAGGGCGATGATGGCTGCGTCCTGAATGGTGGGGGCTATGTGGTGGGTTTCATAGAGGCCCTCGATACTGTAGAGATCCGAAACGGTGAATCCCTTGAAGTGCCACTTGTCGCGCAGCAGATCTGTGAGCAGTTCGGTGTTGGCGGTGCAGGGGATGCCGTCGATTGAATTGTAGGATGTCATGATCGAAAGCGCGCCGGCATCTACGGCCATTTTAAATGGCGGAAGGAAATATTGGAAGAGGTCGCGCCGTCCAAGGGTGGCATAGTTGCCGTTTTGACCACCTTCGGGCACGGCATAGGCCAAGAAATGTTTCAATGTGGCTATGGTGGCATCGGATTTGCTGATTTGGCCACCACCGAGTCCTTTGACCATGGCCGCACCGATAATGCCGCTCAGAGTCGGGTCTTCGCCCATTGTCTCTTCGACGCGGCTCCAGCGTGGATCGCGTGCGAGGTCAAGCACGGGTCCGTAGCTGATGTGGGCTCCCTGGCTGCGTATTTCCGATGCGATCACTTTGCCGGCGCGGGATATCAGATCGGGATTCCATGTGGCTGCCATACCGATACCTGTGGGGAACACGGTGGTTCCGATGGCCATGTGGCCGTGGGGTGCTTCTTCGGCAAGAAACATCGGGATTCCGAGGCGGGTATGTTCAATGACATATTTCTGCATGGCATTTCCGGCCATTGCGGCGAGACGTGGAGTCAGACCGTTGTCAAGAGTTTTTCGTGTCCAGGGATCGGCACGGTAGGCTGCCCAGAGCATTCCGGCATGTCGGTTTTTCTGGAGCGAGATGAAGGTGTCGGATACTTCGACGTTTTTTCGTCCTTTGATCCGATACATTTCCCATCCGAGCGGACATAGAAGTTGACCTACTTTTTCTTCGGTGGTCATTCGGCTGAGAAGATCCGCCACGCGGTGATCCACCGGAAGTTTCGGGTTTAAATAGTCGCCTTTTTCGGTTCTGGCAAAGGATGCTGTCAGTGTGATCAGTGCCGCAACGAGAAGGGATATTCGTTTCATATTCTTGAATTTGGTTGGGTAAGTTTTCAAATTTAAACGATAGAGAGTGAAGAGAGTCTATCTGGTTTTGAATGTTATTTCGATAGGTTGGAGTGTCCGACCGTCGGCCACGGGATAGATCTTGATGGTTTTCGGACCGGCGAACGTGGCTGTAGGAGCTACGGTGATATTTACCGATGCTTCGGAGTGGGGTTTTAGAATACATCCCGAATCGATGGTGACTGAGGGGTCGGCGCGTTCGATCTCAAAGTCAAGACGCACGGTGCGATCCGAGTCATTGGCCACGGCGAGAGTTTTTGTAGTTGTCGATCCGGGTTTAACGGTGGCGAAATTCATCACCTTATAATCGGCGAGTATGCCTGCTCCGAGATTGTAGCGGTAGTTTTCCTTAAGGTCATGGGTTCCTGCGGCTACATCGCCTTTGACCCAGATGCGGTTGTATCTGTTTCCGTTGCTGTAGACCACGATCTCCTTGCTGAAGTGGCCGGGGCGATAGTCGGGGTCGAAAGTGACGGTGATATATGCCGAGGATCCCGGGGCTATGGGTTGAGAGGGGAGGGATGTAGAGATACAGTTACATCCGGCGCGAGCGCGAAGAATCGTAACCGGCTCATTGCCATTGTTGGAAAAGCGGAAGCGATGACTCACCTTTCCACCGGTCTCGCTTATCGTTCCGAAGTCGTGGATCTTGCAGTCGATCGCTATCGATTCATTGACGCTTTGGCCGTTGGCGGTCAGGGCCGTGAAGAGAGTCGTCAGGATTATAAGGAGATTGATGCGCTTCATGGTGAGGGGCGGGTGGAGGGTGTTAAGTAAGTATTCAAAATTAAACGATAGTAAGTGATTCATTTATCTTTTATACTATCTGCGGCTTCTTTTTTGCTCTTTTGACTTGCGTTCAGTCGCATAGCTCGCTATGCTTCTTCTCTCCGCACCAAAATCTTCTAAAAAAATAAGCTCGCATATAGTATAAAGAATTATTAATTGATTTACAAATTTAGTAAAAATAGTTGAGCGAAAAGTGCCGGTAAATGAAAAAAAGAAGAGACGGATCTGAGGAAGGTCCGTCTCTTCGGTTGAATGACTATGCCGCTGGTTTTGTACTCTCCAATCAAATCAATAGGTAAGATGGCATAGTCACGAGAGAGTCATTTATTATTCGTAGACGTTGAAGTCAGAGAATGCAGTGCCTTCGCCTGTGCCACCATAGAATGAGTGGGAGATGAGGCGGATGTAGCGTACTTCGGTAGGAGCCCAGAACATGAATGTGCGTTCGATTCCGTTGTCGCTCCAAGAGAGTGTTCCCTGTTCGGTGTAGTCAACGCCGTCGGTCGAAGTGTAGAGTGTTCCGTCCTTAATAGTGTACCAGGCGAAATAGTAGCGGAACATGCAGCCTCTGATTTTCTGAACGGAACCGAGGTCGAAATCGAGGACCACTTCTTCATTGACACCATCGGCATGGTTGGCAATAAAGAATGCGTAGGTCCACTGGTTGTTGTCGGTGACGTTGCCCATGTTAATATTGCCTGAGCGTCCGATGGCGGGCACAGAATATGATCCGGTCCATGCACTGCAGTCGGTGATGCGAGATCCTTCGGGCGAAGTAGCTCCGGGGTTGATCATGCCGTCTTTGTGATCCACGTTGACCCCGATATAGGCAAAGTTCTTTTCAACGCTTGCAACGGCTCCGCCGGACACTGATGAGATGCGGATAGGGAGCACGTAGGCAGTGCCGTCGAATTTCGACCAGTCGACATTTGTCAGGTCGATATTTGCAACCACTGAGTTGGAGCGGTTAGCGCCTTTGGGAATTGTCACGGTGTTTTCGGGAAGGGTGACCGCGATGCCGGAGTTTTCGGGGAATTTATCGAGGCCGTCCACTTCGACTTCGGGAGCCAACTCGAATTTGACAGTGATGTCGGCGGGAGCGGGTTTGGTACACTGCACGTAGAGCTCTACATCGCCCGGAGTGGCGTTGAGTATCGGTCCGACGGGGGTCTGATAGAGATCAAAGGCATAGGTGTTTTTGGGCATATTGGCCGGATAGTCATGGGCGATGTTGACGTAGACGAGATTGTCGGGATTGCCCACAACATCGTATTGATCATCGTCGCATGAGGTCAGAGCGGCTGATGCGAGCGCCATAGCGCTGAGTCCTAAAATATATTTAAGTTTCATAATAGAATTTCGATGTGTTTTGGAGGTTTTATTCACTACATC
Organism: Barnesiella sp.; assembly: GCA_014801065.1. Classification (GTDB taxonomy): domain Bacteria; phylum Bacteroidota; class Bacteroidia; order Bacteroidales; family Muribaculaceae; genus Paramuribaculum. The sequence goes on from JAAVEX010000077.1 coordinate 12,299, forward strand.
TATTGGCGTCGCTTGAGTTCCATTGCACGTAGGCGCTGTAGTCGAGGTCGTAGGTCAGGCCTGCGCCTTCGTTGATTTCGCGGCAGGTTTTAGACCAGTCCATGTCGTAGCCGTTGCCGGTGGCGTCATGGAAGATGTGACCTTCGCCTTCGTTGAGTTTCCAATAGGCCACGAGACCTTTCGATTTGGCATCGACACCACATATTCCCATCTTGATTTCGCCGGGAGTGAGGGCGCGGTCCCAAACGCGCATTTCAGCGATGCATCCGTTGAAATACTGACTGCTGGGATAGGAGGTCCAAGACATTCCGAGTTCGATGCGCTGGAAGTCGACGGTGCCGGAGTAAGCTCCTTCGGCGTCTTTATTGCCGTCGACATACATCGTCAGCACCGAGCCGTCGTAGGTGAGCGAGAGGGTGTACCAGCGATCGGTGTCGAATTCGGTCGATGAGACGATGGAGCCGCCGGGGCTTACCCACTGGAGGCTACGTTCGGGCAGACCGTTTTCGCCGAAGCGGAGCATCGAGGAGTTTTCTTCATTCTTGGAAGTGAACGAGCACATACGGGCTATGCGGTGCCACTGGCGAGAGTAGAATTTGATTTCGTAGGTGAACGCTCCGAGTTCCTTCATCAGATTGTCGGGGAAGATGAAGTTGGAATACATGCGGGTGTTGGAGATATCGAGCGCGGTGAACTGGAGCACGCGTGCGATCTGCAGATAGATGGTGCGCGAGGGTTCGAGCACGTCGATGCCTGTCTCCTTGATGGTCACGGGGATCACGTAGACGCGACCCTCTTCAAACTGCTCTGTGGAGAGCATTTTGACAACGACTGCATCGGAGTAGGAACGACCGGCAGGAATGGTCACCTCGGGGTTTTCGATCACGGCTGAACCGTCGGGCACGCAGAAATAGTTTGTGCCTTTGGCTTCATTATAGTCGTCGACTTTCGAGGGATCGATTGCGAGAGTCACCTTGGTGTCGGCGGTGACGGGAGCGGTGGTCGAAACGGAGATCATCTGTGTGGACGGAGTGTCTTCAACCACAAACTTGGTGATCGGAGTCACTTCTGTACCGGCAATGAAGGCCACATTGTGATCGTAGTCGAACTTGTCGCCTTCCGAACATGCGCCGAGCGCGATAGTGGCAGCGCCGATGATGAGCGATTTGAAAATATTATGTTTCATCGTTAATAAATGTTATTTATGTACTGCGGGGTTCATGATCTGGATGGCCTGACGGAATTCGTTGTAGGGGATTCCGGAGTTTGAATAGTAGTTGCGGCCGAGATAATACACGCCGCAACCGCCTTTACGACGGCCGTCGCCGGGCTCCCAGCGGGCATAGTCGAGGAGTTTTGCTCCTGTCTGGCCCATGGTGCCGTTGCCGAACTGTTCGCAGAAGATCTGTTTTTCGATAGGATAGTTGTCGGAGGGGCGCAGGAAGCCAACCTGGTCGGAGTAGGCCTGCTGAACAAAGTAGTCGCAGTAGGGTTCACATTCGGCCGAGGGCTGTGCGCTGAAGTAGTCCACGATGAGGAGTTTGTCGGGGTTTGCACCCTGTGGTCCCCAGTGCTCGGCGAGCAGTTTGACCAGACGAAGAAGGTTTTCGTTGTTCCAACCTTCGAAGTCGATGTCGACACCGTCGAGGCCGGCCCCGTCCACCTGCTCGCGGATATAGAGAGCGTAGGCTTCCATTACTTCATCGGAAACGTCGGGAGAGCCTCCCATTTCATATTCCTGTCCGCCGGCGGTGAACACGTGGCGATAGTGGGAAGCGTCGGCGTGCATGACGAAGCGTGTGCCGAGCTGTTCCTGGCAGTATTTCATGTCCTTATAAGCCACGGGGTGGGTTTCGGCGGTCGGGATGCCCATCCAGAGGTTAACGATATCGATCGAGTCGGGCAGACCGACCATTCTTTCGCCCCAAGATGCGGGATCCTTATATCCTTCAACGCCTTCGATCGGGCTCCACGCTTCGTAGTATGCGAAGCTGACTTCATGATCGCTTTTCTTGTAGTCACGAAGATTTTGGTAATACTGAGGGTCGTAGGTCTTGAGGGGCTGCACGTCGATGTTTTCCACATCGTTGCAAGCAGTGAAGCAGAGCGCGCCCGCCATAACGGCCATCAGACTATATGATTTGAATTTCATTGTCAGAATATTTCTAAAGTTTACAGATAGTGGAATGTGATTAAAGGGGTTTCTTGTCCCACCACAGGCGAGTACCGCCGTTGTCGGCTCCTCCGAGCGCTTTCTGACCGGCAGCCACACCCTCGGCGTTGTTCTGCTTTTCCTGGAGGCAGAATGGGAGACGGCGAGGACCGAGGTCGGAATTGATGGTGTTGTTCGAACCATTGGTCATGGTGTTGATCAGGTCGGGGTATCCTGTGCGGCGAACGATTGACCATCCTTCGGCTCCATTGGGGAATGTTGCGATCCAGAGCTGAGTTGCGATGCGTTCGAGTTTGTCTTCGAAACCTGCGGCATCATTCCAGGCCGGGGTGGCATTGCTATTGAAGCTGTAGCTGAAACCTGAGATAGGATCGGAGTATCGTCCGAGAGTAGTGGTGGAAGCGAGATAGCTGTCGGCAGCGGTGGCAACGCCGTTTTCTTCGCATGACACTCTGACACCATCTTCGTAGAGCGACTTGGCATCTCCGCCACCCCAACCGCGAAGGGCTGCTTCGGCGCGCAGGAAGTAGCTTTCGGCGGCCGACATCCACACTACGGGCGAGTTGTATTTGTCGAGTTTGAAGTGGCTGCATTCTGTCTGATAGCGAGTGAGATTGCCTGTGATGCCGAGGGGGACACCCTGATAAGAGCCACCGTCGACAGCGGTGAAGTAGGCCGAGCAGCGGGGGTCGTTCCACTGTTTCATGATTTCGACGATAGAAGCACCCGCACGCGTATCGCCCTGATTGAATTCATAGTCGATAACGTAGAGGGGGTTTTCGTAGCTCATGTAGGCGGTGTTGAGTTCGGCGCGTTCGGCTTTCGATTCGATGAATCCTTGTGGGCAGGCAAAGCATTTTTCAGCTTCCTGACGAGCAAGGGCAGCATCGGCGTAGACCACTCGGAGAGCGAGACGCAGACGCAGAGTGTTGGCAAACTTCACCCAGTTGGTGGCGTTTCCGCCGTAGACTATGTCGTAGTCCGAGAGGAGGTTGCCACCCGAAGCGGCGTAGGGTGAGAGCACGTCGATTGCCTCGTCGAGTTCACGGAAGAATTTCTTGTAGACATCTTCGAGCGAATCGTAGGAGTTTGAAGATCCGTAGTTGATGTAGGGGATCGGTCCGAAAGAGTCGGCCACGGGGTGCATACCGGCCACTTTGACAACGTTGGCCACGGCGGCTATTTCGGGACGATCCTGGTCGATTGCGATTTCATAGACGCTCTTCCAGGGGCTCATGATGCCGGTGTAGGCTTCATTGAAAGTGGAGTTGAGCCAGCTGTCCTGCCAGATATACTGCTGGTGGGTCTGGAGGTTGCCGAGAGTAGATCCGGCATAACCCGAGAAAAGGTCGTGTGAGAGGTTGCGCGAAATTTGATAGTCTGAGCTGAGTTTACCGCCCAGAGCCACGAGAATCACACGAGTCTGCATCTGCTGGAAGAAAGCTCCGGTTTTAAGGTTGTCCTGCTTCATGTCTTGCTCAGTCGCCTCATTGGGGTTGACGTTATCGTTGTAGTCGATACATGAGGAAGCAAGAAGTGAGAGGCCGATGCAGGTCACCGGAAATATTTTGCTATATTTCATGTGTTAGTCTTGATTGGTAAGTTAATTAAAATTGAACTTTGAGCGAGAAGCCGAGCGAGCGCAGGCTGGGGCTCATGAAGTTGTCGATACCCTGCATGTATGTACCGGTAGATGCAGTCATTTCGGGATCGTAGGGGGCTTTCTTGTAGAAGAAGAAGAGGTTTTTGCCGATGAACGACAGGTTGAGCCCTTTGACGAACGAGCCCCATTTCTGAACGGGGAAATCGTAGCCGAAAGTGAGTTCGCTCAGGCGTACGTTGGTGGCCGAATAGACATAGAGCGAACCGATACCGCCACTCTGGCCCGGAGAGCCAACTTTCTGATAGAAATCCTGTGCGGGGATGGGACGACCGTTGACAAGCACACCGCCATTGTCGCGTGCGTCGGCAGTGGCCTGAGAAGCGCCATAGTAGTCGAGCACGGCCTGAGTCTGCGAAACGCCAACGCCACCAACGCGGGCCGTCACGAGGAAGCCGAGGTTGAAGCCTTTGAAGCGGAGGTCGTTGCCCCAACCGAGGTTGTAGCGGGGAGATGCGTTTCCGACTTTGACGAAGTTATTGGGTTCGGTCACGATTGTCTGATCGTTGGGGTGAACGTAGATAGCGCCGTGTTCGTCGGTGCGGAGGGTGTTGACGTAGATGTCGCCGATCGAACCGCCTTCAGTGACGCGTGTCTGATACATCGAGGTCGACGCCATGATCATTTCGGTGAGCGGAGCGGGTTCGCCGGTGTAGGGGTCGATATAGTCGGCGGCGAGTTCTTTGACTTTGTTGCGGTTGATAGAGTAGGTCAGATATGAGCTCCAGAGGAAGTCGCCCCACTGCTTGCTGTAGCGGAGCGAGAGTTCGATACCACGGTTGTCAACGCGACCGCCGTTGAAGATTTCAGAGGTGTAGCCTGTAGAGCCTGCGAGCTGGCGTTCGAAGAACTGATTGTAGGTGCTCGAGGTGTAGAGCGTAGCGTCGAGGCGGAGGGCATTGTCGAACATAGCGAGGTTGATACCGGCTTCCCATGCTTTAGTGCGTTCGGGACGGAGGTTGGAGTTGGGGCGACGGGTCTGGGTCACGACAGCGCCGTCCTTGATTTCATAGGTGGGGATGGCGATGAAAACTTCGGGCGAGTTACCCACTTCAGAATACGATACGCGCACTTTTGCGAAGTTGAGCGCGCGGCTCTGAATGTTGAAGATGTCAGTGATGATGCCCGACAGACCTACCGAGGGATAGAAGAATGAGTTGGTGTTGGTGCCTTTGAATGTCGACGACCAGTCGTTGCGGGCTGAGAGATCGAGATAGGCCATTGAGCGGTAACCGAGCTGAACGGTGCCGAAGATGGCGCGTTTTTTCAGGTTGTAGCCGTCCTGACGAGCTATGTCGCGGCCGTTGAGATCAACGTTGCTGAACGTGAATTTGTTGGCCACGGTGGCGAGGTTGCCTCCGAACCAGTCGCTCTGATAGTCGGTGTTTTCGAAGTTAGCGCCGACGTTTGCGGTTAGATCCCAAGTGTGGTCGTTGAAATATTTGTTGATCGAAGCAAGAAGTTCGCCATAAACCTGCTGGTTGGTGATTGACTGCTTGGAGTAGTAGCCATATTTAGAGGCAAACTGGGTGTTTGTTCCGGCGTCGAATTTGCGTTCGCGGCTTTCGTTGTCGCGGTCGATTTTCGCGCGTGCGGTTACGTTGATCCAGTCGGCGAATTCGTAGCGGAACTGTGCCGATGCGTTGTAGCGGTTTTTCTTGTTTGGCATTGAGAGGTTTTCAGTGATCCAGTAGGGATTCTGAAGAGCCATGGTCGAAGAGTAGGGGAAGTACTGGTCCATGAGGCCGCGTTCGGCATTGTAGCGCTGATATGACTGCATCTGGCGGAAGTCTTCGCCTGCGGGGAAAAGATAGAGAGGCACGAGGGGGTTGTAGTAGAGACCCTGCGAAGTCATGTTCTTTTCGTTGATCTGGCTGAGCATGAAGGCGAGGTCCATGGTCAGTTTGTCGTTTGCCATCTTGGTGGTGTTGCGCACGGTGGCATTGTAGCGCGAGTAGTCATTGTTGTGAACCACACCTTCGGCGTTTGTCGTACCGATAGAGAGGTAGGTCTGATTGCGCTGGGTGCCGGTGGTTAGCGAGGCAGAGTTGGTCACGTTGTAGCCGGTCTGGAAGAAGTCGGCCACCCGGAAAGAGCTCTTGTTGGGGAGTTTCGAACCCCAGCTGAGATATGAGCCTGTTTCGCTTGCGCCGTAGGATGTCTGGAAGTCGGGCAGCACGGCAACGCGCTGGAATGTGGTGTTGTTGGAGATCGTGACGCGGGTCTGTCCTTCAGTGCCTTTCTTGGTGGTGATCATTACGACACCGTTGGCGGCAGCCGATCCGTAGAGAGCGGCAGCCGATGGGCCTGAGAGAACGGAGATGTTTTCGATATCGTCGGGGTTGATGGCAGAGAGAGGATCGCCGGTCTGCGATGCTCCTTCGTAAACGCCTTCGGGCTGAGTGGCTGCGCGGCTCATGTCGAGCATCGGAATACCGTCGACCACGTAGAGGGCGTTGTTGTTGCCGGAGATCGATTTTGCACCGCGCATGACAACGCGTGCGCCGCCGCCAACGCCTGCCGAAGAGGAGTTGATGGTGACACCGGCCACTTTACCGTTGAGGTTGTTGACGAAGTTGGCGTCGGCGATGCGGGTGAGCTCTTCGTTGCCGACTTTCTGCACATTGTAGGAAAGAGATTTAGCTTCCTTCTTGATGCCGAGTGCCGTTACGACGACTTCGTCAAGGGTTTTCGAATCATCTTCCAACACAACGTTGATAGAAGAGGCGCCGTGTACTGTCACTTCCTGCGACTTGTAGCCGATGTAGGAAAATTTGAGCACGTCGCCTTGCTTAGCATTAATGGAAAATTCTCCATCAATGTTGGTCTGAGTCCCGAACTGAGTGCCTTTTACAATGACAGACACGCCAATCAGAGGCTCACCGCTTTTGTCTGTCACGGTACCTGTCACCTTGGTTGATTGCGCGAACGCTACCATAGGCAACATCATCAGACAGAAAAGCAGACAAGTTAACTTTGCCTTCATAATAATTGGTTTTTGAATGATAATGAATAATAATTATTGGTTAATAATGATGTTTATTTTCATTTAAGGCGTTATGTGGCGGATCGTTTGTGTGATACAAGGTGTCGGTAAACGACAGTAGCTCGCGGTCCAACCGGTTTTTATGGTCCGGTTAGAATCACGGTCAACTAAAAATTGCTACAGAGTCGTGTCGGGGTATGATTGGTTTTTTCGGTGGAGAGTGAGCTGTCAATTGCTCAGGGGGTCATACTCCTCTTAAGTCTGTTTGTTTTCATGGCAGGAAGTTTATCATGGTAGTAAAAAACTTCGCGTCGTGTGGTGCAGTTTCTTGTGATCAATAGCGATTCCGACGCAAATTTAGGTAAAATCGAATTTTTACCCCCCCCCCCATTTGGTTAAAATATGTTAATCAACAGTTTAATGGTCTATAATTTCAGGGAGAAAGGGCGATGGTAAATGTTAATTAACATTTGTTTTGTTAAATTTTTCCTGCGAAATGAGGTCAAAGGGCTTGTTTGCGGATAATGGTTTGATTGCGGAGGGGTGGGAAGGCTATATATAATGAAGGCTATATATAATAAGGTGTGTTTATGAGCTTGCCGGTGTTAGTTCTTGTTGGGATAAGTTTAGATCAGTTCAAGAAAAAAAAGCTGTGCGGAAATGATCAGCACAGCTTTTTGTCAGTATTGGTGTTCGATTAGTTTTTGGGGCCCATCTCGAAGATGATTTCTCCGCCGCTGATTATATCGTTGTGGTCGATATACATCTTGTCGTAGTTTTTGCCGTTGAGCTTCACGCTCTTGATGTAGCGGTTGTCCTTGGAGAGGTTGTTGGCCTTGACGGTGAATGTTCCACCGGGCACGCTCACAGTGGCCTCTTCAAACATAGGAGTGCCGAACCAGTAGCGTCCGCTGGCCGGTTCAACCTGGTAGAATCCGAGGTTGGTGAGGATGTACCATGCAGACATCTGTCCGGCATCTTCGTTGCCGGCGAGGCCGTCGGGGTTGGTGGTGTAGAATTCGTCGATCACTTGATAGATGCGGTCGGCGGCTTGCTGGTTCTGGCCGAGAAGAGTGTAGAGGTAGATGGTGTGGTGGGAGGGTTCNTTGCCGTGGGCATACTGGCCGATGAGGCCTGAAATGTCGGGCGATACATCGGAGCCGCGGAGCTCGGAGCTTGTGGAGAAGAGTTCGTTGAGGCGTTTGATGGTTTCTTCTTTCGATCCGAAGAGCTCGATGAGGCCGTCGAGATCNTGGGGCACGAGCCAGGTGTACTGCCAGGCGTTGCCTTCGCAGTAGTCATCTTCGCGGTGAACGGTGGAGTTGGGGTCGAACGGAGTGCGCCAGCTGCCGTCGGACATGCGTCCGCGCACGAAACCGGTCTGNTTGTCGAAATAGTTTCGCCAGGAGTGGCTGCGCTTGGTGAATTTCTGGTAGTTGGCTTCGTCNCCCATGGCTTTTGCGGCAGCNGCTACGGCNGCGTCGGCAATGGCATATTCCATGTCGAAGGCAATCGATTCGTTCATTTTTTCGGAGGGGATGTAGCCGAACTGNTCACGCAGNCCACCACCGCGAGCCGTGTCGGCAGCGGTTTTCAGCAAAGCTTCGTAGGCTTTTTTGCGGTCGATANCGGGCTGATTTTTAACGATGGCATCGGCCACGGCGATTATGCCGGGATTGCCAACCATGCAGTCGGTTTCGTTGCCCCAGAGATGCCAGACGGGGAGTCGGCCCTGCTGTTCGGCGATGTTGACCATGGTGTTGACCATCTGCGATGAGCGTTCGGGTTGGAATATTGAGAGGAGGGGCATTTCGGCGCGATATGTGTCCCAGAGCGAGAAGATGGTGTATTGNGGATCGGTCGATTCATAGATNTTNCCGTCGGCACCACGATATTTGCCATCGACATCGCTGAACGTTGCGGGNACGATCATGGTGTGGTAGAGGGCGGTGTAGAACTTCTTGAGTGCTTCGGGNTCNTGTGATTTTACTTTGATCTTGGCGAGTTCGTCGTTCCAGGTTTTGGAGGCTGCCTTGCGTGTNGCTTCNAAGTCAAAGGCGGGCATTTCAGCTGCGAGGTTGGCTTTGGCNCCTTCGATCGACACGGGAGATATGGCNACTTTCATCAACACCTGTTCGCCGTCGGTGGTTTTGAACGAGGCGCGTCCGAACATGTTGTTTTCGCCTTTGAGTTCGAAGGAGTCGAAAGGTTTGGAAAATTCAGCGACGAAAAAAACTTTCTGGTCTTTGGCCCATCCGGAAGAATGGCGGTAGCCCACGATGCGGTTGTTTCCTTCGGCTTCGATATGNGTTTCGGTGGGTTTGTCCCAGCAGCCACCGTTTTGGAGGTCGAACACGATNGCAGCTTCGTCGGAAGCGGGGAATGTGTAGCGGTGGAGACCGACGCGNTTNGTTGCGGTCATTTCGGCGTTTATGCCATAGCGAGTGAGCGGCACGGAGTAGTAGCCCGGCACGGAAACTTCTTTGGAGCGGTCGCCGTAGCTCCAGAGACCTGTTTCCGGTTTGCCTTCTTCGCCGCGGGCATAGGTGAGGTCGGTGCCGACCACGGGCATGACGGTGATGTCGAAGAGGTCGCCGATGCCGGTGCCTTCGAGGTGAGTGTGAGAGAATCCGATGATAGTGGAGTCGCTATCGTGGTANCCGGAACACCAGTCCCAGGACTGGGGGATGCTGGTGGGGCCGAGCTGNACCATGCCGAAAGGCACGCTTGCGCCGACAAAAACGTGGCCGTGGCCACCGCTGCCGATCTTTGTGTCGACGAGCAGAGTGTAGTCGGTGGAGTCGGCTACTTGTGTCGTTGCGCCGGAACTACCGGAGCAGGAAGCCAGCATGATAGCCGGCGAGAGAAACAAAAGCTTTGTGAGATTCATTGCTTTGAACTTTGATTGTATTTTTACTTATGATTGTTTTTGAGGTTGAATTTCAGTGTTTTTCCACCGACGAGATCGCTATGGGAAATGCGGTGGGAGTTCAACGGTTTGCCGCCGAGCTGCATGGAGTCGATGAAGATGGCATCGGGGCTTTCGCGGTCGGCTGAGATGGTGAGGGTGCCTTGGGGGGTGTCGATTTCAACCGAGTCAAACACTGGCGAGGTGAGCGTGTAGAATGGTTCGCCGGGGCAGTCGGGGTAGAATCCCATCATTGAGAAAACGGCCCATGCCGACATGGTGCCGGTGTCGTCGTTGCCGGGGATTCCATCGGGATTTGTGGTGAAGTATTTTTTGAGCAGACGATCCACTTGCTGCTGAGTGCGCCATTCTTCGCCTTTGAAACGGCTGAAGAGATAGGGGTAGGCGATGTCGGGCTCGTTGGCCGGATCATACAGACCTTCGTCAAACACCATCTGGAGTTTGTCGACAAATTTCTTTTTGCCGCCCATCAGTCGGGCGAGGCCTTCAACATCGTGGGGCACAAAGAAGGTGTAGTTCCATGCCGATCCTTCGTGGAAACCGGGCACGGGCTCGAAGTTTTCGCCCTGACGGGGGTTGAACGGAGAGAGAAATGAGCCGTCTTTGTTTATAGGGCGGAGAGTGCCGCTCTCCTTCGAATAGTAGTTGGCATATCCTTTGGCGCGTTTGCGCAGTTCGGAAGCGAGCTTTTTGTCGCCGCGCTGTTCGGCGAGCCAGGCCAGAGCGTTGTCGGCCACGTAATATTCGAGAGCGTGGCTCACGGAGTTGTCGCCCGAGTTGTCGCCGGCATACATTCCCAGAGGGATGTAGCCTTTCGAGAGGTAGGGGTCAATGTCGGGACGCATGGGGTTGTCGGCACCTTTGGTGGTGGCGGATTTGACCATGGCGCTGTAGGCGGCGTCCATGTCGAAATCGGTGAGGCCTTTGCGGTAGGAGTCAATGATCACGGGGATAGCGGGGTCGCCTTCCATTGTGAAAGTTTCGCGGCCGTAGAGTTCCCATTTGGGGAGCCATCCACCCTCTTTCGACATGTCGATCATTGATGTGAGCATATCGGCCTGTCGCTCGGGGTAGACCATTGTGAGAAGCTGATGCACGTTACGATAGGTGTCCCAGAGCGAGAACACGGTGTAGCGGTTGTGGCCGTCGGTCACGGTGCCTTCGCCGAAGCTTTCCATCAGGGGGTATTGGCCGTTGATGTCGTTGAGGATGTTGGGATGGATCAGAGAATGGTAGATAGCGGTGTAGAACACGTGCTGCTGTTGGTCGGAACCACCGTTCACGCGGATTCGTCCGAGGTCGGCATTCCATTTGTCGTGAGCGGCAGTGCGAATCTGATCGAATGAAAGCGAACCCTGCTCTTTGTCGAGGTTTTCACGAGCGTTGGCAACGGAGACGAATGAAATGCCCATTCTTACTTCGATCTGTTCCTGCGGTTTGAGGTCGCTGTAGCTGAACCAGTAGCCGATATCGTCGCCGGAGAGTTCGCGTCCATATTCAGTGTAGATTTTGTATTTACCATTGTCGGGGGTCCATTCGGCTTCAACGCCGGTCATTTCGGGCTGCATTTTCCAGTAGCCGCTTGCGGAGGGCTTTTTGCTTACGCGCATCACGAAATAGATCGGAAATACTTTCTGCGGATTGTAGCAGAACGTGCCGAGGAGTTTTGATCCTTCGATCTCGGTGTCGCTGACTCGTCGCACTGTCGCACCGCTTTCGTTTGTGAGCCCCTGACCGAGATTGATCAGTATATTGCCGGGGCCGCCGGGAAAAGTGTAGCGTTCGGCCGATGTGCGCATTGTTGCTGTGACTTCGGTCAGAATGTCGTATTTCGACAGGTGGACGGTGTAGTAGCCCGGCTCGGCTTTTTCGTCAGAGTAGGGGGTTCCGTAGTTGTGATAGTCGGGGTCGAGCTGTCCTGTTGTGGCAATAGTCAGCAGCGAGCCCATATCCGGGCATCCTACACCGCTGAGCGAGCCGTGGGCATAGCCGGTGAAGAACTTGTTGTGGAATTCGTAGGGCGTAGACCACCATCGGGCATCTTTGTCATAGACGTTGGTGTCCGATCCCATCACGTTAAACGGGACCACCGACATCATACCGTTGGGCATGACAGCCCCGGGATTGGTGGTGCCGAAATTGGTGGTTCCGACAAATGGGTTGACAAGCGAAGTGTAGTCTGTCGTTTCGGCGGCAGATACTGCTGCAAATGATGCGAAGGTCAGAGCCGTTGCCATTATAAAATGTCTCGACATAATGTCAGGTATTAGTAATTTTGGTTAAGAATAAGAGTAAGTAGATGCAAATTTAGTCAGAAAGTTTGTAATTGAGAATATATATAATAAATATAGGTGGGGAATTTCGTTCGGTTAACACTGTTTAACAACTGCTACAATGGTTAAAAAGAAATAATTGCATAAATTTGTAGCGAAAGACACACTGGGCGAAATGTTGAAGTGTGTTTGATTGCCAATTCATTATAAACCAATCATAAACCTTAAATTATCATGCAAAAATCTCTACGATCATTGATGGGATTGTCAGCATTTGCACTGACTTTAGGGGCGAGTGCCGAGTTGCCTATGGTGCAGCAGACATTTGAATATCCCGACAATGAGCCGGCGCCGTGTCATCCGGTGCCGACGCAGCGCCAGGTGCTCTGGCAGGAGTGTGAATTTTATGCCTTTTTCCATTATGGAATGAATACCTATACCGATCTGGAATGGGGCAATGGCAATGAAAGCAACAATACATTTGCTCCGACTGCCGCACCCAATCCCCGGCAATGGCTCGAAGCGTGTAAGGCTGCCGGTATGACAGGCGGTATAGCCGTGGTGAAACACCACGACGGATTCTGTCTGTGGCCCACAGAAACGACCGATCATCGCTGTACGAACAGCTCCAACGCATACGCGCAGCAGACCAACATACCCCGCGATTTTGCAGCTGCGGCCAAGGATCTCGGAATGAACTACGGTTTTTACATTTCGCCCTGGGACCGCAACAGCGCCTATTACGGTACGGACAAGTATGTGAAGGATGTGTTTATGAAGCAGTGTGACGAGCTTGCTCAGTATGGATCGGACCAGTTTGAAATGTGGTTTGACGGTGCGAACGGAGGTTCAGGCTATTATGGCGGCGCAAACGACACCCGCAGCGTCGACGCTTCAACATATTATGATGTGCCCAATCTGCGCGATTATATCCACAAGATCGCTCCCAACTGCGTGATGTGGGGCGTGGGTGAAGAAGCACGCTGGATAGGCAACGAATCGGGTTATGCCGGCGAGACCAACTGGTGTATGATGGATCGCGGTGCCGCTTCAGAAAATTCAAACCGCAACAGCGGTCAGGAAGAAGGCTGGATCTGGCTTCCCGGCGAAAGCGATGCCAAAGCCACCTCTGCCGGATGGTTCTGGCACAGCAATCAGACCGATCTTACTGCCGAACGTCTTTTCCAGATGTATCTCGAAACGGTTGGACGCAACTCCAATCTGATTCTCAACGTTCCGCCGGACAAATCGGGATCGCTCCCCACAAGCACTGTCAATACGCTCAAGAGTCTGGGTGAAATGCTCACCTCTCGTCTGGGTAACGACCTTGCTCCCGCCGCCACCGTGGAAGTGAGCGAATCGCGCACCAACGGCACTGCCCGCACTTACGATGCCGCAAATCTCACTGACGGTGACAAGGACACTTACTGGGCTCCTAACGATGGCACCACTTCGGCCACCATCACGCTCACATGGCCTGAAGCCCGCACTATCCGCTATGTGTCGCTTATGGAATATATCATCAAAGGTCAGCGCGTCAAAGGTTTCAAGATCGAGACCAGCACCGACGGCAGCAACTGGACCACGAAGGCTCCCGGAATAGCACAGACCACTATCGGCTATAAACGCATTATCCCTCTCAACGGCTCAACATCGTCGAGCTACGATGCGGGAACAAGCGCCAAATATCTCCGCATAACCATCGAGGATAGCCGTGCATGTCCGCTACTCCACACTATTTCAGTCTATTAATAATTCGAAGATGATATGAAAAATATTAAGAAATATATAGGTCTGTGTGGTGTGGCATTGCTTCCCGCCGCCTTGCAGGCTCAGACCATCTCTTTTGAAACTCAGGATTTCAAATCGCTGGGTGTTTATGACACTTGGGTGCAATCGCCTTTCCGCACCGGTGAGCTCTCGGGCAATGTGGCTGTGGTCGACAATCATCTGAAAGATGCCGACACCAACAGCTCCGATAAAATCCTCGGCGTTCAGCGTTCGCGTTTTGGTTCGAACACTTTTGGTGTGAAGATTGATCTCAACGAGACGTTTGAACTTACGCCTACCATCAAATACTGCCATGTGATGATCCATAAGCCCACTTCGGGACGCGTGATGCTGATCGGTCTTGGCAAGCGTGCAGACCGTGCCGAGCAGTCAAACGACGTGGAACAATTCTGGGTTTACCCTTCATCGGATGTCAAGGCCGACGAATGGTTTGACGCTGTGTTCCCGATCAAGGGCAATGGCGGAATTGATATCTATTCGCTCGTGGTGGTGCCTGAATGTGAGCCGTCGCATACGCTCAGCTCTGACTTCGTGGCCTATGTCGATGATATAGTGATCAACGATTCCAACACTCCTCGTGTTGGTCTCGGCGACTACCCCGTCAACTTCGCCGTCAACTCCGAATGGGGACGTGACGACCGCAAGGTGAACGGAGTGAATTTCAATGGCGGTTCCGACGGCAATCAATCCATTGCGATCACCGATAAGGACCGCAAAGGCTACATGGTGATGTTCGACACTCCGTTTAAGGCAAAGGCAGGCAACACGATCACTCCATCGTTTGACTACTCAGGATCGTGGGTGCATGGCTTTATCTATCTTGATAAGGACCGCGACGGCCAGTTCAGCTATGGTGTCAACGCCTCGGGCTATCTCGACAGTTCGACCGACCTTGTATCATTCTCCGCATACCGCAACGGCGCTTCTTCGGGCAACTTCAAGAACTCGGCCGGATCGTCGTTCTCTAACGGCAATGTCCTCAATCCGCCCTCGTTTACCATTCCTTCCGATCTTGCTCCCGGCATCTACCGTATGCGCTATAAAGTGGACTGGGATTGTATCGATCCTGCCGGCAATATCGACGCTGCTAATAATATCCTTGCAAATGGTGGCGGTTGTATAGACGTTCTGCTCAATATCCACGAAGATCAGGTGAGCGTAAGCCAGGACAATCGCAATGGTGAGGTGCTTGTGGCTTCTACGGGCAATACAATCAACAATGACCGCATTCCGTTTGGTCAGGATTTCACGATCCGTCTTAACCCCTCGAACGGTTTTGAGTACAATGGTATCCGTGTGCGCCACGGTTATAATCTGACCGGCGACTCTATCGTCAAGAGCAATCCGCAATACCGCGACACAATCTTTGCTGCCGATCTTTTCGATGAGAATGACACCTTTACCATTCCCGGTTCGGTGGTGGATGGCGATCTGCTGATCGAAGGTCTCTTCGTAGAGCAGGGTCAGGGTAAACATCGTGTGACCGTTACATATAATATCGAGTGTAACGGCAAGGTGATCGAAACCACTCAACACAGTGTGTTCCCCGGAGCGCAATATCCCGTTCCCGAAATCACTACCGAGGCTTCCGAGTCATACTATTCGCTTGAAGGATATCCTGAAGGAACCGTGCCTGAAGAGGATACTGAGGTGACGCTCACCTTGGTGCAGAATCTACCGTTCCAGCCCTGCGTCGCTATCGACGACGAGACCGTGTGGTACACCATGACTCTTTCGGGCGATCTCAATACGCTCTCTTATAATCCTTCGCTCTCCTATATCGATGCGACATCCACAGCAAAGACCACCGACGAAGCCGCACAGTGGGCCTTCGTGGGCGATGTTGTCAACGGTTTCAAGATCGTCAACCGTGCTGCCGGTGAGGGTAAGATCCTCTCAAGCACTACTGCCATCACATCGACCAACGATGGTACGGTCTATCCCATGCTGCTCGACGAGCCGGTGGCTGAAAGTTATAACACCCTTTGGATTCCTACCGTCAGCACCAGCATCAGCGGCAAGACAGGATTTTTCCTCCATCAGAAAGGATTCGCAACCAACCGCGTTAACAAGCGCGACGGCCGTTTGGCTTATTGGGTAGGCGGTGCAGGCGCAGGATCGACCATAATTGTTCAGGCATTTGATCCTGACTTCATTGACTATTGCGAACCGCAGCCCATCAGCGGACGTTCCGTTTCCGGCACTGTGACTAACCGTACAGACCGCTATGTGACGAATATCAGCGTCGGCGACGGCACATCGACCGTGACCGTGGCCGGTGGCGGCACATCTTCCGGTCGACAGGTGTTCACCGACCGCACATCGACCATACTCAACACCGAACCGGGCAAAACTATCTCAATGAGCATTTCGGGTAAGGGCGACTGGTGTAATACATACGTATTCGTCGACACTGATCTCAACGGTTTTGATTCCGGTGATAAAGTGTATGGCAACTGGGACACAAAGGCCGCATGTAACCATGTGGTGACTGATCTTACATTCACACTTCCGGCCGATCTCACCACCGGTAGCTATCGCGCACGCTATATCTGCAACTGGTCGGACGTTGAAGATCCCTGCGTCTATGGCGATGCAGGAAGCGATAACGGTGAGGCCGTGATCGATTTTATGATCAATGTGACCTCCTACGGAACCGTGACATACATCGTCAATGGAGAAGGTGAGATCGAAGGCTGGAGCAAGATTGACAATACCACCGGTGTGCCTGCGGCTAACGCTACACGTATCAATGATGGAGATCAGATCGTGACCGGAGCCAAGACCCGCATGGGTGTCATCGTGATCCCCGGTGTTGATGGCGAAGGAAAGAGCCATCCGATCACGGCTCTCGTGGTAAACAATGGTGACAATGCTTATTCTCAGGAAACAAATGCTGACATGTTCAAAAACGTGGTGGTAGAATCTGATAATGATGAATATGCCGGAGCAACGTTTGTTGTGATCACTCCTCTTGCCGGCGATGTGATTGTCAGCGCCACATTCAGCGACGATGTGCAGTCGATCTACAACATCTTCGGAGATGATACTGACGCTCCTGCAGAGTTTTTCAATATCAATGGTGTGAAAGTGCCTGCTGAAAATCTTATCCCCGGCGTATATATTATGCGTCGCGGCGACAAGACTGCAAAGATCTATGTGAAATAATCCATTTCATAGATTAACCTCATAAAACGAGGCCATGCCGGAACTAACATCTTCGGCATGGCCTTATTTTTTTCGCTTGCCAATTATTGACAAAAAGATAGAAAAGTTTAAAATTATCAGATAAAAGTCAGTTAAATGGTGGAAAACTGACATTATGATGTTAAAATAGTGTTAAATATAAAATTTTTTACAAAAATATTTTGTCAGTTTCAAAAAGTACGCTACATTTGCAATGTGTTTTTCATGGTATTAGATTTAAGGTTAACTAAGGTTGATTGTCGTGAGACAATCAATTTTTTTTTGTGCCTGCCGGAAGTGATATTAAAAACTGTTTATAAGAGAATATCCGCCAATTTTATGTGTGGAAAATGCGTTGCGTCAATATTTGTTGGGGCAATCGATGGGAGGGCGGCTTTAGCCGTCTTTTTTGCTTTGGGGCATTTTTTATGTTGGTGGTGAGCGGTGGGAGGGGTGGCTTTTGCCGGCCCTTTTATCGAGATAATTTGCTGATCTACAGGCTGAGGGTGTTGCAGAACCTACCTAGGTTGAGGGCGTGAGAATTGAATATTCTGAGCTCAATCAGAA
>JAAVEX010000078.1 GCA_014801065.1 Barnesiella sp.
GACACAAGGATTTTCAGTCCTTTGCTCTACCAACTGAGCTATGGCACCATCGTTGTTGCTTTTGCTGTAGCGGCTGATGTCGCTCTTGACATTCTGGGTTGCCGTTTTGCTTTTGCGTTGCAAAGGTAAGACGTTTTTTTTAGTTATGCAAGTATTTTTCTTATTTTTTTGTTTTGAGGGTTATTTTTTGTTCAATTTGTTCAATTCTATTTCCGGGATCTGTTATTTTGATTAATTTAGGATCGCTCTTGCGGTTGATATATGCAAAAATTTAATGATATTTGAGTGAATTTGAATATGAGTGATCGAGTATTAAATTTTTTTGACTATCTGATTGAGGATGAGTGGTGGCGTATTGGTGCGCTCAATGGGGATATTTGTATGACTATGCCTTTGGGGGCTGCTGTGGCTATGAAAAAGATTGAGAGGCGGTTTCGGTCGTGGAATCGGGTTGAGGCCCGCAGTTTGACAACAGATCGTATGGCCGAACAGATAAATGAGTTTCTAACGATGGGGAGAAGGGGATTCGATGTGGATGTTTTTATGGTTGGTACGGAGTTTGAAAAGATGGTGTGGAGAGAGCTGATGCGGGTTGAGTATGGTCAACGGATCAGCTATGGGGTGTTGGCAAACAGATGTGGCCTATGCGGTGGGGCAAGGGCTGTGGGCGGAGCTGTGGGGAGAAATCCCCTTCTGCTTTTGGTGCCGTGTCATAGGGTTGTTGCGGCTGATGGCTCGATCGGTGGCTTTTCAGCGGGAATCGATTTGAAAAGATCTTTATTGTCGATAGAAAACAACCACGGCATGCCGTGGTAAAGACATGCCGTGGTAAAGAGATGTTTATGTCGGGAGGTCTTTAATGATCAGCGAGGCGACATTTCGAGCTGTATGCGATTAGCCGGGAGGAGGTATTGGCGGGCGAATGCGGCAATAGTCTCAGGGGTCTGTGAGTTGACAATTTCCTTGTAGCCGTTGTGCATATCACGTCCGAACTTGTCGTGCATGTGCATGACGGTCAGCCAGTAGGCATTGCTTTCTGAGTCCTGGCTATACGATTTCAGCATATATTGGCGAATTTTGTCGAGCTCTTCCTGTGAAATGTTTGCGGGATCGGCAAGGGAGTCGGCCGTAGCGGCTACGATACTGAATGTCGAGTCGGCGTTTTCGGGCGCCACACGGATGTAGACAGGCATAATATAGTTGGGACGATCTGATCCGTTCATTCCGGCCGAAAGACCGCCGTGAGCTTTCACGCCATAGGTCCATCCACGCGCTTCGCGTATGTCGGCAAGGAGTTTCGACTGGAGCAACGAGCCCACGATGTGGCCTTTGATCACGTTTTCCAGATTATAGTCGCATGGGGCGTTGAAGAATGTATAGGCAATGGTCTGGGGAGTTTCCATCGGTGTCGTGAAACGCATGTGTCGGCGACCTTTGGCATATCCGTAGCCGATGTCGGCCGGAGTTTCGCGTCGACCATTAGAGGGCAGCGAGGCGATGTAGCGCTCGATTTCGGGGCGGATAGAATCGATATTGAAATCGCCCAGAATATAGAAGTCGAAATCGGTCATATCGCCGAAGCGGTACTTATGAAGATCGATGATCCGCTGATAGCTGACCGAATCGATATCGGAGGCGTGAAGTTTTTCACCCAGCGGGTGACAATTGTAGACATAATAATGGATCGAATCGGCCATCACGAAAGTAGGATTCGTGGTCTGCGACGAGAGGCTGAGGCGTTTATTTTCCAGCAGAGCGCCGACGGCACGATCGTCGCGAGTGGGCGCAGTAGCTTTGAGATAAATAAGCTGAAGCGCCGTTGTCAAATCGGCGGGGGTTGTTGTAGCGGCTATGCGTTCTTCCATATTGTCGATGGTCAGATCGACGCGCACCTTCTTGCCGGCGAGCAGACGGCGCAGCTCCGTAGATGAATGTCCGCCGAATCCTGTTGAAGCGAGGATATCGTTGGCCAATCGATAGTCGGCAGCGCGCGACGGGGTATAACCCTGCGAGAATCCGCCAGGAGAATAGCCTGCAATAATCACCTGATCGGGCTTGTATTCAGTGGGGAGCAGATGAACACGGATACCATTTGACAACGTCCACACCGTTGATCCGAAACGAGAATCGATATTTTCCGACACCACCTTTCCGGACGTGGGCAGAGCGGCAAGAAGAGGCTTGTCATTGACCGGAGCGACATACGGTGTGAGCGCTTCACGGTCGACAGAGACGTAGGCAGCCGCCAGAGAGCTGTCCGAGAGCGACAGCGAATCGGCCGCCGGGAGATAAGCGATCAACACAACATTTTCGCCATCAGGGCTGACCACATTGCGGACATATTCATTGACCTGTTCAAGTCCAACCTGATTGATGACACCTTTCATCATTCGATAGTACTGTTCGGCCGAGGGCAAAGCGCTGTTTCCGCCGTCGAGATAGTGACGCACATAGCGACGGGCATAGTCGGTGTTAGTGGTTTTGGATCGGGCGGCAAACTGTGCGTCGAGATTTGACTGAAAATCGAGTCGGGCACGTCGGAGTTCAACATCCGTAAAACCATGGAGAGCGGCTCGCTGAAGTTCGGCCGCAAGCAGCCCCACGGCTTCGGCTTCACGGGCGGGAGCCGTCATCGCGCGCACCATCAGCGCACGCTGCGAGCGGGTGAGAAGGAATCCCATTTCTCCAACCCCGATATTGCTCAGCAAAGCATCGTCACGATTTTCGAGATCATCCATTCGCTCCACAAGCATTGATGTGACAAGATCTGCAGCAAGATCACGCCGCAGCTCATCTATGGTGTTGAGATCTCCGGCAGGAGTGTCATCATGTTTGAGATAGATCTGAACCATCGGCCGAACCTGCTCGGGATCAGACTGCACCGTAGCGATCGGACGGCTATTGGACGGAACGCTGACAGCCGGAGGCGTAGCGTCGTGACCGGGACGGGCTATGTCCGCCCACAATCTGCGGATCTCAGCTTCAATGGCATCGCAATCGACATCGCCCACCACAATCACGCACTGATTCTGAGGGTGGTACCACTTCTGATAATAATCGCGGAGATCCTTATAGGGAAAGTGTTCGACCACGTCCATCAGTCCGATAGGCATACGATGGCCATAGATCGTTGACCCATACACCACCGGGGCNGCACGCTCNAGCAAACGCGTTGCNGCCGCCCCATTGCGCTGTCGCCATTCGCCTTTGATCACACCGCGCTCGGCATCGATATCCTCATCGGCGAGCGTCAGATCATGGCTCCAATCGCGCAAGATCAANAGACAGGAATCGAGCGAAGAAGATCGNGCCGAAGGAACATCGCATATATTATAGACCGTCTCGTCGGTTGAAGTGTAGGCATTGAGNTTTGCACCGAATTTCACACCGATCGATTCGAGATAGGAGATCAGCGAATTGCCNGGAAAATGTTTCGTTCCGTTGAAACACATGTGTTCGAGNAAGTGGGCCAGTCCACGCTGGTTCTCTTCCTCATTGAATGAACCCACTCGCTGTGCCAGAAAGAAGTCAGCCCGGCCCGACGGGTGATCATTGTGGCGGATATAATATGTCAGTCCATTGGGGAGAGTCCCGATGCGAAGATCGGGATCCACCGGCAGCGGGTTGCGACCGGCAGCCGAGCATATCCCGGGCAATAGCAGAGAGAGGAGCAGAATACAAAAAGTCAGTTTACGTTTCATTTCAAAGTTTTTATCAGAAAATGAATGAAAAAGATAATACAAAATCGTTGGTTTGCACACCGCAGTCATAGCCACCATGGCGATAGTCNGNCTTAAGCATCAGAGCATANCGGGATGTCAGCGAGCGAACCACAGCGAGCGAACCGCCCGCCTGCCAATGGCTTGACGAGANAATATCATAGCTATCGGNTTCAGCCTTCTGCATGCCGAGCGGAGCCGACCCGTCGAGATTGAAATCGATCCGGCAACCGGAGGGCACGAAGCCATAGGCCGATAAATTGGCGCGCAAACGCCAGCGGCTGCCAAACAGCTTACTGAACGAGATGTCCACACCGCCGTCGACCGTGCCGATCTGCATCAGCCGCCACGGGTCGGCATACGTCTGACGGCTACGTGAATAGCCAATCCGAGGCTCTACTGCGAGACGCATGGCTTTCGACGGATGCCATTGCCAAAGCGCCCGAAGCATTGCCCGACTGATAGAGTGACGATACATGGTCAGCTCCCCTATCTTTGGGTAGATGCCGGCAGCCGCATCTCCAAATATATTTTCGGTGCCCTCGCGGCTCCCCGCCCTCACACTCAGCGTTGCAGCCAGATCATGACAAGTGCCCGGCCGGAGCCAAGAAGCCTCCAAACGCCACATTGTCTCGGATGCGCTCTGCAAAGGCATGTTGTTGAGCGAAGTCAGGATATGATCAAACGCGAATCGTTCAATCCCGGCCGACAGACTCACTCCCCTCCCCGACTGCGGGAGGAGATCAAGAGATCCGCTCAGACGATGACCCTGATAAGAATGACTGTAGCCCTGACCGGTGAAACGCTCATAGTGCGTGCCCAGACCGGTGAGATGCCAGATGCGATTGTCNGCCAGATCATTGACGAAAGTGATGTCGGCCGACTGCTTATAGCGCATATATCCTGCTGAAAGGCCAAGCCTGTAATCGGTGGACGGAACGCGCCATGCGCCCGCAGCGCTGAGATCGAGCCGACCGGTGACATTGCGCGGTCTGGGATCCACGTTGCGATAGTTTAATCCGGCTTTATAGGAGATGGTCGCACCCCAAGCCCAGCGGTCGGTGTGATCGGCATATCCTCCGGAAAGAGCATAGCTCTCCGCCTTGATATCACCTCCTATTGAATCGGCCACCACGTAGGGATAAATCAAATCAAGATCCGAACTTTCGTTCCACACCGGATTGCGGTCTTTGCCATTAGAGTATGTGGCCGATCCCCAGAGCGTCGACGAGCGGTATTTCATATAACTTTCCGCGCCGGCCATCCAACGTTGGCTACCCTCGCCCATGGCTCGATAGACAGCACGATTGAGCCGCGCATCAGCATACNACAAGTTTACCGCACTCACAGACACGGGNAGCATCCACTGCTTCATGGCCGGATTGATATACAAATCGGGGGTCATGCGCCAAAGACCCGACTCAGCGAGCTCAATCCGGGACATTACACCGGAAGACGCAGCAGTATCGGCCACCTCCGCTTTGGAGGCGACCGAAACTGCAATTAAAATCGGAATGAGAAGCTTACGCGGCATCAGAGAGCGATAGGAGTTACGCCGTCGTAGGTGCGGGTGGTGCAGCGAGTGCCGTCGGCATTGATCGCAGTGCCCTGCATTTCAATTTCCGAGGGAGTCACGCGAGCATTGAAATCATCGGTAGAATTATTGGTATCTTTCAACACCGGATTGCCATCCTCGTTGAGATAAAGCATCTTGCGGCGCACAGATGTGAAGAATCGTGTCTTGTCGGAATTATTCAGAGCGCAGTAGGTCCAGCCGCAGTCGAGGGCGGGCGAAGTCACATTCCACACATACGTGGTCTGCGGCGCGCAATTTACCACATCGATAATGGCCGAATTCGGAATCTTGTAGCAGTTGCCGCTCATGTCAAACGTACCGGCAACAGTGACGAGCTGATACTCGTAATCATAGGTATTTTCATTGAGGAAGGCTTCAGGCGTTTTGTCAAGTCGGGCAATGCCANANGCGCGATCACCGCCGTTGGAGAGCAGGAAGATAGAGCGCGAATAGCTGTAGACCTTCTCCATGTTGGGCACAGCCTCATTGTCGACATCCTGCTGTGAGGCCACCTGCGAGACGTCATACCATTCGCAAGCAGCATGGCTAAGGTCGAACGAGAGATCGGACGTGGTGCGATGGTCATAAGCATTGTCGGCAATAAGGAAATATTCGCCGGGCTTCACCGGATATTGCGTACCGTTGCCGGGCACGGTGTAGACAGCACGGACAGCCACAGCTTCCGACATGATATCAGGCGTATAGTCATATTTCGAGCGAGTGTTGAAATCGCTTTCAAAAATCGAAATACCGTCGGCGTAGATCAGATGGTCCGTATTGTTGTAGAGCTTGATATAGTCATCGCCACGATGCTGCGCACCGGTGGCGGTAGTAGTACCGGTAAAGAAAATTTCGGCAATGATCAGATCATCGCTCTCGATGGTGTTGAACGCCTGAAGGGCAACACTGTTTTCGCCGGCAGAGATCTGCACGCTNTGGGCCTGGGCACGCATGGTCGANTCNACGCCNTTGGATAGACGCACGCGAGCCGTATAGGTGATATCATACAGTCCGGGCACCACTTCAATATCGTCAGCGCTATCGAACGTCTGCTCCTTGTTNGTGCTCACATTCTTGAACGANTAGAGTTCGGAGAGGATNTCNGCCTGTGAAATTTCCGAGGGAAGCGAGATGGACAGGCTCACCGGATAGGTGGGCACCGGAGTNTCATCGTCGGAACATGAGGTCAAGATCGCCGGGGCAGCGCAGAGCAGCGTCGCTGCAAGAAAAATTTTGGTCAGTTTCATTTTGAGTTGATTTATTATTTATTAATTATATGATCGAATTGATTTTCAGAACGTAAAGGTGGCCTCCATGCCAAAATAAGCCTCGGAGTGGCGTCGGATGGTCACCCCGTTTGATTCGTANGANGGNAGATAGTCCACGATTCGGTTGACAAANGCNCTGAGTCNNAGCCATCGTCCTATCTGTTTGGTAGCTTTCAGATTGAGATATAGAGCGATGGGGGTGGTTTGCGTTGAGAATATCTGGTCGGAGAAGTGGCGCACAAGATGNCGAAGCATCGTGTCGGAGGCATCGCTNTCGGACCAGGGATGGAAGTCGCCGTCGGNNGCCGATATATAGCCNACCGGGGTGCCGTTTTCGCGCAGTCGTCTCGACTTGGTGTACCAGACACACTGNAGTGTGGTGGTGAAGATAAGTCCCCAGCGCGGTATCTGGGTGTCAAACATCAGAGTAGATGAAAGCTGATGGTTCACGCGGCCATCGTCAGTGTCGTAGATCCCGACATAGCGATCGCTGACGGGTGTCTGCCCCACCACGGTAGCCACCGGATAATANAGCATCTGCGAATTGCTGTAGCGTGAACGGAACCATGCGCCGGTGATGGTCATGGCGGTTCGCAATGCCTGCCATCGTGCGGTGGAAAGCTGCAGCTCTACCCCGTCCTTATCGATNCGCGTACCGTTGGTCACACGATTATAGCCATCGAGGATATCNGCATCAACGTATGGAAGTCCCTCAAGGCTTGGCGGNCCGATGAGAGTCGANGGATCGATGGCCGAGGCATCGTAACGGCGATAGGTGTATCGATCATACACGGCCGAATAGCGGTAGCCCGACCGAAGACTCTCGCGGAAATATGTGATGTTCAAGTGGTTTCTGCCCCAATCCGCGCCCAGTCGAAGCTCCCACTTCCGGTTGCGGGCAGCTTTGAGATCATAGTTGGTGGGATCGGTGATATACGTGCGCAGGTTCACCTTGGAAAACTCCTGCGGATTGTTGACATCGAAGTAGCCGAGCTGCACGAAATCAGCATAGTGTACCTGGGGGAAAAGATAGTCGATAGTCGGCATTTTGGTGGTCAGNCCAAAACCTCCGCCAAAGCTGAATCGGAGCTCATGNCCCCCTGCCATAACGGCCGGAGAGGTCCAGATAAGATTGAAACGCGGATCAATAAACGGTCTGCCGGAAAGATAGTAGCGGTCAGACAGCGTAGGGAGCATGATCATTCGCGCGCCGAGCTGAGCCTCCACCTTATGATCGCCGGCCATCAGCGTGACATTATCTTCAAGGAAAGCCGAAAGGATATTGAGCGCCGGGATCGAACGATAGGAACGAGGCCGTGTGGTCCAGCCACCCGACAGCGGCCGCTCAAGATCATATATCTGACCGCGGCCATAGTTCTTGCTCAATGTCCATTCCATGCCGGCTTTGTAGTTATTAATCATCGCCCCGCAAGNTGCCGAGCCTGCTGCCTTGGCCTTGACAAAGAGGTCAAANGGACGCCCGTCAGACACAAATTCAGCCAGATATGTCCCCATAAGATATTTTCCATCGTGCTCACCCTCCTCCATCGTGGTCGGAGCAAGCGGCGTGCCGTTGGCGCTGACCTGGCGGCGACGCGTCAACTTGTCATTGACCAGCGAAGCCGAAGCAGTCAGCCCGGCCGATTCGATCCAGCCAAGCGCGGGGAAAGTGAACGAAAGATCAGTNGAAAGGGCATATCGATTATAGCTACTGCTGTATTCATCTATTTTTCTCTGGGTGAGGTCGGGATCGGTCTTGGCATTATCAAAAGAGCCGGTATAGTCAGCCGAGAGATTCAACACCGTGGCAAGCCGTGGCGACTGCCAGCGCAAACGCGAACGCAGTGAGCCGGTGATACGCTTGTAGTTTTCAAGATTATTGCGCGGATCGGCCTTCGAGTCGAGATAGGTGGCATCGACATTGATCGCCTTATCNCCATCACTNTCAAGCGCAAATCCCTTGCCGGCAGAAAAGAGCTTGCTGTATTCATCAGCCTTGAAGCGTGCGGTCCAGGGAGTGGCGCGTCGCGTGCGTCGGATATTGACCATTCCTGATGTGAGATTGCCATATTCGGCTGAAGGAATTCCGCGAACGATCTCCACACTCTCAATATTGTCGGTGGAAATAGAGCGCATGTCCACTCCGCGGTTCACCGTGGTCCGTTGGTAAGCCGCATCGCCNGACGATGCTCCCGGCACAGCCGTCATATTGGCATCAGTGCCTATCGGGGCCCCATCTACAATGAAAGGGGTNCCAAGCGAAGAAATGGCATAGTCGGGATTGTCAATCACACCTCCCGAAGCTCCGATATTACCCGTTTCGCGCAGAGCAATCGAATTGGTTCGCGCCATGTCGGGTGTCTTGCTGACACTACCGGGGAGCAGTTCGAGAAGATCGCTGAAAGANGTGGGTTGAAGATGTGACATTGCATCACGATCGATTCGTGAGCCNCTCGACAGAGAGTTCATTTCNCGCGCCGTCACCACGACCTCTCCCAACTGACGCGCCTCGTCATGCAGCATCATTCTTATCGCCGTGTCGGATTTTAGTTTGATTGCCAGGGAATCGGATGCAAATCCCGTCAGTGTGGCCTCAAGATTATAGCTTCCCGGCGCAAGATCTACCGAAACCATTCCATTGAGATCGGCAAGCAATTTCTCGCCCGTAGGAGAAATACGCAGCATAGCTCCGGCAAGAGGTTCGGAGTTAGCCCNATCCACTATCTCCACCCTGAGCCTCTCGGCCTCGGCAAGAAATGATGTTGCGGATAATGCAATGAGCGCAATGGATATTGTGCGAAATGACATTCTGGTGATTCGTGATAACGTATGGTTCAAACTTGCAATTTTACATCTGCAAAATTACGACCATAGCGACAATCAAAAAATCACCAAAATTGGGTAATTTCTATCTCGACATATAACCTATTATAGGTATTTAAGAGAGTGTTTGAATTTATTCTCATAAATTTAAACAGTTTCTAAGAGTTCGTTTTCTTGTTGAAGATACCGGTCACATAGTTGGTCAAGTAGACGGTGAAGAGCGGAAACATTATCATCCCGCAGATCGGGAGGACTACTTCCACAATCTTACCCGCCGGAGTCATGGGAACGATCGAGGATCCAACCGTGGTCATATTCATGGCAGACCACCATAGGGCTGTCCAATAACTGTCTACCTGGGGGTTGATGCCACTTTCGCGCTGAAAGAAGATCAGCGAACAGAAATATGTGATAAAAATAATGATCGTGATATATGAGATACACATACTTGTCACGGCATTGGACGACAGGTAGCCGAACACGATCGACATGGCCAGCGCNGCGCGGGCAAGCGGTATGAATCTCAGGAAATAAAGGGCGTCGGGGCCGGGCTGCCAGTGGAGAAGATCAATGATATTGAGAAATGGTATCGATAGCAACAGAAACAAAAATCGGCGGCGGAAATAGCGCCAGCGATCATCGGCGTAGATCAGNCCCACCACAAAATCGATCATAAAAAACACACAGACCCAAAACTGAAAAATCATGTATGGTCGATTGTTTAGAAAATCAATCTTATTGAATGTGTCGACCGATATCCACACCACAAGGAGTACCGACAGGATCAGTACGATGGTGTTGATCGTGTTGAGTAAAAATTCCTCAAAACGTTTGCCTCTGGTTCCGGNCGGCGCTGGAGCCGNTGAAGCCGTTTTATTGATTTTGTTGCGATGTTGTGNGGTCATGATGATACGATTTAGANNNNATGAGCCTGTTTANCAATATCTGTAAAAAAACNCAGGCTNTATGTTTTCAACACCGCATCNTCCGCTTATGTTCGCTCGGGAAGACGTCGGCGGATATAGAACCGGGCCGTGGCCAGAATGAAGAGAACNGCTCCGCAGGCCTGCATNGCAGCGGCCCAGTAGAACGCNTGNCCAAAGCCGATCTGCTCGGCAATGAAACCGCCGGTGAGTATCCCCATCCCCATTCCCAGATCCCATGAGATGAGGATCGAAGAATTGGCCGTGCCGCGCTGGTCATTGCGGGCCACACCGATAAACATATTAAGAAANGCAGGATACATCTGTCCGTTGCCGAGNCCGATAAGCAATGCCGAAAGATAATAGCTCCANGGCTGAGCCACGAAAGCAAACAGAGCATAACCCACTGTTGAAAGCAACACNCCTGCNGTGGCGCTCTGAGTCAGCCGTCCGCGGCGAAGGCTTCGCGTTCCGAAAAGTCGGGCTGCCACAAGGCCGGCCGAGAGCAACATGAAAAAGAATCCTGTGCCATCGGTGATGCCGAGTTGTTGCTTTCCGTAGATCGCCACATAATTGCTCATCACACCCCAGCAAAGTCCGAAGAAACAGATGTTGACAGCCAGCAGCCATGCCCGTCCGAGAAAAAATCGGTCAAGACTCATTTTTATCTTACCGGGNCGCATGGCGCGCGCCGGCAGACGCACTGAGCGCGAACAGAGATAGCCAGCGAAAGCCAATATCAGCGAAAGCCAGAAAAGCAGCATAAAATTATCGGTGGCATGGTAGATATAGATCCCGACACTCGGAGCTATCGCCATGGCAATATTATTGCTCAGTCCGTAGAATCCTATCCCCTCGCTGCGTCGCTCCGATGGGAGGACATCGATGGCGGCAGTGGAATTTGCCACCGTAGTCGCACCGAAAGGAATCCCGTGGATGGTACGCACGATCGCAAACATCAGTAGCGTTCCGGCACCGACATAGCCCGCAAAACAGATGAAAAAGAAAAAGAAACAAAGCGTCAGCACCCGCTTGCGATCGAACGTGTCGACAACAAATCCGCTGAAAGGCCTTACGAGCAACGTGGCCACGATGTAGCCCGACAGGACCAATCCAATCATATCCTTTTCAGCTCCAAACTGCTGATCGAGATATAGCGGCAGAAGTGGTGTCAGCAGATAGAAGGCAAAAAAAAGCAGAAAATTACACATCATCACCTTGATGTATTCCCGGTTCCAAAGACGCGTTTTAGCGCCGGATGTTTTCTCTTCAGATTTATCCATAGTAGTCAATCAGAGTGTGTCAGATAGCAAACAGGGATGCTGCNCGCACCCCAATGATCATGTTTATATGTATGTGTTCAGATTTGGACACATACGTGTGCAAATCTCAGAAACTGTTTAAATAACAGTTTCTAATATACCATCAGTCGCGGAGCACCCACGCTGAGGGATTGCGTTTGGAAAACGCCGGATCTTCGCTCTTGAACTGATAGGCGAGATCATAATCGTTGGCCACGGCAGCATAGACGCGATGGTGTCCGTCGCCACTTATCACGCGCAGTTTACCCCATCCTCCATGGGTCGAAACGTAGCGTCGCGCTTCGGCCGCCGTGGAGCATGACGCCACCACTATATAACAGTTATAGCCGGCCGGCACGGTGTCACCTTTAAGATCCGCTACCGAAATAATGGAGGGGGCTACAACGCTTTCACAAGACTTCG
The DNA here is from genome assembly GCA_014801065.1 of Barnesiella sp. Classification (GTDB taxonomy): domain Bacteria; phylum Bacteroidota; class Bacteroidia; order Bacteroidales; family Muribaculaceae; genus Paramuribaculum. The sequence goes on from JAAVEX010000078.1 coordinate 12,034, forward strand.
CTATCGCATCGTTTTCTTGCGAACCGACCGCCGCCGTATCCACCGAGGCTTTGACGGCGGGCACCACTATAGTCTTGGCCGGTTTGACAGCCGGGGCAAACGAGGCATGATCGATCTGACGGTCGACAATCACGGGGGTGGAAAGCGTGGCGCCGATCACAGCGAGCACCGCCACTGCCGCAGCATAGCGTCCGACAGCACGCAGGCGGTCACCCCAGCCACGACCACGGGCAACGTTCACCTCAAGTAAGGTCGGCTCTTCGACGGGCTGACTGATCATGGCCTCGGAGAGAGCTATAGCCGGGAGGGATTCATATCGCATATTGACAATAGGATCGACCTTGGCGGGCGAAAAGATGAAGCCATTGTCGCCGCGCTGCAAGCGTCCGATGCGTGGCAAATCCACCACGCCCTCTACGTCAATACGCCCGATGAGGGTTTCCACCTCGCGGTCAACACGCTGTCGTGCGGATTCATACGTTACTCCGTCGCGGCGCGCCACCGATCCGGCAAGCAGCCCGTCGTCATGGCTAATCGCACCGTTGAACGCAAGCGAGCGTGAGGGGGGAAGCAGAGTAGACCCATCAGCGGAAACACGCGCAGGATTGTACCGGCTCACAAAAGCGCCGAGGCCGGCCACCACCACGCAGTCGTGACGGCAGATCAGATATTGTATGTGGTCAATTATTGTCATTTCGTTCTACAAAGATAGTCAGTTTTTTTCATCAGTCAAAACAAATGATGTCATTTGTTGAAGATTGTTTCGAGATCAGACTCCGAGAGCAGTCGCACAACCGGAAGTCCGTCAGGCGTATAGTTGGGAGATGGCAGGCAAAGCAGATCGCCGAGCAATTGTTCGCGCTCTCCGTCGGCGAGCCTGCGTCCGGCGCGGATGGCCGCGCTGCGGGCCATCGACAGCGCGATGCGATCGATCACGCTATTGGTGCCGCTCTGAGTTTCGGCCGACGCATCGTCAACGATACGCAGGATCATTTCGTTGACGTTGACATCGCCTATCATCGACGGGACAGCCACCACACTCCAACTGTTGTCGCCAAGAAACGACACGTCGAACCCCATTGCGCGGATCTCCTCCCCAATTTCCAGCATCACTTCGTTCTGACGCGGAGTGAGCTGCAACACCTCCGGAAACATCACCTGTTGCGAAGCGATGCNTCCCGTTTCGAGATTGGAGCGATACTGTTCGAAAAGCACCTTTACGTGGGCTCTGTGCTGGTCTATAATCATCAGTCCGCTGCGCGAAGGAGAGAGAATAAAGCGGTTGCGCACCTGAATGGATGTAGTATCAGCTTCCGGCGCAAGAGTTTCATCCTCATCAAATATGCTCTCGGCGCGGATAGCCGCAGGCTGCACTGCGTCGGCTTCGGGTGAGTTGAAAAATCCTTCGTAAAGCTTCTCCCAGTCAGCATCGATGCCGGTGCCTTCATTCCGGCGGCCGGGTCGACTCTGATAGCCACCACGGCCCGCAGCAACAGATCCGGTGTGGGGGGCATCCGGTGTCGACAGGCCAAATTCCATCGGCTGAGCAAATGGATTATATGTTGGATCGAGCTCGATACCATGATCACCGTTTTCATTGGGGTTGAACACCGGAATCTCAATGGCATCCGAATTGTCGAAATCTATTCCGGGCATGGCGCTGAATCGTCCGAGACCTTCTCTGACGGCCGCCATCAATATCTGCCAGACCGCCGACTCGTTCTCAAACTTGATCTCGTTTTTCGTAGGATGTATGTTCACATCTATCGTGGCGGGATCCACAGTGAAATTAAGAAAATAGTTGGGCTGCTGATCGGCAGTTATCAGCGTTTCGTAGCATCGCATCACGGCCTTATGAAAGTAGGGATGACGCATGTGGCGGCCGTTGACGGTGAAGTATTGCAGGGCATTGCGACGGCGGGCATGTTCGGGCACTCCGACAAAACCATCGATTTTCACAAGCGAGGTGGATGTTGCAACCGGCACGAGCTGGCGCTCGACCGACTTGCCAAACAGATCGGAGATGCGCTGCTTGAACGATCCGCGCATGAGCTGATGGACCACGGCATCGTTATGAATCAACGTCAGATCGATGGAGGGATTGACAAGGGCCATACGCTCAAACTCGCGCGCGATGTTGGAAAACTCCACCGCATCTTTTTTGAGAAACTTTCGCCGGGCGGGGACGTTGAAAAACAAATTTTTAACCATCATATTAGAGCCTTTGGCACACGCGACAGGCTCCTGCGTCTCCACTTTCGATCCGTTTATTTCCAGTCGGGTCCCCACCTCGCTGTCGGCGGTGCGGGTGCGTAATTCCACCTGTGCCACCGCGCAGATCGAAGCAAGCGCTTCGCCGCGGAAGCCCATAGTGTTGAGCGAAAAGAGATCGTCGGCCTTGGCAATCTTGGAGGTGGCATGACGTTCAAACGCCATGCGGGCATCCGTTTCCGACATCCCCTTTCCATCGTCAACCACCTGAATGAGCGTTCGGCCGGCATCGCGGATTATCACTTCGATCTTAGTTGCTCCGGCATCCACGGCATTCTCCACCAACTCTTTAACCACCGAGGCAGGACGCTGTATGACCTCACCGGCAGCTATCTGGTTAGCAACTGAATCTGGAAGAAGACGAATTATATCGCTCATTGACTGATGATTGGTTTATACTTTTTCTGACGCATTGCCGGAGCATTTGTGTGGGGCGATCCGGCTCTTGCAATCCGGGGTGTTTATTTTAGCGATGCAAAGTTACAACAGATAGCCGCAACGCCCAAACTGTTGTTTCAACAGCTCGGGCGTTGATATGTTAATAATGTGTTGATAACTTTTTTGAGAGGAGGGAGATCATCGACGCGGTGTCCGCTCGCGCTTGATAGGAATNGATTTGCCCGCCGANGNGTCNCCGCCNGGTCGTTGCAACGAAGCCGGNGAAGTTCCATCCGATCCTCCCGGGAGGGATATGTGAGCGGGAAGGGGTTGTTCGCCATCTTCGGGAAGCGTCGCCTCGTCGACAGCTGCCGGNGGCAAGCGTTTTCGATCGGCCGGCGCATTTTCATTTGGCGCTCCTTTCTCCTGCTTGGGTCCGCCGGGACCGTCGGGGCCGGGTTCAATTGGCGGAGCTGCGTTGAGAAGCACCATCATTCCTTCCGGAACATAGAACACATCTTCCGGCGAAATAGGACGCAGATCTTCATACCATCTAAACTTAGGCAGGAAATAGGACGAACGCTTAGCAAGATAGAGAGGTGTGATCTTTGAAGTGGTTTCGGGCCAGAAATGAATGCTCTCCACCTCATTATTGTTGAAGTAGGCATCCATGTAGCTGCTTTCCACAAAGGCATATTTATTATAGGTGGAGTCGCTCTCCATCGGGAATACGATCAGCTGCACGCTGCCTTCGGTATAGAGTCGTCTGACGGTCGAATCGTTCATCCACACCGTCATATCGTCGCCACTCAACTGATTGTAGCAATCCTCAGCTATATGTTCTGCCATAAGGCCGGTGCGAGGCAAACGCGCCCAGTCGACCGTAGAGTCTGCCACATGGACGTTGATCTGATTTCCCAGGATCTGACGCTCTCCGCTCCACACTATCGGCGCTCTGTACATCCACATCATCGAATCGCGCTCCGTGAGGCTTAGCGAATCGCAAAGGCCCTGCAGGTCGGATCGATAGAACCTCACCTTATGATAAACGTTTGTCACCTTGGTTGAATCGGTCAGGTCAACGTATGCTTCGATGCTGTCGCCATGTAAATAAAGGGTGTCACCTTTCGAATACTCCTTGGCAAGAGCACGCCCGGTAACGAAAGCACTGTCGCGCACCTCATCATAATATCCGTAGTCGCCATAGAGAGTGCTTTTTCGAGCCGAATCGACGAGCACCATATTGCCGTAGGCCCATCCGCGCTGTTTCGTGCGNTTATAGACNAGNGTGTCACCGGTCAGCGTATTGCCGCGGTTGGTCCTCACGGTTGAACGCTCATAGAGATCGGCAACGCCGGTATTGGTGTTATAAACGCCGGAATAGGTCACGATCACTCCATCACGATTGCGAATCACGCTTCGGCTAACGAGCTTGGCTATATGAGTGTGGGTGTTATATTCGAGAGAGTCGGTGTTGATATACAGCACATCGTTTNTGCCGCGCGACTCCAGCCGGACATCGCCGGTGAAATATGACTGTTTGGTGCGGCTGTAGTATTCTCCCTCCCATGAGGTCAGTTTATTCTTGCGGTCTACAAGCTCGCCGCCGACATCGTAAAATCCGACACCACCCTCAAGGTCGTAATGAAACACATCAGTGGTCAGCGTCACGTCGCGGTTGCGAAGACGCACCTTCTTTCCGGCATCGGCATAAAGCACTGCTTCCTGATCGAGTCCGTTATAGTCGAGATAGTCGGCATAGACGAAAAGCGTGTCGCCCTGTTCGATGCGCACATTGCCGAAAGCCTCCACTGAATTAATCTTTTCATAAACGTAAGCGCTGTCGCAGAACATATACGTGCCACCCTTGCGCAGCTTAACGTTGCCGCTCACGATCTGATACTGATCCTCGCGCGACATCNACGGATCCTCCTTGTAGGATAGACGGTCGGCATATTCGAGAAACACCTTGTCGGCCTGCATACGGTCGGCCGACGGGATCTGAGGCGAGATCATCTTTCGTCCCGGCACAGGACGGGTCACTTTCTTCGGACCGGTTCGCTGCGCCGAGGCCAGAAACATGCCCGGCACCACGAGCATCAGCGCCACANCCATGGCAAATAAACGTGCCGGTCTGACGAACATTCGCTTCAAACGCTCTGACATAATTCCAATTTCGCTGTCTGTCGTNTTTTTTAGTAATAGCTGATTTCAACCCTTAGGGGATCATTTAGCAGTCGACCCGCTCTTGATCCATCCCGAATGTTTGAAATCACAGTTACGCCAGCCATCCTCGATTCTCACGTAGGTGTCTTTGATCTTCTTGTCGAGCCATTTGGTCAGCAACTTTTCGCGCTCGGCATTTTCATACATTCCTTTGATCAGCTGATAGTCGTCTGACACAGTGGCACGGTGACCGTCAATGCGGTTAGTGAGTTTCACCACTGCCACGATCTCCCTGTTGAGCTTCGGATCGATCATGATAAACGGCTTGGAGATATCGCCCACTTCCATCGTGTTGACCACTTTAGCCACCTCCTGAGGAAGTTCCGACATTTCGAATCGCGGGGTGCCGTTCTGCTGATTGACCATTATACCGCGATTGTTGCGAGTGTCTTTGTCCTGCGACAAAACGGCCACAGCCTCCTCAAAGCTGAATTTATTGTTATCGACCATATCGGTGCGCACCGAGTCGAGGCGATTCATCGCATCNATCAGGTCATTGTCGGACACCTTGGGGCGCAGCAATATATGGCGGGTGTTGATGCGATCGCCACGCTTNTCGATAAGCTGGATAATATGATAACCATATTGCGACTCCACAATCTTCGANACCTTTTTNGGGTCATTGAGATTAAACGCCACAGCGGCATAATCGGGATCAAGCTGACCGCGACCGAGAAATCCGATCTCCCCGCCTCTCAGTCCGCTNTCCTTATCTTCAGAATAGAGAATGGCCAGAGTCGAGAAGTCGCTCTCCCCTTTGTTGATGCGATCGGTGTAATCGCGCAAACGGGCCTTGACATCTTCGACCTCCTGACGCGGGATCACGGGATTGAGCGACAGCAGCTGCACCTCCACCTGCATAGGGACGAAGGGGATACTGTCGACCGGAAGGTCGTCGAAATAGCGGCGCACATCGGAGGGTGTGGCGGTGATATTTTTGGTAAGCGACTGCTGAACGCTGCGCACTCGATAGCTGTTGCGCACCATATCGATCATAGCCTCGCGCATCTCAGTCATGCTCTTGCGGAAATATTGTTCAACCTTTTCGCGCGAGCCGAGCTGAGTGATATAGAAATTCAGACGAGCGTCCACTTCTGCCATCACCGACGCATCGGGCACGGTGATCGTGTCGATATCCGCCTGATGGAGATACAGTTTCTCCACGGCCATCTGCTCCGGGATAATACAATAGGGATCGCCGCCGAGGTCCACTTTTTCATACTGCATATTGCTGTACTGCTCCTCGATCTCTGATTTCCATATAGGCTGATCGCCAACGACCCATGCCACTTCTTCGGCAATATTATTCTGACCCACTGCCACAAGCGCCACTAAGGCGTAAAGTGCAGTCAATGTGATTCTGATCAATTTCACGTGTCGGATATTTTTTCTTTTAGTTTGGTTTATCCGCCAAAATTACAAATTTTTATCCACTTCCCTACAATCCNTTATATAATTTTAAGATCCCACTCCTAAAAAAGGATGTGAGATCTTATAAACTGTTTATATTTAAATCAAATATTGAAGGATGGGGATGGGGGNGGNTCAATNNTATTCAAGCATTTTCCGCAGATAGTCGCGGTCGACGCTCACAGGATAAGTTTCGCGCAGACTCTTCATCCAGTCAGCNTCNAGCTGCTTCTGATAGTCGACACTTACGCGTCCCTTCACATCGGAAGCCGACGCCGGTTGCTCTGCTACATGTCCGCGGAAGGCTCGATATGCTTTCCAACGCTTATCGCTTTCGGGGAGNTGTCCGCCAAATGCCACATANTCNATGATCGGATAATCCCCGCGACCGGCATTGACTTTTTCCACCTTGGCGTTGTTGCTGAACTTTTTGCGCAATTCCACACTCAGCGATGCGTCGTCGGCTTCGATCGAGTTGAGATAGTCGAGCGCAGCGGAGGCAACCGAATCGTTTACGGCACTGATCACGNAGCCTATATAATGCGGNTTATCCCATTTATACTCANTGCNNTGATCGCGGTAGTATTTTTCAAGGCCCTCAAGATCCTTGTTCGAACGTTCCCACACCTGNCGGTTGCTNACCTCAAACATCAGCAGACCATCGGAATATTCATTATANAGATTGCGATATTGCGGCTCACGATCGGGCAGCGTGGCCATCATATCTTCTCTNAGCAGATTAGATCGAGTTTCGTCGATTGCTTTCTGCAGATCGCCCGTAGCATCGCCTTCAACTGAAGCAGGCAAAAGGCGCACCAGATCGGNCATCGTCACCGAACGCTTGCCGATGCTCATCAGTTTGCCTTTCATCTTAGCCAGACGGCCGCGCACTTCTTCATTAATTCCATCAGTCGCAACTATTGACTTAGCCTTGNCCATCAGCTTATTGTCNATTTTCAAACCATTGGCGGCCGCATATTTATCCATGGCGCGCTGCATGGTGAGACCTTTTCGGTAGTCATGATCGATCAGATCGTTGATCCGGTTAGTCATCTCCGACAGGGGCGCTACNGGACGCGAACCCTCTTTGAGTATCAGATGATAGCCNTAGGCCGTNTCCACAGGTTCGGAAATCTGACCGTCGGCCAACGCAAACGATGCCGCTTCAAATTCCGGCACCATACGTCCCACGCCAAACCAAGGCAGATCGCCGCCGCTTGNCTGTCCCGATGGATCCTCAGTTTCCGCCATGGCCACCTCCTTGAAATCAGCNCCACTACGCAGCAGCGAGCTTATAGAATCAATGGCACGCTTCTGCTGCGCCACCTCTTCGGCCGACTTATCGCGTNTGAGTTTCAATATATGACGCACTTTCACTTCGCCCGGATTATCCATACGCGAATTTACTCGGAGAATATGCCATCCATACGACGTTGCAAACAAAGGGGAATATTCTCCTANCGGCGTAAGATCAGCTTGATCTTCAAATCTATAGGGGACGCTACCCGCTGTAAAGACCATTTTTCCGCCTCCGCCTTTCTGCGATTTATNGGCATTAAAGCGTTCGATCACCTTGTCGAAATCCTCGCCGGATTTCAGCACGGCATACAGACTGTCGGCGATCTCGCGCTGGCGTTTGCGCGAAGCCTCGTCAACGCCCGACGCAACGAGCAGCTGCGTCACGTCATACACCTTTTTATGATGGGAGTATGCTGCATTGATAAGNCTGTCGGTCATCTCACGATCCTGCATATACGGAGCCGCCAACCGCTCAGAATATGTCGCCATNTCGCGGCGGTAGAGCGTCGTGGTGTCGAGCCCGGCATCACGCGCAGCCTGTACTTTCAGTTTGTAGTTCACAAACATATCNATATACTTGTCGAGCGACATACCCGATTCAAGCTGCGCATTGTTTTTCTTGTAAAGATATTCAAATTCNCTGAACGGCACATTTTCCGATCCCACCTTGATCACCGTGGGATCAGACCCTTTTTTACCTGCCGATAACGAAGCGGCCGACATTACCATCGCCGCCAGCGAAACCCAGATTGCGGTCTTTTTCATTTTCAATTAAGCAATTAAGCATTATAAAACACGGATATATAACGAATAGCCTTAACTATTTATTATACATCCGTGATATGATTTTATTACGATAATCTTACGGCAACGCGTTATTGATGCGAAGCGCTATAGTTGGGAGCTTCGCTGGTGATTGCCACATCGTGGGGATGGCTTTCAGCCACACCGGCATTGGTGATCCGCGTAAACTTCGCGTCGTGGAGGCGTTCAACGTTGGGCGCGCCGCAATATCCCATGCCGGCACGCAGACCGCCAAGCATCTGATAGACCACCTCATAGAGATTACCCTTATAAGGCACGCGAGCTGCGATTCCCTCGGGCACGAGCTTCTTGACATCAGCCTCACCGGCCTGGAAGTANCGGTCCTTCGAACCCTTTTCCATGGCTTCGAGCGAGCCCATGCCGCGATAAGCCTTGTATTTACGTCCGTTNTAAATGATCGTATCGCCCGGAGATTCCTCTACGCCGGCAAGCATACCGCCAAGCATCACACAATAGGCTCCGGCTGCGAGCGCCTTGACGATATCGCCCGAATAACGGATGCCACCGTCGGCAATCAGAGGCACTCCGGTGCCCTTGAGCGCTTTGGCCACGTCGTACACGGCACTAAGCTGAGGCACACCGACTCCGGCAATAACGCGAGTGGTGCAGATTGAGCCNGGNCCGATNCCCACTTTGACNCCGTCGGCNCCNTTTTCNACNAGGAATTTNGCGCGCAGCATCGCCTGTGGCAATATTGCCCACCACGACATCAATATGAGGATATTTCTCCTTGACTGCGCGGAGCACTTTGACCACTCCCTGCGAATGTCCGTGAGCCGTATCTATCACGATGGCGTCCACACCGGCCTCTACCAGAGCATCGACACGCTGCATCGAATCAGCAGTCACACCGACGCCGGCTGCCACTCTCAGGCGGCCGCGATCATCTTTACATGCGTTAGGCTTATCCTTGGCTTTGGTAATATCCTTATATGTCACCAGACCGATCAACCGACCCTCGGAGTCGACCACCGGAAGCTTTTCAATCTTGTGGAGCTGGAGGATCTGAGCAGCCTCTTCGAGATCTGTCGACTGATTGGTGGTGACGAGCTCATCGGAAGTCATCACCTCATCGATCTTTCGGGCAGGATCCCGCTCAAAGCGGAGGTCGCGGTTGGTCACGATACCGACAAGGTGGCGATCATCATCAACCACCGGAATACCTCCGATATGATATTCTTCCATCATTTTCAGAGCATCGGCCACGGTCGATCCGCGTTTGATAGTAACCGGATCATAGATCATGCCGTTTTCGGCGCGCTTCACCGCATGAACCTGACGGGCCTGCTCCTCAATGGTCATATTCTTATGAATCACACCGATTCCTCCTTCGCGGGCTATCGCAATGGCAAGCGCCGCCTCTGTGACGGTGTCCATAGCCGCCGATACGAGAGGCACATTGAGCGTGATATTTTTCGAAAACTTGGTGGAGAGATCCACTTCCTTGGGAAGCACTTCAGAATAGGCTGGAATCAACAGGACGTCGTCAAACGTCAGCCCATCCATCTTGACTTTATCAGCAATAAATGACATACGGTAAATGCGGGTTTTAGCGTTTATGTTTTATTGCACGCAAAGATAACGATTTTTTTCGACTCCACCATCCCGAAACCCCACATTTTTCGCTTTACGCCACACAACACACATTATTTATCCTATCAATTGCAAAGTTTTCACTACCTTTGCATCATATATTTCAATTGCATCATATATCTCAATTCATCGCCAATGCTCACAATATTATATCGCATATATCTCCTGCTGGTTGCCCTGCCGCTTGGACTGCTGTCGACTGTAATCGCTTCGATCATCACCATTGCCGGATGCTCTCTCGGCGCGGGCGGATGGTGTGGCTACTGGCCCGCTCATCTCTGGGCACGTTCGATCTGCTGGCTCACTCTGGTCAGGGTCACGGTGCGCGGGTGCGAAAACATCGACCCTCGGACGAGCTATGTCTTTGTGGCCAACCATCAGGGTGCTTACGATATTTTCAGTATCTACGGATTTCTCAACCACAACTTCCGCTGGATGATGAAAATGGGATTGCGATCCATTCCCCTCGTGGGATTCGCCTGCGAGAAGTCTCATCAGATCTACGTCGACAAATCATCCCCCTCGGCCCTGCGCCACACCATGGACCGCGCCGAGCGTCTGCTGAGCCGTGGCATGTCGATCGTAGTATTTCCCGAAGGCGCACGCACCTGGGACGGAACCATGCGCCCATTCAAACGCGGCGCCTTCACTCTCGCTCAGGAGTTCAGCTTGCCCGTGGTCCCGATCACAATCGACGGTGCCTTCAACATCCTCCCCAGATTCCGGAAAATCCCCAAACCCGGACGGATCATCCTGACCATTCACCCGGCCATTGCCCCCGGCCCCGATGGAGCCCACGACATGAATGAACTGATCAGCCGCTCTCAGCAGATCATAGCCTCGGCGCTCTGATTAAGAAACTGTTTAAATTTATGTGCGAATGATTTTGAGCTGTTTCAGGATGAGTTTTGCAAGTTGAAGAGGAAGCGATGCGGGCATCGTGACCGATAAGACTTGGCAAAAAATCGACTGAAAGATCATCAAAATCAGAGCATATAAAAAATTTCCACATAAATTTAATCAGTTTCTTAACAAATATTGAACACCGGAGTCCAACTCCGATTCCAACTTCTCCCCTGCCGTTTTTGTTATCTCTATCGGAACGGCAAACGAGCCACCAACAATGGCCATTTTGTCATGACCTGCTGACAGGGCATCACTTTGGCACGAATTATGCTATAATATTTGACAAAACATAACTAATAAATTCAACAACTATGAACATCAAACCATTGGCCGACCGCGTTCTCATCCTCCCCTTCCCCGCCGAGGAAGTGACCGCCACCGGTATCATCATCCCCGATTCTGCAAAAGAAAAACCGCTTAAAGGCAAAGTAGTGGCTGCCGGCACAGGCACTAAGGACGAAGAAATGACGCTCCATGAAGGCGACACCGTCATCTTCGGAAAATATGCCGGAACAGAAATCGAATTTGAAGGCGAAAAATATCTGATCATGCGTCAGAGCGATGTTCTCGCCGTGGTTGCCGAATAACACTTCCCCGGCCCGACCACACACCTATTTATATTAACATACTCGAAATTCAAGAACACAACATCCAATATGGCTAAAGAAATAAAATTTGAAATAAAAGCTCGTGAAGAGCTCAAAAAAGGCGTCGACGCTCTGGCCGATGCCGTTAAAGTCACTCTCGGTCCGAAAGGACGCAACGTGATCATCGACAAAAAATTCGGCGCTCCCCACATCACCAAAGATGGTGTCAGTGTGGCACGCGAAGTCGAACTCGAAGACCCCTTCCAGAACATGGGCGCACAGCTCGTTAAAGAAGTGGCTTCCAAAACAGGCGACGATGCCGGCGACGGCACCACCACCGCTACAGTGCTCGCTCAGGCCATCATCAACGTTGGCCTTAAGAACGTGGCCGCCGGTGCCAACCCCATGGATATCAAGCGTGGTATCGACAAGGGTGTGGCAATCGTGGTAGAAAACATCAAGGCTATGGCCCAGGAAGTAGGCGACGACTTCAAAAAAATCGAAGACGTGGCTCGCATCTCGGCCAACAACGATGAAGCCATTGGCCGCCTCATCGCCGAAGCCATGAAGAAAGTGAAAAAAGAAGGTGTCATCACCGTCGACGAAGCCAAAGGCACCGAAACCACCGTCGACATCGTTGAAGGCATGCAGTTTGACCGCGGCTACATCTCGCCCTACTTCGTCACCAACACCGAGAAGATGGAATGTGAGATGGACTCCCCCTACATCCTGCTCTACGACAAGAAGATATCCAACCTCAAAGATCTTCTCCCCATCCTCGAAGCAAGCGCTCAGAGCGGACGCCCGCTGCTGATCGTGGCTGAAGATGTCGATCAGGAAGCTCTCGCCACTCTCGTGGTCAACCGCCTGCGTGGTTCGCTCAAAATCTGCGCCGTCAAAGCTCCCGGATTCGGTGATCGCCGCAAAGAAATGCTCGAAGATATAGCCATCCTCACCGGAGGCGTTGTCATCTCCGAAGAAAAAGGCATGAAACTCGAATCAGCCACCGTCGACTTCCTCGGCCGAGCTGAAAAGATCGAAGTCAACAAAGAAAACACCACCATCATCAACGGTGCCGGTGCGAAAGACGCTATCGCAGCCCGTGTGGCTCAGATCAAATCGCAGATCGAACAGACCACCAGCGACTACGACCGCGAAAAGCTCCAGGAACGTCTTGCCAAACTTGCCGGCGGCGTAGCTGTGCTCCATGTCGGCGCACCCTCCGAAGTTGAGATGAAAGAAAAGAAAGACCGCGTTGACGACGCCCTCTCTGCCACTCGTGCAGCTATCGCCGAAGGCATCGTGCCCGGTGGCGGCGTAGCCTACATCCGTTGCGTTGAAAAACTCGAAGGTGTCAAAGGCGAAAACGACGACGAAACCACCGGTATCCTCATCGTTAAACGAGCCATCGAAGAACCCCTCCGCCAGATCGTGGCCAACGCCGGCGTTGAAGGAGCAGTAGTCGTTCAGAAAGTAAAAGAAGGCACCGCCGACTTCGGCTACAACGCCCGCGCCGATCGCTATGAAAACCTCATGGCCGCCGGCGTGATCGACCCCGCCAAAGTGACCCGCGTGGCCCTCGAAAACGCAGCCTCAATCGCAGGCATGTTCCTCACCACCGAATGTGTCATCGCCGAAAAGAAAGAAGAAAACCCCGCCCCCGCAATGGGAGCTCCCGGCATGGGCGGCATGGGCGGCATGATGTAATCCACCCGATTCCAATCACACTCTCTATATATCCGCGCAGCAGGCCCCGCAAAGGCCTGCTGCTTTTTTTATACCAAAAAGAATAATTCTTTTTTACAAGTCAGAAAAAATTCATATATTTGTCACGAATTAATGCGCATTAATTCGTGACATTTGAATACAAGAGGCGTTATGCCCATTTTCTTGTACTGGAGAAGCGTCGGAAACTTTCTCATGTATGCAAGAATTGGCTTAGCGGCTTCCGCGCTATATGGCGTGGAGCTGTTTATTCCACATCTGCATACAAAGGTAATCCGACCACCTTCCAGTTAAGGCGTGGCATATCA
>JAAVEX010000079.1 GCA_014801065.1 Barnesiella sp.
ACTCATTGTCGAGCACATGTTTGCCAAATTGATCAAGTGTCTTGATGAAATAGCGTGAGTCCATCAGTCTTGCCCCATCGATTATTCTGGAGATTATTGCGCTCGACAAGCGTTCTCCATAGCTTACTATTATGTCAAGTGAGCGGGGCGAAAGATCTCGAATCAAGCTTACACCCTTATAAATGTTGCCCAACTCTTCAAGAAGCGAATTTACTACAACGAGCAATTCCTGACGCTTCTCTTCCGGGACCATCGCGTCTATGATCGCATGATGACGAGCGATTATTGACTTATAATCAGGCTCATAATCATTGCCTCCGGCCACCGCAATATTGGCGGTGCGGATAAGGTGGTCAGTCAATCCTCCGAGTGCCGAGACCACTACGATCACCGGCTCTTGGNGGCTCTCGACAATCGATTTGACCGAAGTCAGGCTTTCGATTGTGCCTACCGACGTGCCTCCAAATTTTAATACTTTCATTCTGATNAGTTACGTTATCGTAAAAATNTTTTGATATTCAGCTATTTATGTGGAAGATAGATATTATGTATGAATGAGTCATACACTAATACTTTTCCTTTGCAAAGATAGTGAATTAATCCAATGTAACCCAATTCAAAAACTAATAAACTCAGCGTGTCGGCTGAACAGTGACTTAAAAGGTAAAATGCAATGCAATTCGGACTCCGCCTCTATCCACCCCGGGTATATTTCGATACGTGAGCCGCCAAACATAATCTACGCGTAAAATTCTGAAGATATTGTCAAGTCCTACAGATGCCTCGGCNTANGGTCGGGAGCCNGCGTAGCCGGCNCCCTCGGGAAGNACGAANAGTTCGCTATTGCAATCGGGACGGTTTCGTTTGCTGAGATGTCCCCAGAAGCCTCTGATAGCGAACACTTCACGCAGTTTAAGCTTCTTTAAGTATGGAATATTATTAAATATAAGCCCGTTTGCCCAATAAGTAAAGTCGGCCATAGCGTATGAATCAGCCACGAATTCCATCGGATTCAGCATGGCAAATGATTCGGGCTGAATAGTATATGAAAGATTGGCATTCGGAATTATAAGACTTGTAAACGGCACTCTCGACCATATATGCGCTCCTTTAAGGATAAAGTCTACATAGCCGAAGGCCGACAACCAATATCGTTGCTGATANGACAATTCTGTTTTATTGATTTCAAACATATTGCCGGCAAATCCTTTCGGAGAATAAAGATGTGAGAGTATGAACACGGGGCGCTGAGGGCTTATTGATTTCCTCTCGGATCTGCTCTGATATATCAACTCGCCAGGTGCGAAACGCAAAGAAATTCCAAAAGATGTCTGGGTAAAATGACCGAATCTCACNCCATCTCCATTGATAAATCTTACATANGGCGATTCATTTTGCCGCTCGTTGGCCACTGTCGCCGTGAGCGACCATCCTCGTGCCGATTCCATGATATATTCTATCTTGGATGTTCTGAGATATGTCATTAGAAGATCCTCGCAACGCTTGAACGAGAGAAACATATTGTCCGGATTGGTAAAGGCATAGTGCTGCCCCAACATATCCATATCATATTTATGGGTGAGACGTATCGAATGAATCGGAAATTCGCGTGAATGGTATCTCTTTTCAGTAAACGACCATTCAAGTTCAGCTCCATATTTCCATCTATGGTCGTGCGTGCCGTATGCTCCATATCCTTTGGCAAACAGATGTTTGTTCAGGTTGGCAGTAGTCATCCCTCCAAGTCGCAGCCTGTAGCCCTCCACGTCGTTATGGCTGAAAATGGTGTTGACAGGACCAATGTCAAATCGGCTATCTTTTGTCGATGTGTTGATATATCCCAAGGCAAAGATCTTGACCAATTTTTCTCCCCAGTAATATAGCTTGTTGGATCGTAATTCTGTGGCCATCTGCCCCACGGTGCTTTCTCCCGGACGAAGTGCTATCTGACGGTTATCGTTCCAATAAACAGTGTCTTTCATCGCAGCGCCGGATGCAGTCAATTTGTCGCCGGCTATGCTGAATATCGATTTGTGTTCTGCCGGTTGGTCGAAGTTGTGGTCTTTGTAGGCCGTGTTGCGGCGGAAATACAGTCCTTGCGTGCCGGAAATGATACTGATTTCAGCAATAAGATCATCGCGCATAAGCAAGCGGCTCCCATCCGGGGCCCGCTCAAACTCCTGATTTATATAGATGTTGTCAATGAAGTTCAAGTTAATATCCTTCGGCACATTCATTGTCACTTTCTTGATAAACATCGTAGAGTCTGCAACGGGAACATACACTCTGCCTGTGAATCCGAATGTGGCGGAATTGCGTGGAGCAAACGATAGCTCTATACACTGCTCACCACCGACGTTCAGCGTGTCAGTGAGGTAGAATTTATAGAAATCCGGAGCAATTCGGGACAGCGGACTGACAAATTTATTATGCAACAAGAAGATATCATTTTGATATAGGTCGATATCAGAGAAAAAATCCTCATACATCACGCGCATATTCTCTTCGTCGAGAAAATCATCAAGTCCGGTCTGGCTTACTGCTTGAATAATCTCTTTCTCAGATTCGGGCGACTTCCGGTAATGAATATCCGAAACCTTTTCACGCATACTGATATTCAGGATCGGTTTTCCGGAGATCTCTGAGGTGTCGATGTGCCGGCGCAAATCATCAAATTTTTTTAAAATGAGATTCTTGTCACTGTTAGCGCTTATATTATTAAGAGCCATAGTGATGCGCTGATATTTCGTATTGTTGTAATAATCGTGTCTTCTCGGATCAGTAAGATTTTCTGCGTTTCGGATCTTATTGACAAATTCTACTGCCGGATTGTTTTTCTTGCTGTATTTCTCCTTCTTTGGCTTGACCACCACCTCCTGAAGCTGAACGCCGTCGGCCGGTATCCGGATCTTGATATAGTTGCTTTTACCGTCGTAGGCCACTGATATTTTACGATATCCCATGGCAGAGACTATTAGAGAATCGCCGGCTATGGGGCNGTCAAAATAAAAACGTCCCTTGTCATCTGTCATTTTGCCCCACGCTGCAGTTTTAAATTTGACTGTCGAGTAGGGGACAGGTGTGTTCGAAAGCGAATCGACCACCACTCCTGTCAAACGTATTTGGTCAGCCTTACAGGTTGCAATGCTCAATAATATGAAAATCAATGTAGCAACGATGTTGCTGTTGATAATTCTCATGAATCTTGTTGGTTATCTTCTGTTGTAGCTGATGATTCTTGCTTGTGTTCTTCTTCAAATGCCTCATAGGCCTCTACGATACGCTGAACCAGTGCATGACGAACAATATCTTTCTTTCCAAACTCCACTTTTCCAATCCCTTTCACATTGCGGAGAATCTTGAGTGCCTGAAGTAGCCCCGACGAAGTGGATCTGGGTAGATCAATCTGAGAGGCATCGCCTGTGATGATCATTTTGGCATTCATGCCAAGACGGGTTAGAAACATCTTGATCTGCTGAGTGGTAGTGTTTTGCGCTTCGTCAAGCACAATCACAGCATCGTTGAGCGTCCGACCACGCATGAATGCAAGTGGAGCGATCTGAATCACCTTCGACTCCATATACTCCTTCAGCTTGGCTGCCGGAATCATGTCCTCCAGCGCATCATAGAGTGGTTGAAGATANGGATCGATCTTGTCCTTCATGTCGCCGGGTAGAAAACCAAGCTTCTCGCCCGCTTCAACGGCAGGTCGTGAAAGGATTATCTTTCTNATTTCCTTGTTCTTCAGGGCTCTGACGGCTAATGCTATTGCTATATATGTTTTTCCNGTGCCGGCAGGTCCGAGCGCAAAGGTCAGATCATTTTCTGTAAACGCATCAACGAGCTTTTGCTGATTGGGCGTGCGAGCAGATATAGGTTTTCCGTTTATACCGAAGATNATAGCATTACTGCTCTTCTTGTCGTGTGGCTGCTCACCACGCACCACATCGAGTATGACATCCTCGGTCAATCGGTTGTACTTCACGCAATATTCCTCAAGTTCATGTATTTTACGTTCGAACACTTCAGTCTCGGCTTCGTCGCCTATCACTTTGATAATTGTGCCTCTGGCCGCCATGCGCAGTTTCGGAAAAAGATTGCGCAGCAGCGACATATTGTTGTTGTTGACCCCATAAAAACTCGCAGGATCAGCGTTCTCTATTATGACTATTCTTTCGATCATTAAATGTGCGTATATGTTTTAATTTTCATCAAACGATGCCTGTCCGCTATAGTATCAGTGAACAGGCTCTAACTTGCAAAAATAATCTTTGAATCCTAATTGCAGAAATTTTTTAACCCTTATAGGGTAATATACAAGCCGTTTTAACTATTTTTGCAACAAAACATGATTATGGCAAAAGAAATAGAACGTAAATTTTTGGTAACCGACTCTCAGTTCATTAAATCATTGGATGGGGGCACACGCATAGTGCAGGCATATTTATCGACCAATCCGGATGCCACAGTCAGGATAAGAATAATGGGTAATCACGCCTTCCTAACTGTGAAATCACGAAACGTTGGCATATCACGTGGTGAATGGGAATATGAAATACCCATCGCTGATGCTGAGGAGATGATTGAGCAGTGCGGTCTTAATGACCGTATTGTCAAGACTCGTTATCGACTTAATAGATGGGAAATTGATGTCTTTCATGAGCAATTGGAAGGATTGGTAATTGCCGAAATAGAGATGACTGATATTAACGAGTCAATCCAGATTCCACATTTTATAGGACAAGAGGTGTCTGACGATCCACGCTACTTTAATTCCAACTTGCTAAAAAGCAATATTCTAAATGAAAAATAACTGAAACAGGCATATCTGTTAGAACCCATGCTACTTCCCGAAAAATTATTCCCAATGTGCAGAGCTCTTCGATAAGAGTCATCCGCTCGTCATCCCCCAAACTACCTCAAAAATCATTAACCGGCCGTCAAGTCCATCGGCCGTGCTCGGCCGATCCAACCAAACCGACGATTTCGCATCCCCGCCCGCCATTCCCATATTATCTTTGCCGCATGATTCTAAGCCCAGACAAAGACACCCGTCCCTGCGCCGTCAACCATCTCTACCACTTTCAGAAATGGCTTCGCCGCCCCATGACGCGCCTTGAATCATCCGTAATCC
>JAAVEX010000080.1 GCA_014801065.1 Barnesiella sp.
TCCTAGGGAGAGTTATTGTAAAAGGTGTGAGAAGCATCATTATAGTCTAATGTCCAGACAAAAGATGTCACCGGGATGTAGGTGCGATGTTCAATCGTGTCGCCCGGAATCGAATCGTTCGGTGGCGTTATTTTCCAGAAACCAAGCTTATAGCGATGGTTCATGTAGAATTCCTGCCCTTTCATGCGCGTTCTTGCCGACGTCAGATTGGTCGGGATATTCTTTGCATCGATAGATGTCTGTCCGCCCTGAAGTTGTGCGGGATCGGTGATATACAGGTCGTCGGTGATACCGCCATTATCCTGATTCAGACCATTATAATGATTAAAGAATGTCTGATACTCATATCTGTCGCCCATATAGGAGCTCGACAGTCCCCAGATCAGATTTTTCACGGCCTGGTTTGCATAAGATCCTTTTGAGTAGATATAATCCACATTTGCGCCAAACTGCAGACGGGAGGAAGCGTTGCCTGAGAAAGTGGCTTGCAGACGATCCTGTTTGTTTTCTCTGCCACCGCCGGTGTTATAGCTGACCAAAGTCATTGGCACACGGGTGTTGTAAAACCGATGGTCGCCCTGCATGGGAAGCCAGGCTCTCAAGGCATCTCTGAAGAAAAAGTCGCTCATGGGCCGGCGCTCAAAATAGAGCATATTCATCCCGGACCCACCGAGATTACCCACCGACGCATAGGCAGGCGATTGAGCTGAGGGTACTGATCGCTGTCCATAGTTGTAGAGCAGCGTATCTATAGTCGATGGCTCATGGATGCCAAGCGGAGGCAACAGTGTCCAAGCCTTTGATTTTAATTCATAATTGACCGGTTCGTCGGCCTTAGCGAGAAAGGTAACGCCGAGCAATATCACCGATAATATAAAGAGACTCTTTTTCATCGCGGCGCAAAGTTAAGCATTTTTCTGAAATATCAGAAATCGATCGTCAGCTTAACATTAAACTGTCTGCGCGTAAGATAGTTGGGCACGGCATACTGGATCTCGTTGACATCCGTCACCCAATAGTAAGAGCTGACGTTGGAAATGTCAAGCAGATTAAACACGTCCAATCCGAGCCAGATGCTTTTAAAATGGCGCCAGAATCCTTCGCGGCTTTCACCCTGAGAAGGGGGAGTGAGCAGTCCGTATTGCAACCCGACATCGACACGTTTGTAGGCCGGTGTGCGGAAGTAGCCTTTGTCGCGTGAGCTGCGCGGTGCTATGGCAGGTAGTCCGTCGTTGAAAATACCTCTCAGCGAAAACTTCAATTTCGGCACTTTCGGGAAATAGTCCGTGAAGTAGAGCGCGAGGCCATATCGGCGGTCGTTTGGACGAGGCACTTTTACACCATTTAAAGTTTCCTGTGTTTTCATCAACGAGAAACTGATCCACGAGTCGCTACCGGGCACAAACTGTCCGAACAACTTTAGATCGAGTCCTGTGGCAAATCCACTCGATTCGTTTCGTCCGGAGTAGACGATCTTCAGATTGTCAATCTCATAGGGCACAAGATTTGACAATGCTTTATAATATGCTTCCGCCGTCAGTTTAAACGGTCGGTTCATGGCACGGAAGGTATAATCTGAAGCAAGAATAAATTGCAAGCTGCGCTGCGACTTGATTTCATCGTTAAGTACAACGGTGGTATTACCCGCGGCATCGGTCTGTTGTATCCTAAACTCCTTATAGAACGGCGACTGATAGTACAGGCCGGTGGCAAAGCGGAATGTCCACTGATTGTTTCTCTCCGGAACGAAGCCTACACTCACACGAGGACTAAACAGGAATTCCTTGTTGAAATCCCAATAGCTCATTCTGATGCCTGCGTTGAGATTAAAAAATCCGGCCGACGCATTGAAGCGAATATTGTCCTGTATGTAGCCGCTGAAACGGGTTGAGTTGAGATCATGGTTCGAGGCAAGATTATATACCACCTTGAGCGCATCGGGATCAAACGGAAGAGAATAACCGGCCGAGTCGCGGCGCTCCCATTCGCGTGTGCGTTCCATGAACTTCTCTTTCTTGAAACTCAGGCCATAACCCAAACGGTGTCGGCCAAAACGGCTCTCTCCTTTAAGTGTAAAATCAATAACAGAGGATTTTAGGCGGTTTCGTGCGTGTTCGTGATAACGGCCCACTCCGAGCTCGCCGCCCACCACTTCGTCGCCCGATGAACCACCGGCCTGGTCGAGCCAGTATTCGCCCGAAATATCATAAGCCACGAGCTCGTTGGTGAGAAATCCTGAGAATATCATTGACAGATCGGTAGATGCCGAGGGTTTATATCCCAGGGTGTAAGCACCGAAAAATGTTTCGAAACGGTCCTTTTCCTGTCCGTCGAAATATACCTTGAATTGCTTCGCGTCGTTGGCCGTTCCGAAATTTGTAGTTCGGTTTTGCGGGGTGAATTTGTATGTATTAACCGCGATATTGCCGAGAAATGACATGGACCATTTTGATCCGAGACGCAGCGTCAGATTAGTCTGATAGTCAAAAAACGTAGGGTCATATTCCCCTTTTGTCTCCATAGAGCTGAGCAGAGATGAGTTGCGCTTATACCTCACACCGTGTAGCTGCGAAAACGCACCGGAACTCTGCCCTAATGCCAGATTGCCACCCATCAGACTTAATCCGAGGGAACCCTCGAACGATTCCGGCTGTCGGTAAGTGATATCAAGAGCCGACGACATTTTATCAGCATATTCCGCGCCGAAGCCTCCTGTAGAGAATCCAACCGCACCCACAAGATCGGGGTTAATGATCGAAAGACCCTCTTGCTGGCCGGACGATATAAGTTGCGGACGATAGACCTCTATACCATTTATCGTCACACTATTCTCATCATACGTGCCTCCGCGAACGGAGTATTGCGATGACAATTCATTGGACGAGCTCACGCCTGCGAGCGTAGAGATCATAGACTCAACGGCATTGCCCGACGCATCAACGCCACGATAGTCCGAGGTGCTCATCTGCTGCATAGCGTCCGTTTGCCGTCGTATTTCAGTGACCACTACCCCTTCAAGCTCAACGGATTTCTCTCTAAGNCGCATATTAAGTGTGAGATCGCCGCTCGGACGGATCAGAGTGCGNCGNTCATCATTATATCCTATACAGCTGAANACGATNACTATTGTGTCCTGCTGGGCTATAGACAGNTTGTAGTTTCCATCCGTATTGGTAACAGTGCCCACAGATGTTCCGGCCACCTTGACNGAAGCAGCAATGACAGGCTCATCTGCCTGATCAACAACGCGTCCGCGTATATTGACAGACGCTGCATTGGCAACCGTTCCAACGGCCAACAGTATATATAATAATAGGAGTGTTTTTTTGAATTGCATCATTTCAATAGATTGAGATCAAAATTATAACGCAGAAACATTAATAAAATTATAAAATTAGCTAATTTTGCACATCAATCATTTATTAAGACATGAAAATAGCAATTGTTGGCACCGGATATGTCGGACTTGTTTCCGGAGCGTGTTTTGCCGAAGTCGGCATTGACGTTACGTGTGTTGATATTGATGCCCGCAAGATTGAAAATCTCACTAACGGCATCATTCCTATCTATGAACCCGGGCTTGAAGATCTTGTNAAACGCAACGTAGCCGAAGGCAGACTGCATTTCACCACGGATCTTGCCAACTGCATCGACTCCGTTGAAGTGGTGTTCTGCGCAGTCGGCACGCCTCCGGATGAGGATGGCAGCGCCGACCTCAAATATGTCCGCGAAGTGGCCCGCACATTCGGCAGTCTTATCAACCGCTTCACNATTTTCGTNACAAAGAGCACCGTTCCGGTGGGNACATCCGCCATCGTGCGCGAGGAGATTTCCCNTCAATTGAATGAGCGCGGAGTGGATATNCCATTTGAAGTTGCCTCCAATCCGGAATTTCTGAAAGAAGGAGCCGCCATTAAGGACTTCATGTCACCTGACAGAGTAGTGATCGGCACNGAAAGCGAACGCGCCAGAAAAGTGATGGAGCGCCTCTACCGCCCTTTCCTGCTCAACAACTTCCGCGTGATATTCATGGATATCGCCTCGGCTGAAATGACAAAATATGCAGCCAACTCCATGCTTGCCACCCGCATATCATTCATGAATGACATTGCCAACCTNTGCGAACTGGTGGGCGCTGATGTCAACATGGTCAGAAAAGGAATAGGATCCGATGCACGTATCGGCACGAAATTCCTATATCCCGGTTGNGGATATGGAGGCAGCTGCTTCCCTAAAGATGTAAAAGCACTTGCCCGCACCGGACGCGACCACGGCTACCGCATGCGTATAATCGAAGCAGTAGAAGAGGTCAATGAATCGCAGAAAAGCGTGGTTTTCGACAAGCTCCTCGGCCATCTCGGCGAGCTTCGAGGACGTCGNATAGCCATCTGGGGACTCGCTTTCAAACCGGAGACCGANGATATGCGTGAGGCTCCCGCTCTGGTGGTGATCGACAAGCTTCTCGAAGCCGGTGCTGAAGTAGTGGTTTATGATCCTGTAGCCATGGACGAATGTCGCCGACGGGTTGGCGATAAAGTAAAATATGCCAAAGACATCTACGATGCAGCCAATGATGCCGATGCGATCGCACTGCTGACGGAGTGGAAACAGTTCCGCATGCCATCNTGGGCTGTGGTCCGTAAAGCNATGCGTGGCAATCTCGTGGTCGACGGGCGCAATATTTATGTGGCCGACGAACTGGCCGATGAAGGACTAATCTATAACTGTATTGGAAAATGAANGATTGGATCAAACTGTCGCTTCCACACAAAAGCGGCAACGAAATGAAATACGTTGAAGAGGCCTACCGCGACGATTGGTTTGTNCCTCTGGGCCCGAATGTTAACGAGTTTGAACGCCGCCTGGAGAAATATATTGGNGAGCAACGTCCGGTGGTGGCTCTAAGTGCAGGAACAGCAGCCATCCATCTCGGACTTGTCATGCTCGGAGTGAAACAGGGCGATGAAGTTTTATGCCAATCTCTGACATTCTCTGCCAGCGCCAATCCTATATGTTATCAGGGAGCTACACCCGTGTTCGTCGACAGCGAACCGTCNACCTACAATATTTCGCCTGAATATCTCGTTGAAGCGATCGAATCCAGAAAGAAAGCCACCGGACGCTTGCCCAAGGCAATAGTTGCGGTAGAGCTCTATGGAATGCCCGCNCGTTGGGATGAAATCCTTGAAATCGCCAATCATTACGGAATCCCTGTGCTCGAAGATTCTGCNGAGGCGATGGGCTCTGAATATAAATCACAAAAATGCGGNTCGCTGGGACAATATGGTGTGCTTAGCTTTAATGGAAATAAAATAATAACCACCTCCGGCGGAGGCGCACTGATATGTCCGGATGCCGAGTCGGCTGCACGGGTTAAATTCCTTGCAACCCAAGCTCGTGAAGATCGTCCATATTACTATCACAACGTGATTGGCTACAACTACCGCCTATCAAACATAAGCGCCGGAATCGGTTGTGGTCAGATAGAAGATATCAACGAACGAGTGAATCGCCGCCGGGAGATCCACCATCTTTATGCCGAAGGTCTCGATGGCGTTGGAGGTTTAGCCGTTCAGGATAATCCCGGCAAGGAGTTTAATTCAAATTTCTGGCTCACAACCATCCGCATCCCTAACGACGCATCGCTGTCNCCCGATCAACTTCGCCTAAAGCTTTTGGATCAGAAAATCGAAACACGACTGCTATGGCGTCCGATGCACATGCAACCGGTATTTTCCTCTGCGGCCTACTATGGCAGCAACGTCGGCGAGACTCTATTCGACCAAGGCCTTTGCCTGCCTTCCGGTTCATCTCTCACAGACGATCAGATAGCCCGCGTAATCGACGCGATCAAATCGGCTCTTCAATAACCGGTCAGAGCAATTGATCCGTAACGGCTACGGCGCGACAGAATCTCATCAATGACGAGACCTGTCGCGCCGTGGCGCATAAGCGATCGCGCAAATTCAAAACAAGTTGATATACAGCAATAGGGTGCACCTGAAGGCACACCCTACCGTATCTTTATCGCTATGGGCAATGAAATTACTTGCCTGCGATTGAATCGCTAACTGTCAGACGAGCACGACCTTTGGCGCGACGACGAGCCAAAACTTTGCGTCCATCAGCTGTGGACATTCTTTCACGAAAACCATGCTTGTTAACTCTCTTTCTGTTAGAAGGTTGGAATGTTCTTTTCATTGCCGTATCTTAATTTTTCGTTTTTAATATTCACAATTCGGAGTGCAAATTTAAATATTTTTTTTCAACTGACCAAAACGTTGCGACTTTTTTATACATAATTTTTCATTTTATTGCCATAGAATTTGTCATATCAAATAGTTATCCTAAATTTGTGGGTTACCATACCAATCATATCACTGATGTATCATAACCAACCATATTATTCAAGAAAAACTCTGAGTGGCGGTACTCTTTACGTTCAGATAGTTAAACGTCTGACATTGCTCATCGTTTTGTTTGGCATCACGGTGAGAGCCNTCATGATTGCCTTGACCGGACCTGCAGCNCTCAATCTCTCNCCGTTGCAATACCTTTCTNTATTCGGAATCGGAATGATCAACGATATTGCATTTTCGCTGATCGCAACATTACCGCTTTTACTTTATGTAGTGACCATCGGCGACAAAAAGNACAANNCGNCNCTCGGCTATGTCATCCTCCCTGTCCTGATTCTCGCTTGTATCTATTTTGGCTGGTTTTGCCAGCCGCTCGCCGAGTTTAATCGCGGTCTGACAAAGACGGTTCGATACGTGATGATTTACTGGGCCGCCACATTTGCCCTCCGCCTTGCCTTCCCGCCNATCAGNCGCGGGTGGACCGCNGTATGGCTTACGCTGATTCTGTTTCTCTACGTATCGATTCTCACGCTCAATGCCTTTGGCGANCTTTTCTTTTGGAACGAGTTTGGCGTCAGATACAATTTCATAGCCGTAGATTATCTTGTCTACACCTCCGAGGTGATAGGAAATATTCTGGAATCATATCCTATTATTCCACTCTCGCTCGGGCTTATTCTATTTTCGGGCTTNCTGACATGGGNTATGTTTCGCAAACAGATCCGGGCAGCCGGCACTTCNTTCTACTCCGAACATTGGCGATGGAAAACGTTTATNATCTCCGTAGTCCTATCCTTAATATCGGCATATATACTATCGCTAACACAAGGCTGGCAACAAACATCCAACACATATTATAATGAATTGCAAGCCAATGGNGCATATAGCTTCTTTAAAGCCTTTACGAAAAATGAATTGGACTATGACCGNTTCTATCCTACNATNCCCNGGGATGAAGCNTCTGCTCTTATCGNCAANGCTCTCNGTCAGTCAGACACAGCATCTTATTCATTGGCCGATTCNGCCGGCCGACCGATCAACGTTGTGNTGATCACAATGGAAAGCATGAGTGCCTCGTTTATGAATCATTTCGGCAGTGAGGAGAACATTACNCCCGTGATTGATTCTNTATATTCACGCGGCATGGCGTTCGAACGGATGTATGCATGCGGCAATCGNACGGTGCGTGGNCTCGAAGCTCTTTCGCTTTCACTCCCGCCTTCGGCCGGACAGAGCCGCATCAAGCGTGANAAATACACAGCGACAGAAAACATCGGACANACACTGAAAGAGCGTGGCTACAAGCCAATGTTCTTTTATGGAGGAAAAAGCTATTTTGACAATATGGGCCCATTTTTCAGANATCTTGGCTATGAAGTGACTGACATTGATAGCTTCAGCCCTNAGGAGATCACTTTCAGCAATGTATGGGGAGTATGTGACGGCGACTCATATTCAAAAATGATCAAGACTTTAGACACAGCCTATGAATCAGGCACTCCATTTTTCGCCCAACTGATGACGATAAGCAATCACCGCCCGTTTACATATCCAGAAGGCTGCATCGACATTCCGCCCGGCTCCAAATCGAGAGCCGGTGGTGTGAAATACGCCGATTTCGCTCTTGGTGAATTTATGAGGGAGGCATCTACTAAACCATGGTTTGACAATACGCTGTTTGTCATAATAGCTGATCATTGCGCTTCCAGTGCCGGCGAGACAAAATTGCCACCCCAAAATTACCACATCCCCGCACTGATCTATGCACCTAAACTAATCGAGCCGCGATCCATAACGTTTACCACATCACAAACCGACATCATCCCTACCCTTTTGGCTCTGATCGGCGCAAAACACCACGCATATCCCTACGGAAAAAATATTTTGGATCCTGATTATACTCCCAGAGCATACCTTGCTACATATCAAGATCTTGGTTATCTCGAAAGCGACACCCTAACCGTACTTTCTCCTCGAAAAAGAGTTGAACAGTTCAAGGTAGTCAACCGAAATGGCAATGAATCTCTTGAAAAAATCGAAAAACCCTCCGACANTCACCTCAGAAAAGCAGTAGCCATCTACCAGACTTCAGCAGAAAAATAAAGGGAGGGGGGATCATCATTTATCGACCCATTCGGAAATGGAGCGGCGTGACGGGCCGTAGGGCGTAGGCTGCGGGTTGGGCTTACAGTAAGAACAAAACGGCACGGGTTTGTCGCGCAACTTCTTTATCTCGGCCACACTACGGATATCACAAACGTTAATCCAATCGCCTTTAAGATGCCGGAAATCAGTGCCACACGCCTTATTCAAATGGTCTACGCAGGCACTCATTGAACAGGGATACAAACGATCACCTACCACCGACAGACAACCTCGATTAAAACACTTGAAGTGTGAAATTCTTCCATTCTGTTTCTTTTCAGGATCAAGCGCGAACCGAAAAAAAGATCCCTCCTTGCCGCGATCACCATACACACTATGTTTCACTCCCCTACTTCGGCACAAATTTTCAGCTGAATCATAATCAAAAGCTATGGGATAACGTGTGATCGCAATTTCTACTTCATATTGGCGTGCTGACTCCCAAAACTCGTCAGACATGCGTGGCAACATCAAGCCATTGGTAAAGAGCTTGACCGAAATATTTGGGAAATATTTACGCAGAATTGCCATAGCTTCCGGGAGATGGGGATAAAGCAACGTCTCTCCCCCTATGAGATAAACGCTGTTGATGCCACCGGCCGCTACCCGCCCGAGATGCGAAGCATTGCGCTCAAGCTGTTCGAGCGTTACGAATTCCTTCTCAGCGAGAGAGCTGTAGTGGCCACACCCCTTACAGTTAAGATTACAATAATCACTGAGTATAAATTCCAGATGCAGTGGCTGACGACGATGATGTCTTATCGTCTTAAAAACATTGCTTATTCTTTTGAAAATATTCTTCATTGCGCCACAAATTTACGAATTAAGACTCGGTTCGACAAACAAAAGAAACGCTGTTGACATTCCGCGGAATTTTTGCTAACTTTGCACCCTCAAAAACTTTTAAGAAATATATTCCAACATCCAACAATTTCCAAGGACATGATTTCAGTTAACAATCTCGGCATACAATTTGGCAAACGCGTTCTTTTTCAGGACGTGAACATGAAATTTACTCCGGGCAACTGCTATGGTATAATCGGTGCAAACGGCGCCGGCAAGTCTACCTTGATGCGTATACTCAGCGATCAGCTTACCCCCACCCATGGATCAGTGACCCAAGGGCCCGGCGAGCGAATGAGCGTGCTTGAACAGGACCACTTCAAATTCGATGACTTCACAGTGATGAACACCGTGCTTCAGGGTCACACCGTGCTTTGGGACATAATGCAGGAAAAAGATGCGCTCTATGCTAAAGAAGACTTCACCGATGCCGACGGCTTGCGCGCCTCGGAACTCGAAGAGAAATTCGCCGAACTTGAAGGATGGAACGCCGAAAGCGATGCTGCCGCTCTTCTCAGCGGTCTCGGCATAAAAGAGGACAAGCACTATATGTTGATGAAGGATCTCAGCGGTAATGAAAAAGTGCGTGTTCTTCTGGCCAAAGCGCTCTTTGGCAATCCGGACAATCTCCTGCTCGACGAACCTACCAACGACCTCGATCTTGAAACTGTGGCATGGCTCGAAAACTATCTTTCCAACTTTGAAAACACAGTATTGGTGGTGAGCCACGACCGTCACTTCCTTGATGCCGTGTCGACCCACACTCTCGATATCGATTATAATAAGGTGTCGCTCTTTGCCGGCAACTACAGTTTCTGGTATGAGTCAAGCCAACTTGCTCTCCGCCAGCAGCAACAACAAAACAAAAAAGCTGAAGAGAAGCGTAAGGAACTCATGGAATTTATTCAGCGATTCAGCGCCAACGTGGCCAAATCAAAGCAGACCACATCGCGCAAGAAGATGCTTGAAAAGCTCAACGTCGAGGAGATCCAGCCCTCTTCGCGCCGCTATCCGGGGATCATTTTCACCCCTCAGCGCGAACCGGGCAACAAGATCCTTGAAGTTCATGGTCTAACCGCCAGCATTGATGGTGAGCTCCTATTTAAAGATGTCAATTTCCAAATTGAAAAAGGCGACAAAGTGGCCTTCCTAAGCCGTGACCCACGCGCCATGACCGCACTCTTTGAGATCATCAACGGCAACCGCAAGCCCGATGAGGGCACTTACGACTGGGGGCAGACCATCACCACGGCATATCTCCCGCTCGACAATTCTGAATTTTTCAATACCGACCTCAATCTGGTCGACTGGCTCTGTCAGTTCAGCAACGACTCCAGCGAAATTTACCTGAAAGGATTCCTTGGCAAAATGCTGTTTTCCGGAGAAGAGGTGATGAAAAAAGCATCAGTGCTATCCGGTGGTGAAAAGATGCGATGCATGATCGCGCGCATGATGCTCAAAGATGCCAACACAATGGTGCTCGACTCTCCCACCAACCATCTTGACCTTGAATCAATTCAAGCTTTCAACAATACGTTGCAGAATTTCAAAGGAAACATTCTCTTATCGTCACATGACCATGAATTCATTCAGACCGTCTGCAACCGCATCATCGAGCTGACTCCCAATGGGATAATTGACAAGATGATGGACTATGACGATTACATCACTGACGAAAAAGTGGCAGCAGCCCGCGAACGCCTTTATGCAACCCCGCAAAAATAAATTGATTATGGTAAAACATATTGTAATGTTTCAGTTTGAGGGCTCGGACGACCAGCGACTCGCCGTGGCACGCAAATTCCGCGATGCTCTCATTGCCCTCCCCGCCCAGATCGATCAGCTCAAAAGCATCGAAGTGGGCATCAACATCAATCCTGCCGAGCAGTGGGATCTCGTTCTTACAGCCGTGGCCGATTCCATGGAAGATGTTGCGGCTTATTCTGCCCACCCAGCCCATGTTGCAGCCGTGGGACTGATAGCCGGACACAAAAAAAGTCGCGCCTGCGTTGACTATATTATCGAAGAATAATCCGGGAAATCCGGCAGAAACTCATATGTGCCATTATTGTTGTCGATCCGACAGCAGTAGTGGCACATTCCGTTACTAACAGCAAGATATTCAGGTCTTAGAACCATGGCATAGCGGGCTATCTGATCAAACACCGCCTGAGTGATCCGAACCGAAGGAGCTTTATACTCCACGATCATGCGCGGATGGCGGGCATCGTCGAACACCACCGTGTCACATCTGCGCGACATACCGTTTAGTTTAATCGACATCTCATTGGCTATTCGCCCGGCCGGATAGCCTTTACAGTCCACCATCATGCTGACAAAATGCTGTCTGACCCACTCCTCGGGAGTGAGCGCCACAACACGACGGCGCCAACGGTCATAGACCTCAACACGCCCCATGGCATTGCGAGAGAGACGCAATTCCGCCCTGGGCAGATTCAATGTCACTATCGGCGATTCGGCATCCTGTTTCATAATCGTCAAAATTAATGATTCTTTTTCTATTCTGCAACCAGGTCTCTGCAAGGTTGCAGAAATAAGACCCGAGCCAACTTAAGTCTTAATTTTGCCAATGAAAACCAAAAACATTGAATCATGACACAAACAAACAGCAACGAACAGAAATTCACATCAATTCAGAATCTCATTATTCTTGACAGAAGCGGTTCCATGAGCTCGATAGCTCCTCAAGCCATTGCGGGTGTCAACGAAACTATCGGAAGCATTCGCGCAGCTCAGCGTCAGAATCCGGAAATGAAACAGTATCTCACTATTGTATCATTTTGCGGATGCCATATCGAAAGATTTTGCTACAATACCCCGATCGAGAAAGTAGCCACATTGACACCGTCGGATTATCAGCCCTGTTGCTCCACTCCCCTCTACGATACCATGGGCGAAGCATTGACCACTATGCGCAAAGCCATAAGCTATATGCCGCAAACGGGTGTTTCTATCACAATTATCACTGACGGCTACGAAAACTCTTCACGAAAATGGACCGGTCCGCAAATTAAGGCCCTTGTGGAAATCCTGAAAGCCGACGGATGGCTGTTTGCATTCATCGGTGCCAACCAAGACATGAAGGAGATACGGTTCAACCTTTCGATCGATAATGTTATGGCCTTCAAAGCCACTGCAGAAGGCACGTGGGAGATGTTTGAAAAAGAGAAAAAGGCACGCATGAATTGGTATAATAAGATGAAAGATGCCTCATGCTCAGATCCGACTTCAACAAATTTGAATTATTTTGAAGACTGATATAACTTTAGGCCGTAGCCAGCGAAGCAATTGGTCGCAAAACATTATATTTGCATATTAATATCAAAAATCGCCATCGACATGGAATCTCTGAATAACTACCCCACGGATATGCTCGACACACTCAAGGCCATTCGGCCGGGAACATTAACGATTGTCGTTCCGACCGATTCGTGTATTGAAAAAATACGCCACCGCGTAGCCGAGATTGCCATGTCGATGGGCATACGTTATGAATGGAGCGTGGTCAAAAGCAATTGCCCATCGCTACACTGGAACATTCTGACCCGACGAGTTTCAGCATTGGATCCCTCACGATTATCTTTTGTTGGTGTAAAACTTCAGGATATTGACCATCCCAAACATGTCGCTCGTTTTTTTCGCAGTAAGCTGTTCGGAGTGCTCGACACCCCCGACAAACTGATTGAATACTATAAACCCGATCTTTCCGATTATAATTACAAACCGTCAACCATCGTAAGAAAACGAGAGCTTCCGACATCTACCGACAGTCCACTCATACGTGATCCGGAATGTTCACTATCAGACGAAACATCTTCTCTATCCTTACATTCATCGTTTTTTCCAAGCGAACAGGATGATGAGTTCCAACTCGAATCCGAAAAGAAAAGATGGGTGGATGCTCTCTCTGCCCTTATGGTAGGATATGTGGCCAGATTTCATGAAACTCCGCCGATCGAGTTGATTGCCAATGAAATCCGAGGAAAGATCACACTATCATCCACCAAAGAGTCGCCAATCACAGTAAACGGCGACATGAAAATATTCCTTCCCGAGCTCAATGAAATTCAGTTGCGTATGACACCGCTTGCCACCACTGTCTACATCCTGTTTCTGTGTCACCCCGAAGGAATAAGACTAAAAGATATTGCTGACTATCGTAGCGAACTGATCGAAATCTATTCCATGGTAAAACCCGGAGGCAATGACACCTACGCCGAACAGTCGATCAATGAACTCGTCAATCCGCTCAGCAACTCCCTTCAGGAAAAACTCTCCATGACCCGACGAGCCGTGAAACGCTACATACTGGATCCGAAAATGGCCGAACTATATATGATTTCCGGACAGCGAAACGGACTCTACCGCATCGCCATTGATCCGGCCCTGATCCATCTGCCCGACTCGCTTAAAAGATAGCCCCGCTTCCCAAAAAATCACTCAACGATGATTTTTTTCTTGAACGGATTTTCCGTACATTTGCATAACAATAACTTAGAAACTGTTTTAATTCAGTAAGGAATTCTACAGATGGCAGCAGGCTCACAATCGCAGACATTCAATGAAATCATGCAATCGATCCGCAAGAAATCGCTTGCACCGGTATATATTCTCCATGGTGAGGAAAGCTATTTTATTGATCGTCTTGCCGAAGCATTCGAATCACTCGTGCCTGAACAAGAAAGGGATTTTAATTTTTATGCGCTTTACGCCCCTGAAATCACCCCTGAAGTGGTCAATGCCACATGTATGCGCTTTCCCATGATGTCGGATCGCCAGGTAGTGATCCTAAAGGAAGCCCAAGCTGTCAGAGCTGATATAATCAACAAACTTCACACCTATTGCAGCCGTCCGAATCTGTCGACCGTTCTGGTGATTTGCTTCCGAGGCGACAAAGCCAAAGGGAAAGATCTGATTGCAGCAGCAAAGAAAAATGGCGGAGTATTCTTCGAATCCAAACGATTGACCGAGAGAAATATCGATCCGGTTATTGAAAATCTTGCACACCAGAAAAAATTGAATATCGAGTCGAAAGGCATTGCCATGCTGCGCGACTTCGTGGGCCTCGATGTGGCCAAACTCTACAATGAGATCGATAAGCTTGCTTTCGTGCTTGGCGAAGGGCAGATGATCACACCCGAAGCAATCGAACGCAATGTTGGTATCAGTAAGGATTACAACAACTTCGAACTTGTCGATGCCATTGCCGCTAAAGATAGCGCCAAAATTTTCCGCATCATTAACTATTTCCGAAATAATCCGAAAAACAACCCTACAGTGATGACGGTGTCGGCCGTTTTCAATTATTTTTCCGGATTGTTAGCCGCCCAATTTTCCAAAGATAAATCCCCGAGCGGACTTCTTGAAGCCACCGGATGCAAATGGCAAAGTCAGCTCAACAAGTTCACCACCGGGATGCGCAATTACAATGCCTATAAGACGATAGAGATCATCTCGGCAATACGCGATTTTGACGTAAAGAACAAAGGAATGGGTAGCAGAATGAACGACTACGATCTCTTACACGACCTGATGTTCAGGATCATTACCTGCCCGGACAAAATCGACATTTAGAGAGGGGTTGGATTTAAACGATTTTAGCATAAAGAGAGATTATGGGATGATTTTTCAAAATTGAAGAAAGAGCAATGCGGGCATTGCGACTGATGAAAGCTTTGAAAAAGCGCCCAAAAGATCCTTTGTGATGAAATCAAAAATATCTTAAACTCTCTGATTATTAATTTGATTTAAATTCAAACACTCTCTTAGCTCTGGCCGACCGATTATTTGACGCGGAACATATAGCCGAGTGTGATTTCGATAGAGTTGCCCCTCGAAGCCGAAAACTCATCGCGCTTTTTCGCGGAGAATATATTGCCCAGTCCATAATAATATCGGCCTTCCAACATGATGGAGTGTTTTTTCTTGATCACTAACTCAACACCCGCACCGGCAAGAATACCATAATCGAACTTATTTTTTATCGGCATACTCATCTGGTTGGTATGCCGGTTTTCGATCGGCAAGCCTTCCACAGATTCGGGATTGTTATAATCAAAGTTGGCCGACGCACTGCTTGAGATCATATAACCCACCGAAGGTCCAAGATTAAAGAAGCCCTTAACGCGTTCAGATCCAAAATAGATATGCGTGAGCAACGGCAACTGAATGTATGTGAGCGTGCGATGATACGAAAAGTCGGTTTCATCGAATGTCTGCTTCCATCCTCGCTGCTCGATTTTCAGTTCTCCCAACAGACCGAAAAAACGCTCCTCGGTGTAGCGTGCGGTGAAGCCCATCGTCATGCCGGGGTTCATGCTCTGCTCTATTCCGGGAGTGAACGCCATTTTGGAAAGTGTGACACCGGCCTTTCCACCGATTGAAAATTGCGGCTCATAGGAGCGCTGTCCCGAAGCCATAAAGGCCGAGAACATCACAAATACAACAGCAATGACAATATTCTTTCGCATAATCATATTCCATGTTTCATGATAAATTCTCCCGGGGCAAAATTGATCATAAACAGTTCGTTATTAATCCAGCCTCCGTCAGGAACTCGCACAAAGTTATATCCGTTCTGCAAGCCATCATAGGCCGGAGTGAACTTAGTGAAATCGCCACCATTAGCCGACAATGCTTTTAAAAGGAACATGCCTGTATCGAAGCCCAAAGTGCCCGATTTGGGAGCTTTGTCAACGATTCTCGTGCCATACCATTTTTCAAATTTATTCTGAAGAATCTCCTCGTCATCGTTCTTCTCCACGGAAAAGAAACGTGAGAAAATCAAAGTATTAACATTATGGAGTTTCCTCAGATTCTCACCGCGGATCTTTAGCCATTCGGGATAGCCCCAGAGGGTAGCGCCGGCCACTTGTTCGGTATGAGAGTCGCGGAACGAGTTGATGGCATCAATAAATGTCTGAAGTTCAGCCACATTAGATGTATTCGGAATAAAGGCATAGCTATTACCCTCGGGCAGCTTGTTGAGCGTGATTTCAGACAGCTTGTCAACATACTCTATCTCATGGTATTTCGACCCATTCTCTTTCAGTTTTTCTTTAAACTGAACCACATATTCAGATTTATCTTCTTTTCCATCTTTACGCTTGATGAACACAGGCACGACATCTGAATATCTGCTCAGATAATAATTGATAGCTTTTTCATACATATCTTCGTGAGATATGTTGCCGTTCATCATATACGGATTTGTCTTATATGACTGATCCTTTATGCCGAAAAGGTTGAGAAGGTACACCTTATTGTCCTTGGCAAAACGACTGAACAGTTCAAGCTGACCCACAGCATTAGGGGCCACAATCACATTTGCATTTCTCAATGCCGGACGTTTAAGAAGAGCCTTGACTTCTGATTCGGTTCCGGGATTGTCAAGAATGGTTACGCGGACCGGCGATCCTTCGGAACGCAGACTGTCGACGGCGAGCATAAACCCGCGGATAAATTCAACGGCCTGACTTCCACGACTGTCACCGGATGAAAACGGCATTACCACCGCTATAGTCATAGTGTCGGCAGAAGCAACGACTGCAACCGGACCCGGTTCAGTCATACCGTAGCCACCATTGATTTCGTCGCAACCCTGGGGAATCTCAATAACCATTCCTGCCTTCAGAATATCAATCGAAGGATTAGCTCCCTTCAATTGCTCGACGCTCAATCCGTGGGAATGAGCGATACCATAGAAGGTGTCGCCTTCCTTCACCTCATAGCGGTTTCCGTCAGTGGGCTTGACGATTGAGATTATCGACTCAGCGCTGGAGTGGTTACTCGGATCTTTTGGGATCACGATTTCCTGTCCGGCCTCATAGCTTTCAGGATTGACGGATGGATTCGCTGCGAGCAGATCGCGCAGTGTCACGCCATGTCTCTGGGCTATACTGTAGAGGGTCTCTCCCGGAGCTATAGTGTATTTATCCCCACTGCCGGCAATGCCCTCAGTTTCTTTTGATGCAGATGATGGAGAATCCGTAGGTTTCGAACAGACAGTGACATACTGTCCGGCCTTCAACCCATCGCGGGCATTCGGATTAAGCTGATAGAACTCATCGGTGGTCATGCCAAACTTCCGGCTGATACCATAGCCGGTCTCGTCCTTTTGCACCATATATGTAGTAGTGGCATGGCGCGATGCGCCGGCACTCTCTACAGGAAACACCAGAGTCTGTCCGGCTTTAAGACCGTCAGCCACCGATGGATTTGATTCCAACATAGCCTCCTTGGTGATGTTCAACCGCTTGCAAAGCGAATAAACCGTTTCCTTGGCCTGAACAGTGTAGTAGTAATATTGTTTTCCATTTATCGTTTTGACCGGCAGATCAGTGATTGAAGCTGTCAGCGATAACGATACGGCCGCAAAAGCAAGAATTGTTGCAACCTTTCTAAAGAAATGCCTCATAATTAAATATTATATCTTGCAAAGATAGCTCCTTTACGCCAAATATGCAAGTTCAATTCTGTTCATCTCTGGTCCTATTAAGTCCATTTCACCATCCTTTGGCTCAACGCTTTCACCCGAAACAAAAAAGTCGCGTCCAGCGCGACTTTTTTGTTTACTGTATGTCATTAGTTGAGCGATTCCGGCGCTATGGCTGTAGGGTCGAAGGGAGTCATATGATAGCCAAGTTGATTGAGCTCCATTTCCATACCGGCGAGGTAGAGCTGATGCAGCGCAGCTATGTAACATCCGAGCGCAGCCTGAGTGCCCGATTCGACATGTTCATGACTGAGTCGGCTATAAACACGAGTGGCACAGCGACCCACAAGTTCCGACATTTTTTCGGCACGTTCGTCGTCAAGACCGAGTACCTTTTTCAATACCGTATCATCGAAATTATCGTAGCCATCCCTGTCACGAATCTGCTGATAGAGATCCGGGGCTTTGGATGCTTTCTCCCAGTCGGTGTCCCAGAAAAAAGCCATGGCCATACCCATAAACATCATCCATCCGAGCGACACAACGGGATATTCCTGAAACTCACGCGCACCATCGGGCAAATAAGCACGAACTATTTCAGGCCATTTTTCTTCAACATCCGGACATTCAGGGACCCGTTCGTCGATCATTTTTTCTCCGCGAAGATACATGGTCAAATCCTCTTTGACAGCCTGTTCAAATTTGTCAACCATTTTTTTATCTTCACCTCCTATACTGTAGGGATTCACATTTTCTGCCATATCAATATTATTTTTTTAACTGTTAATGTAATTATTCGAGTGTATAATGATAACACCTTTACCCTTTGCAATGTTAGCTAATTTTGTTAATTTTGTGGTATCATGACCGACTTCAACACCATGCAACTTATCAAACGCCGCTTTTTTGCAATGCGAAACGGCGTTATCGCCGATACGCTTCGTCGAAACGGCTCGCCATTCAAAATCATATTCGGACTCAACCTCCCTCAGATCGACGATATAGCCCGTGATCTTGGCAAAAACCATCAATTGGGAGAAACATTGTGGGCCAACTCCACCACTCGCGAAAGTATGATTCTGGCACCTATGCTCATGGATGTCAATTCTCTATCTTTCGATGATATAGCAGCAATGACAGCCGAATCACCCGCCCCGGAAATCACCGACACCCTTGTCCACAAACTCCTGCGGCATCATCCGGATTCGCTAAACCTGGCCAAACATCTGGCCCGAGCGGATAAAGCAATGACACGCTACGCCGCCATGCGTATGCTCTGGCACCACGTCTACACAAGCCAAGCTCCCGAAGTAAAAGCACTTGCTGAAATCGAACTCGAAAAAAACGAACCACTCACAGCCGGACCCGCACGTCAGATCGTCAACGAGATCAATGAAATGAATCAGTGACTCCGAAACCCTCGATTTCGTGAGAGTTTCTCGCTCAGAATCACACCAGCCATAATCAACGCACAGCCTATAAGTCCTATAATAGATACCGGTTCATGAAGATACAACGCTGAAGCTATGAGAGTCACTATCGGGCTTACATATAA
>JAAVEX010000081.1 GCA_014801065.1 Barnesiella sp.
CGCCTTTCTGAAATGTTTTGCAGACCGTTGGAAACGTCGGTTGATTATCAATTTCTTGCAGAGGCGATAAGTCTACGCCTTGGTGAGTATATCAGTCCGACCACACTCAAGCGGATAGGCGGATATCTGAATGAATCGGTGTCAACTCGTCGCACGACGCTTGATCTTCTATCGCGTGCTATCGGTTATCAGAGTTTCTCGGATTTTTGTGAACGTGAATCAGAATGCGAGCGTGATAGTGATCCTTCATCAGGGCATTGGCTGGATGTATCAGAAATGAAACCGGGTGGTCAAGTTGAGTTAAACTGGTTTCCCAACAGATGGTGTTTGATTCGGTTTGTCGGTGGCGATTTATGGGAGATCATTGAGTCAAAAGAGACTCGATTGAAAGCCGGCCAACAATTTCGATGCACTCACATCATAGAAGGAGAGCCATTGCAGATCCTTCTCGAACCCTCCAATATGATTGCTAAACAGACACCTTACGTATGTGGAAAGCAACATGGCATAAGGTATATTCGAAAATGACTCTTTGAATGTGCGTCGGGTTTATTATGACGCTTACAAGAGTTCGGCCTTGATTTCGTCAATTGCCACTAATTTGCTGACAATAGCATAAATAGTTAGTGCGGCCGGAGAGTGGATCTGGAGTTTTCCGGCAATGTTGCGACGATGAGTGGTCACCGTATGCACTGACACATTCAGATCGCTTGCTATCTCTTTGTTTGATTTACCTTTGACTACTCCGATCACGATTTCTTTTTCCCTTGGGGTCAGCTCGTCGGTTTGTCCATGGGTTGGCTGAACCACTTCAGCAAGTAGTTTTTCAATAGTAAGTTCCACCTGTTGAGTATCAGCATATATCGAGATCATTGCGTCGAAATGTCGAGTGAGATCAAGAGGGAGTGCAGAAAAATAAATTCCTATAATAGGAGGAACGGAATCTTTTCGTTCTCTGATTAATGCAAGTTCCTTTTGTCCAAAAGAGAGGGCGTCTGCGATTATTATCTCGTGGGGTGATATGTGACCGTTACAAAATGAAAGTAATGATTCGGGATTTACAAACCTAATTTCATATTTGTGGTTGGTGGAAGCGGAAAGTAGTCCGGCAATTCCGTTGCTTAAGATTTCGGAATGGGATATTATGACTATCGGGATTCTCGGCATACTCTGCATACTCTGACTTTTTTATGATATGCCCTCCAATTCCGAGATCATTGGAATCAGAATTTCATTTTCAATTTCGTTGTGAGAGTTAAGATCGGCTTCACAATTGTATATATCCACCAGCACGTCGTACATGAGGTTGGGTTTGGTCGTGGTATAATATCTTAAAATTATATTTTTTAAATCTGATAATTTTTCTCCAATCTCATCGTGGTGTGATTTAAAGACGGCAATGTTGTAGTCTGTCGATGGTGTGCCATCCACGAGTGATTTGATATATGGCCATACGTTCTGCTCCTCATAGTCAAAATGCTGTTTAACCTGCCGAACATATTCATCAAAAAAATGAATGATTGCAGGATTAATTTCAGAGTGTGATTCATCAACAGCACTCAGAAGATTGTTTCTGATGTGAGGGAATTTGTAGCCGAGGAAATAATCGTGAGAATTGTGTAGGAATTCAATTATTCCAAGGGCGTTTGATTTGTTGTTGATGTGAGGGGGAATGGTGCCGGATAGGGTGAAATTTACTATGAGCAGAAAGGTGTCGGTGTTGATGCACGCCTCATCACACACCTCACCAATCGTTTTACTGCCAAATCCGAGCGGGATAGAGAAGCGACTAAGAATGGGAAGTATATTGTATTCCTCATTAATGAGCTTGACCATGGAGTCGCCGGCTGAAATGGGGCGTGCGAATTTATTTCCCATCGCTTCTGATTTTGACTGATTCGGATTTTATTTTGTTTCTGCCTCGTCAGCTTTTTCAGCTGCCTCGGCTGCTTCGTCTTCTTTGATTTCGTTGTCTTTAAATTCGGTTACATTAGCTGCTATAAGCTGATTATACCATGAGAAGAGTTTGCGGATATCATTGGTGTAGACACGTTCATCGTCAAACTCCGGGAGAATTTCTGCAAAATATGCTCTAATAGCAGCGTCGTCCATCGATTTTACATCGACAGGCTGACCATCCGTTTTAACCTTAATGGCTTCAAGTACATCGGCCAGGGGAACATCTCCATTAATAGTATAGATTGAAATGTCGCCGAGAGAAACCACTTTGTCATGAGCATAGGCGGGCATGCGTTTTCCGTTTTGAAGAGACTCTACGATGAGCATGTTTTTGCCTTGGCTTACTAATTTAAACAGGCCGGGACGTCCGGATATAGAAAGTATTCTTCTGATCATAATAAAACTGATGTAATGTTTCTTTTCGACCACAAAAATAATAATAAAATGTTAGAAACAGCTCACATTTAGGTGAGAAATTAGACTCCGTGCCAATATATTTGAATATCCATCGCTTCGGTAGCAAATATTTGCGGACGCGATCTTAAAACATGTGTACCGTTTCAGGTAGCTATACTGCAATCATAGTTTCCATTGTTTGCGTTGGAATAGATTGCATTTTTTGAGATGACAGTGTCAATATGTCATGAAATTTAGCTACATTTGCACATGTATTTTGAAAGACAGACAAGATGTTTTTACTCTATTATCTCCGAGATATGATTCAGCTGATTCTCGCACCCGTAAAGGGTTGGGAGGATATATCGGCAGATGACTATGGAGGTAGGGAATTGTTAGTTAGAGGATTTATCCCGTTTATTGCGATAGCTTCTCTCACTGTTCTGCTNAGGCTGTTATATTCGCCGGACGCATCCTTTACTGTTGGACTCCAGCAAATGGTGGTGTGTTTTGTAAAATATTTTGTGTCGTATTATTTGTCGACATTTCTGTTTACATTGTTTCTGCCTACATGTATTGAAGGTGAGCTCCGTATGGTCAAAGTACAAACCTTTATCCTTTATGGTCTCGGTTTGCTTGCTTTGGTAAATATTATAAAAAACTGCATACCGGTGGAATTGGCGCTTTCGTTTATGATGCCTGTCTACGTGTTGTATATATTATGGCGTGGTCTTCGTTATATGAATATTAGTTTTAGTGGCGTAGGAACCTTTATCCTATTAATTATCTTTGCGTTGATAGCGCCTCCATACGCATTGCAGTATGTGTTTAATTTTATCCTTCCTAAGTATTAGGAATCANGATCTTAAAACATGACGGATATGAAACAAAGTGAGGTCAATATAAAGAATCGTCGCGCAACGTTTGACTATGCGATATCAGAGACTTTTACGGCTGGAATCGTTTTAACCGGGACGGAGATTAAATCGCTTCGACAGGGGAAGGCAAGTCTGGTTGATACTTTNTGCTATGTGGCTAATAATGGTGTCTGGATAAAGAATATGTATATTGCCGAATATTTTTACGGTACGTATAATAATCATGAAGCAAGACGCGACAGAAAGCTTCTTTTGAATAAGAAGGAGATTGCTAAATTGGCAAAGTGTGGCAAGGAGACCGGAATGACTATCGTGCCTATGCGAGTGTTTATCAATGATCGTGGATTGGCTAAGGTTGTGATCGGAATAGGCCGCGGTAAAAAGGAATACGATAAGCGACAGGCCATTAAGGAGCGAGAAGATAAGAGANCTATGGCTCGCATGTTTGAGAAATAACTTTTGGAGCCCGTAGCTCAGCATTAACTTAGGTGTCTTAGCTCAAAGTTGACACGCTATCACAAAGTATAAGGATCTTTTTATTTTCGGATGTTGTGGTGGCGAAAAGGCGATGTGAGCCACCCGGTTTTATCTTTAACTTCTTATAGAGTTCATCGGGCGATAGCGGAAAATTTCTAACCGTAATATCTGCATTTGATATCTCAGAAGAAAAGTGACGGATCGTTTGTTTGTTAAANGGCCTCACATNNATTATTCGCAAAGCNCGTCCCGGGAAATCCTCGATTAGAGATTGCGAGCTGAACAGATTGGAATTCCTATCAATTTTATAAATTCCTTCGGGCAGACCTGAGTAAACGTTTAATTTGGCAAATGAAGGGTAGGGGTCATATAAGTNTGTCCCTGNAATCGGATCCTTAAATAAAGAGGTTGATGTNTCTATAGGATTATTGATCTTGAATGTAATTACTCGTTGATCNGTCACAGTTGCAGAGTAAATAGTCGGTGCTCCGGCATGATTTCTNCTACAAATAATCAGGATCTCCTTGCACTCGTGAGGGGTGCCGAGTGATATGATTTTAGTGATATTGGAAAGCTCCCGNGTGATCTGCGTGATGTCAAGCATGGGGGAGGCCTTGATTATGATATTGGGGGCNACCCGAAGCATTTGCGGCATCAANGAAGTTACATCAGGAGTGCAATCAGCAAGAGCAAACAATCGTTGTCCGTGATNGCCACGCCTTGCCGGATCAATAAATATANAGTCAAATGAATTGTCCTGAAATGATTNTAATANNTCAACGCTATTGCCACATATTGAGCGTANATTGTCATAACCGCCCAGNANTGCGTTATGATGAGCGCATTTTTCCCGCTCGGGGTTGATCTCNATCATTGTGACTGATTCGGCCCTATCTGATATGTGCATGGCATCTATGCCAAGACCNCCGGTCATGTCAAGGACTTTAGAACCACTTTCGATCAGNGAGGCATGGAAGNTTGCGAGATCGTCGGATGTAGACTGCTGTGCAGCGAGNGTTGAATCGAAAACAAAACGAGGGATTTTGGCAAGTGTTTCATGCAACTTTGCTGAGACCCGCTGACGCGCATCGATCTGGTCTATGGCAAACATTCGTAANGNATCGCCATGATGCGCCAAACGGAGCCGGTTGGGGTCCGCTTTATGGTTTTCGTCAATCCATAGCCAAATATCATCAGGAAGGTCTATCATANTAAGTGCAAATTTACAAATAATTTATTTTTTTAGGCTATAATTAAAGGGATTGGCATGGTATTTGTCGATAATATGATGTAATTTTGTAAGATAACACTGCAATATGGCNAATAATAATATCAAATTACAGTATANCAAATTTAAAAAAGAACTTACTGAGCGCAGGTTGAATAGCTCTATTTCTTCACTTCGNAGTATAGCTGCTATGGTCGGAGTGCCATGGCAAACGATATCGGAAATAGACAGTGTGTCAGAGAGCTATAAGTTCTTATGCAGATATGCTTTGGATGGCGTTAATGATCCCCAGCGCAATTCTATGCTTGACGACATTGTTTCGCGTCTTGGGAGTATCGGCGATTCGATTCTGAGAAGCAGTCAGTTGGAAGATTCTCCGCGTCAATATTTTAATGTGGCACGTTATGAATCTCTCCAGCCGGATGGAAATATCGGAGATCTACTAAAACGCTATGCTGATCTCTATGCCACCTATTCTTCTCAGGCTATGTTTGGTAAAGATCATAGATCAATCGATGACATGCGTGGGGAATTGGATCGTCTTTCCGTTAGAGTGTTTAATGTTGTATGGACCACATTCCCTTATGACGCGGATCAGCAGAATTTACTTGAAATGGCTTTGGCCGACGATGGTTTGTCGGAATCTTTTAAAGCCTTGTTGATTTCCGCCGT
>JAAVEX010000082.1 GCA_014801065.1 Barnesiella sp.
CCGAAGATTATCACTATCTTTGTGGTATTACAACGCCAACTATTATCATCACATCCATGAAAAAAATCCTATGCTCGATTCTGACGGCTGCCACTGCTATGGTGGCTACCGCGCAGCAACAACCTGAATGGCAGACAATCAACGCCTATCGCGACGGCCAGATTCCGGCCCACGGATTGGTGGTGCCCTATGCTTCGACCGACAGCTTCCGCGATGTCCGTGACTTCAAGTATGATCAGTCGCCCTACTATATGAGCCTCAACGGCAAATGGAAATTCAACTGGGTGAAAGGTGTCGACAACCGTCCTCAGGGATTTCAAGCACCCGACTACGATGTCAGCTCCTGGGCTGAGATCAACGTTCCCGGCAACTGGGAGCGTCAGGGCTACGGCACAACCGTGTATGTCAACACCACATACGAATTTGACACCGAGTGGGCAGGGTTTAAGAAAGATGCTCCCCACGTGCCGACCGAAACCAACGAAGTCGGTTCGTATCGCCGTTCATTCACCGTGCCTTCCGACTGGAAAGGACGCCGCGTGGTGCTCGCTATCGAAGGAGCCATTTCGTTTTACTACGCATGGATCAACGGCGAGTATATCGGTTGCAATATGGATTCGAAAACGGCAGCCGAATGGGACATCACCGATAAACTCCGCGACGGCGAAAACACCATCGCGCTCGAAATATATCGCTGGAGCGCCGGCGCTTATTTCGAATGTCAGGACTTCTGGAGGCTGAGCGGCGTGGAACGCGACGTTTATCTCTACTCCACCCCGTCCACCTATATATCGGATTTCACTGCCCGAACCACTCTGACAGACAACTACACCACCGGCCATCTATGGCTTGATGTCGACGTGGCCGGACTTCCGGCGGTAAAATCCAAAGCAAAAAAAGCAAAAGCAGGAGCCTACAGCGTTGACTTCTCCCTCTTTGACGAAAAGGGAGAAAAAATGGTGAGTGGCACCACACAGGCCAACGCCGACAATCTCTTTGAGCTCGACATAAAGGGAGTGAAACCCTGGAGCGGAGAGTCGCCCAATCTATACACGCTGCTTATCGACCTGAAAAATGAGAAGGGTCTGGTAACGGAAACTGTGGGCTGCAACGTTGGGTTCCGCACTTCCGAGGTCAAGGATGGCCTCTATCTGCTCAACGGCCAGCCGATAAAAATCAAAGGCGCAAACCGCCACGCCCACTCAGAGCTCGGACGCACCGTGCCCCGCGAGCTTGCCGAAAA
Source organism: Barnesiella sp. (assembly GCA_014801065.1). GTDB lineage: Bacteria > Bacteroidota > Bacteroidia > Bacteroidales > Muribaculaceae > Paramuribaculum. The sequence continues at coordinate 1,244 of JAAVEX010000082.1, forward strand.
AGATATTCAAATACTCAAGCAGAACAATATAAACACCGTGCGCAACTGCCACTATCCCCAGGACCGCTACTGGTATTATCTCTGCGACAAATATGGCATCTACCTCATAGATGAAGCCAACGCCGAATCACACGGCTACGGCTACGGAGCGGAATCGCTGGCCAAACGCCCCGAATGGATTCCCGCCGTGGTCGACCGCCAGCAGCGCATGTGGGAGAAATCGAAAAACAACCCCTCGGTGCTGTTCTACTCGCTCGGCAACGAGTGTGGCAACGGCATAGTGTTTGAGGAAGCCTACAAATTCATGAAAAATATCGAGCCGTCGCGCCCCATCCAGTATGAGCGCGCGCTCGACGACTGGAACTCCGATATCTATGCCCTCATGTATGGCTATCACTCCGGCGTGAAGGAATATGGCGACTCCGCCAAGGCCAAACGCCCCTATATTCTCTGCGAATACGCTCACGCCATGGGCAACTCCGTAGGCGGTCTGCAGGACTATTGGGATCTCTTCGAATCGCGCCCCATCCTTCAGGGTGGCTGCATCTGGGACTTCGTTGACCAGGGATTTGAGGAGACAGCGCCCAATGGTCGCAAATATTGGGCTTACGGCGGCGACTACGGCCCCGCCAACGTGCCCTCCGACAATTCGTTTAACTGCAACGGCCTCATTCAGGCCAACCGCGAGCCTCATCCCGCTCTGGCCGAAGTGAAAAAGGTGTATCAAAACATCAAATGCACGCTGGTCGATCCCGCCACGCTGACCGTAGCCGTGAAAAACTGGTTTGACTTTACCAACCTCGACCAATACACACTAACGTGGAAAGTGACCGATCCCGAAGGAAAAACACTTCAGCAGGGCACCAAGACCATCGAATGTGCTCCGTATCAGACTGTCAACGTCAGCCTCGGATCTTTCACCCCCACTGAAACGGAAGCGTTCCTCGATCTGAGCTGGAGCCCGAAACAAGATGCTGCAATCGTCAAAGCCGGCGATGAAGTGGCCTACGATCAATTCCTGCTCCCCGCCATCGAAACTCCCAAAGCTGAATTTACGGCCGCCAAACTCAAGCAGAACAAGAAGACATCTACATTCACCTCTGCTTCAGGCACATCATTTGCCGTCAGCGAGTCGACCGGCGAGATCACCTCGCTTACCATTAGCGGCAAGCAGCAGCTCGCATCGCCTATAGCACTTTCGATCTACCGTCCGGCCACGGAAAACGACCTGGCCTGGGTTGGCAAAAACCGCCAGTGGGTTGAAGAGGGTATCGACAGTATCTACCAGAGAGCATCTAAAATTGCTATGGACAAGAAGGGTGTGGTCAGCGTAACGACTACGATCTATGGCCGCAAAGGCAATCGCATAGCCGACGCCGATTATCGCTATAGCGTGAACGCCGACGGCACTCTGGCCATAAGCTGCACATTCCTCCCCGACACCGCGATGATCAAAAACATGCCCCGCCTGGGTCTGACTTATACCACTCCTACAGCCGACTGCTCGACTGTGACCTACTATGGTCGCTCCGGCGAAACCTACGTTGACCGTATGCAGGCAGGCCGTGTCGGCACGTACACTTTCGTGCCCGAAGAGGAATTCCACCTCTACGTCAAGCCAAAATCGGCCGGCAACCACACTCAAACCCGCTACGTCACATTCAACGGCGGCGACATGCGCGTGAGCTCCGACGCTCTCTTCCAGTTTAGCGTCTACCCATACGCCGACTCTGCCCTGCAAGCCGCACAACACACAAGCGATCTGATCCCCGGCAGCGAATGTACGGTTCATCTCGATGCCGCCCAGACCGGTGTCGGCACGGCTACTTGCGGTCCCGATGTGCTCCCCAAATACTTCCTGCCCATCGAACCGACCACATTCACATTCTATTTTTCAAAGAAATAAACACTCCTCTGAAAAAATCTCGATTTCCATAACACAAGCAGGGACGCACGCCGGTGCGTCCCTCTTTATGAAAAAGCTAATCCCACAGACAAATGAAGCGCGAAGACTTTGAAATAATGGCCCCGGTAGGGAGCTACGAATCTCTCTATGCTGCGATCGAAGCCGGAGCCAACGCAGTGTATTTTGGTGTGGAAGGGCTTAATATGCGAGCCCGCTCGTCGGTCAATTTCACACTCGACGATCTGCACAACATAGCGTCCGTGTGCGATCAACATAATGTCAAGTCATATCTCACGGTCAACACGATCATGTATGACGACGATCTGCCGCGCATGCGCTCCGTGATCGACGCCGTTGCGGCGTCGGGCATATCGGCCATCATAGCGAGCGACATCGCCGCAATATCCTATGCACGCAGCCGCGGCGTCGAGGTCCACATATCGACGCAGTGCAACATCACCAATATCGAAGCGGTCCGGTTCTATGCAGCGTATGCCGACGTGGTTGTACTCGCGCGCGAACTTAATCTCGATCAGGTGGCCGCGATCCATCGTGCAATTGTCGACGAACAGATCCGCGGACCGCGCGGCGAACTGATCAGGATCGAAATGTTTTGCCACGGCGCTCTTTGCATGGCCGTGTCGGGAAAATGCTATCTGAGCCTTCACGAAATGAACTCAAGCGCCAATCGCGGGGCATGTACACAGATATGCCGCCGGGGCTACACCGTCACCGACCGCGAGACGGGTGATCAACTTGATATCGAAAACAAATATATCATGTCGCCCAAAGATCTCAAGACCATCCACTTCCTCAACAAGATGATCGATGCCGGAGTCAGCGTGTTCAAGATCGAAGGCCGTGCCCGCGGTCCGGAATATGTCAAGATCGCCGTGGAAGCCTACAGCGAAGCCCTCGAATCGATATGCAACGGCACATACACCCAGGAGAAGATTGACTGCTGGGACGAACGCCTGGGCAAAATCTTCAACCGCGGATTCTGGAATGGCTATTATCTTGGACAACGCCTGGGAGAATGGTCGAGCAAATACGGGTCGAGCGCCACGCGTGTCAAACAGTATGCAGCCAAGGGGGTCAGATATTTCTCCAACCTCGGGGTGGCGGAATTCTACGTTGAGAGCGGCGAGGTGAAAAAAGGTGATGAGATAGTGATCACGGGCCCCACAACAGGAGCCTTGATCCTGACCGTAGATGAGATCCGCGTAGACCTCAAGCCTGTCGACCGCGCCGTGAAAGGGGAAAGCTTTTCAATGAAAGTGCCCTCCAAAATCCGTCCCTCCGACCGCCTCTACATCTGGCAACCCCTCCCCAAGCCCTGATCCCCTCCCTCGCAGGGGGCTTCAGCCGTCATGCCGCGCTCTCAAAACCGATTGGGACAGCTAATGGTGGGGGGTATGAAAAGGAATTCGCCACTCCTTTGGGTTCGAACCAAAGGAGTGGCGAAAACTATTTTCGCACAAAGATATGAGTGGCGATTACTTCACCGCGATCTTTGCTGAGGCGGAGTCCTGACGGACAATGTAGATGGCAGGAGCGAGGTTTTCGATCTTTGTTCCTACTTTCTTGCCGCTCAGATCAAACACCTCAAAGGGTTTTGACCAGTCGATTGCTTTAACATCATCAGATTCGATCATAGTCACAGCAGAGGTAGAAGCAACCGTGATATCACATTGGTCAGTTTGCTGCGTTCCGCCGTGATCCGTACCGGTCACGGTGATCACGCATTTTCCGGGCGCTACGGCTGTCACCAAACCTGTATTCTCGTCGACGGTTGCAACATTCGGGTCAGAGCTGCTCCATGTCTCTTTGTCGAGTTCGAGATCTCCACCGGGATCCACAAAATAAGCTTTCAGCTGAAGATCCTCTCCGGCGGTGAGTGTCTTTTCATTTTCAGAGAGAACCATCAAAAATGTACCTATCTCCTCAAAATTATGGAAAAGCGGCCACGCCTGCTCGTAAGCCTCTTTGCTTCCCTGGGGGACATATACTACCAGATCTTCCGGCTTGTATAACATGGCTGTCACGCTTATGGTTTGAGGCACCGGATTAAGGTCGACTATCTTTTTCAGATTATTTGCATCTTGAATAAATGTTGTAGCCGCGGTAGTAACGGATGCGGGAATAACCAAACCGGTCAAGTTTGCACCTCTGAATGAGTTAGCTGTTAGTGTCGTTACACCGTCCGGAACTACGTATGTATCTGTTCTGCCATAAGGATATGCTATGACCTGCGTTTTAGCCTTGTTAAATAACACACCGTCGACGGAGCAATATGACGCATGGTTTTCATCAACATCGAAATTGATCAGATTCGGGGTATAAATAAATGCCCCAATGCCAATTGTGTTAATTCTCGCCGGAATATAGACATTGGTGAGGGCTTTGCTTCCCGAATATGCAAAACTTAAAATACTTGTTACAGATTCAGGAAGCTCATTAATATCTATCAGTGTATTGCTACCCACCGGAGCCATTAAAAGGGTTGTCATATCACTGTTGTAAAGCATATTATCAACCACTTTATAGTTTTCGTTGCTATGCTCCACGATTATCTCCTGAAGAGAATTGCATCTACCTAAAAAGGCAGTTGAAGCCGACGCTACATTGGCCGTAATGCTGATCGATGAGATGCCGGAGCATAGATATAAAGCATTGGAGCCAATCGTTTTAAGTCCATCAGGTAGTGTTATCGAAGTCAGATTCGAACACCCGTTCAACGCACTTACCTGGAGTTCAGTGACACTCTGAGGAATAATAAAGTCTCCGGTCTTTCCCTCGGGACAGCTGACAAGTTTGGTCATATCCTTGTTGTAAAGCACGCCGTCAACTGACACGAAGTTGGGATTCGCCTCATCTACCAATATTTCGGTCAGATTATGGCAGCGGTAAAACGGGCCATTAATAATGGTTGTAATTGANGCAGGAAGAGCGACCGTGGTTAAGTTTAGGCAGTAACCAATAGCGTTTGTGGGAAGAGTCGTAACGGTATATTCCGTGTCATTATTGGTTACCGAGGCCGGGATCACCAGATCTCCGCTGATATCGAAAGAATACTCAGGAGCTTTGACGCTGACCGTGTTTGGATTCTCGGTTAGAACGGTGTAGAGCAATCCATCGATCGTGAAAGTGTCGCCAACAGCTGCACTAACTCCGAAGCTGAACAAGCCGGGAAGAGCAAGAGATAGTAGAAACTTTTTCATAGGAAATAAAAAACTGCCTCGGTCTTCCCCTCGTTGGCAATAACTGATTGATTATCAAATAAAAAAAGCGCAGGAATCTGTATCTGTTACCGTCCTACGTTCAGAGGCTTCTCGCATTGCCCTATTCATGTCGGACGGCAACGCAGAAGCCCACGCTGGAATATATGTATCATTATTGTGCAACGTGTCGGACGCTATGTCTAAGAAAGGACACTACACGTCAACACTCACAATAAACGAGATATATCCACAGGCATCCACCGTTGCTCAACCCTTGACATGAATATGAAATTTTGCGAGAATTTCTGAACGTCAAGAATCAGCGCGGATAAACGCTTTCGAAAATAAAATGTTTGCGGTCAGCGACAAAGTCACTTCCCAACCCATCCCACCCTCATGATCCCCGGACCGGGACTTCTGCTGGCGGTCTGTGAGCGCAAATTTAGAAAATAGTTTTGAGTTTTACAACAAGTATGTTTTTTTAATTTAGCCGCCACGGTCATCACCTGCACTCTTAATATTTGCGGCACGTGATCACATTGCCGCCGGGGGCGGTCATGACGAGCTTTTTCGAGCTGAGATAAGAGATCTTGAACGTTACCGTCTTCGATTCAGGGTCGGGAGTAGCATCGGGAGCGAACGCTGATCCTGTCTGCGAGATGCCCCAGGGGGCAAGGTAGGCGATAGGCTCGTAGGGAAACGTGAGCGACATAAACCGCTGATCCTCATCGTAGACCATCGAAGCAGTGATGCGCGTGGTATTGGTGTTGGTCAGCTGAGCCACATCGCGGTAGAAACAATAATAGTAGTGCCCCTCGGGATTGGTGACACTACCGTCGGGGTGTTCGACGGTGAGTATCTGCCACTGTCCGGCCAGGTCGCCATCCTGCGCAAGCTCGCGGCATGACGGTGCGGCCATCAGCGCCACCAGAGAAAGAATCAAATAGATCAGACGTGATTTCATAGCCATCCGGTTTTAGAGATTGTGAGCATAGCGCCAAAGCTGCGTCCGAGCAGCGAACCGCCGTCAGCACCAATCGAAAGCACTCCTTTCCACCCGCTGAGACGTCGAGGGGAATAGCCCACTTCGAGCAGGAAATTGAAATTGTGGCGCAGAGAAGGTGCGGGAATATCGTAGCACCCCCATGAGCGCGTAAAGGTCAGCAGGGTGCGGTAATGCAACTCGGGAGTTGGATCGCCCTCCCATCCGATATGGTGGCCCTTGATGCGCGAGTTCAGGAAATAATATGAGTCGAAGCGGCCGGGGACATTATAGATGGGCGAGATGAGCAATGGATTGCCTTGTCCCATGCCCCATGCCTGCCAGCCGGTGTAGAGATAATGGTAATAGTAGTTGTCGCGCCCACTCACCTGCGAGGGAATTTCCGGTTTCGAGTCCCAGTAGACGGCACCGCTCTGATCCTTGGTGTTGATATATTCATAAACGAATTTGCTGACCACGGGGTTGTCAGGCACACTGACCTCCACTCCCAGGAGCATATCTTTCCAAGCATGGTCAAAAAACATCATTGAGTGGTCGTCGAAATAGTGTTCGTAGTAGGCACGTGCTTTCCAGGGCGAATCTTTCGGCGTGTAGTTGAGCGCGAGCGACCACTGTCCAAGGTGGTTACCAAGAATGTTGGTCTGCTCTCCCAACTGGTTGGGATCGGAGTTGTCTCCACCCCCGGTCGGAAAGATCACTTTCAGCATATCCTTGAAACCGTGGGGGATATGAATGGTGTAGCGATGCGGATCTTTGCCCACGGACATCCGGCTGATGGTGCCTCCCCACTGTGCCGCCATTTCCAATCCTCCCTCCGCCCTCTACNGTCAGCGGGAATCGATCGGGATTACCACCGCGCAGGAAGAGNCCCTTGGTGTGGAGCAGACAGTTTTTGACCCAGGGCGCGTCNGGNTAACTNCGGTCGCGNTCCCAGCGCCAGTCGGTGTACAGCCCCATCGAGAAATAGCCCCTGACGGCGAGCCAACGGTTGGTCAGCGGCACAAAGTTATATTCAGGCATTTCGAGCCGNACCTGTGGAAGCGGACGGGCGTTTTGCGAAAATAGCATATCGCCGGANCTCAACCGAGTGTCGACCACTCCGTTTGTCCACTCCTTCACTCCGGCCATGAGCGAAAGCGAGCGATATTTCACACCACCATAGAGCTGCTGGACCACGAATGAGGATTCGTAGCCGTAGGGCACCACGAGGTCGGCTCCGGCCTCCCAGTCAAACCGGCGCTCCGGGCGCATCTGCTTGAACACTCCGGCGCGCAGATATCCATTGGATTTTTTTANCGACGACAATCCCTGACGATTATTGACGAGCCAGAATGGAGTCGATTCGCCGGTCGATAGCGATGCNGACGCTTCGACCTTGTAGGCGAAGGCNCTGTCCGACAACTCGATAGCCCGACCTGAAAGAATTGCAGACAGTAATAGGGCGGAAAAAAGCAGGCGTCGCATTATTTNAAAGACATTTCTTCATAGCGGCAGCCTCGAAGGAAGTCGGCCGTTGACATACGGCGCTTTCCGGGTGCCTGNAGTGATAATATTTCGAGAGCTGTGTCGCCGCAATCGACGTGAATTGTTCCCTGAGCACGATCGGCCACGATGCGTCCCGGGCTGCACGAGGGGATATCGGTGAGGCGGGTGGTGAATATTTTCAGCGCGCCCTCCTCGGTCTGACCGGCCATCAGCGTAGACCAGGCCGTGGGATATGGCGAAAGGCCTCTCACGAGATTGTGGATTTCAGCAGCCGGCCGGGTCCAGTCTATACGACACGTATCCTTGAAAATCTTAGGAGCGGGCGTGGGGACCACACCTTCCACACTGGCCTGCGGAGTGACGGTGAGATTACCATCGATGATACGGTGGACAGTGTCGAGCGTCAGCTGTGCTCCGAGCATCATCAGACGGTCGTGGACCGATCCGGCATCCTCATCGGGAGCTATGTCGATGGCACGCGAATCGATGATATCGCCGGTGTCGATCTCGTGTTTGAGAAAAAAGGTGGTCACGCCGGTCTGCGTGTCGCCGTTGATCACGGCCCAGTTGATCGGGGCCGCACCACGGTAGCGCGGCAGGAGCGATGCGTGGAGGTTGAACGTGCCGAGCGGCGGCATCTGCCACACCACCTCGGGGAGCATTCGAAACGCAATGACGATAAAGAGCTGCGCGTCGAGCTCCCGCAGCTGCTCCACGAATTCCGGATCTTTGAGCCGTTCGGGCTGCAACACGGGCAAGCCACGTTCGAGCGCAAACTTCTTGACAGCACTCATCTGAACAGCACGTCCGCGTCCGGCAGGACGATCCGGACCGGTGACCACGGCCACCACATTGCAACCGTCGTCAAGAAGCGTCTTGAGCGATTCGACAGCAAAATCAGGAGTACCGAAAAACACGATTCTGAGATCCTTTTTTTCCATTTTCAAGCGATTTTTAGCAATAAGCCACAAAATTAAGCGATTTTTTTCAGATTTACTAATCGACTATTAGCGAAAGATATGTAACTTTGTGAAAACAACACGAAACCAATTTATTCATAACCATGAACAAAGTTTTGATTTCATTCACCGTGCTTGCCGCAGCAGTAAGTGCGTCGGCAACTGATCCGGTAGATTATGTCAACACCCTATCCGGAACTCAATCAAAATATGAACTGTCGACCGGCAACACTCTCCCCATCGTCACGATGCCCTGGGGCATGAACGGCTGGACTCCCCAGACCGGCAAGATGGGCGACGGATGGGTGTACACATACGATGCCGACAAGATAGTAGGCTTCAAGCAGACCCACCGTCCTTCGCCCTGGATCAATGACTACGGACAGTTTTCGCTCATGCCCACCACAGGGAATCCGGTGTTTAACGAGGCCGACCGTGCGAGCTGGTTCTCCCATAAGGCTGAAAAAGCCACACCCTACTCCTACAAGGTGTATCTGGCTGATCATGATATCACCACGGAATTTGCACCAACTGAACGCGCCGTGACGTTCCGATTCACCTTCCCCGAGGCAGAACAGTCCAATGTGGTGATCGACGCGTTTGACAACGGATCGTGGGTGTCGGTCGACAAGGCCAACCGCCGCATCACCGGCTACACCACCAAGAACTCAGGCGGCGTACCGGCCAATTTCAAGAACTTCTTCGTGATCGAATTTGACACCGATTTCACATATACCGCCACCGTGCTCGACGGCACCATCTCCGAAGGAGTCAGCTCGGCTGAAGGCAATCACGCCGGCGGGATAGTGGGTTTCCGCACTCATAAGGGACAGACGGTCAATGCCCGCGTGGCTTCATCGTTTATCTCACTCGATCAGGCCATGCTCAATCTCAAAGAGCTCGGCGACGGCAACTATGACCGCATAGCCGAAGAGGGACGCGCACGCTGGAACGACGTGCTCGGCCGCATCGAAGTGGCTCCCGACCACTACGACTTCCAGCTCGACCGCCTGCGCACGTTCTATTCCAACCTCTACCACGCGCTGCTCTTCCCACATGCCTTCTATGAAATTGATGCTGCGGGAAAGATCGTTCACTATAGCCCCTACAACGGCGAGGTGTGTGACGGATATATGTTTACCGACACCGGCTTCTGGGACACTTTCCGCGCACTCTTCCCTCTGGTCAATCTTCTCTATCCGTCGGAAAGCGCAAAGATCCAGGATGGTCTGGTCAACGCCTATCTTGAAAGCGGATTTCTGCCCGAATGGGCATCGCCGGGCCATCGCGGATGCATGGTGGGCAACAACAGCGCGTCGGTGGTTGCCGACGCATGGCTCAACGGCATCCATGGATATGATATTGAAAAACTCTGGGAGGCAGTGACATCCGGAGCCCATAAGGTGCATCCCGAGGTGTCGTCAACCGGTCGTCTGGGCCATGAATATTATGATCGTCTGGGCTACGTGCCCTACAACGTGGGGATCAACGAAAGCGCCGCACGCACTCTCGAATATGCCTACGACGATTGGTGTATCTATCAACTTGGCAAGGCATTGGGCAAATCGAAAAAAGAGCTTGAGCCTTATGCCAAAGCCGCGATGAACTATCGCAATCTCTTCGACAGCGAACACAATCTTATGCGCGGCAAAAATGAAGACGGCACGTTCCAGTCGCCGTTCAATCCTCTCAAATGGGGGGATGCGTTCACCGAAGGAAACTCATGGCACTACACATGGTCAGTGTTCCATGACCCGCAGGGCCTCATCAATCTCATGGGTGGCAAACAGACCTTCAACACAATGATGGACTCAGTGTTCAGCGTTCCGCCGACGTTTGACGACAGCTATTACGGCTTCCCGATCCACGAAATCCGCGAGATGCAGATCATGAATATGGGCAACTATGCTCATGGCAACCAGCCCATTCAACACATGATCTATCTCTACGACTGGTCAGGCGAACCGTGGAAAACGCAATATTGGGTGCGCGAGGTGATGAACCGCATGTACACACCCAACCCCGATGGCTATTGCGGCGATGAAGACAACGGGCAGACCTCGGCATGGTATGTATTCTCAGCTCTCGGCTTCTATCCCGTGGCTCCCGGATCGGGCGAATATGCGCTTGGAGCACCGCTTTTCAAGGAAGTGACCATTCATCTCGAAAATGGCAAATCGGTGACCATCTCCGCGCCGTCCAACAGCGATAAAAACCGCTACGTGGGATCGCTCAGCATCGACGGAAAGCCTTACGACAAAAACTTCCTCACATATAAGATGCTGACCGAAGGCGCCTCGCTCCACTTCGATATGACCGACACACCCAATCTCACCCGAGGCACATCGGCCGAATCAGCACCATATTCTTTCTCTACGGCAGCCGACGCTCCGAAAATCAAAAACAAGAAAACCCGCAAATAAAAGATAACGATGAGATACTATGCTATAATAGGTGGTCAGAAAGTAGGCCCCCTCGAATCCGGTGAGCTGGTAAAAATGTATGACATCAACGGATCCACACTGCTATGGTGTTCGGGGCTTCCCGACTGGACGGCAGCCAAGGATATCGCAGAGATAGCACCACTGCTGCCTCCCACAATGCCGGCAGAGCCGACAACGGTCTATGACCAGCCGCAACCGGCCGCACAACCCTATGTGGCTCCCCAACAGCCATATCAGCAACCGCAACCATATCAGCAACAGCCTTATCAACAGCCATACCAGCAGCCCTATCAGCAGCCCTATCAGCAGCCGAATCCCCGTGTTGCTCCTCAGAATCAGCCGAATCCCCAGAATATTGACCGGGGCGCACCCTACAACTGGCTGGGCTGGGCCATTTTTGCCACAGTGTTCGGATTAGCGTTCTACATTATCGGTGCTGTCCCCGGCATAATTGGTATAGTCTTCACTTCACAGGCTAAATCAAAATATCGTATGGGCGACTATGTCGGAGCATATAAAGACAACACTGTTGCCAAAATACTGACCATCATAGGCCTGTGTATAGCCGGAATATCCCTTATCATCATTATTCTAAGCATTATATTTGTAGGAGCAGCATTTTCAATGTTATTATAATTCATCGGACACACTGAGTGTCAGCCGAATAGCTGCCTAATAGAAAAATATTCGTTAATTAATGTGAAAACAATTGCTTGTATAAGGAATGGTTTATAAATTTGCGATGTGATTCAATAGGATGATCAATCAGATCGGCCACATGAATCGCCAATAAAATAGAATTAAAAAAACAATAGTTGTTTTATAGATAATTGTGTATTTGAAGCTAAAGGGAAGTCGTGAGACTTTCCTTTCGTTATTTATAGCCCCGTCCTCAATATGCTATTTTTGTAGCTTTAGCCGTTAGCCTGGCGCTAACAAATCAATAGATTAGCACCCTTAACATACTTCTAATAAATCACCCTCTTCAAATCATCCTGCGTTTACCCCCAAAAAGGGACGGCTAAAGCCGACCCTCCCACAGCGCCCCGCCCACCCGGGAGCGACTTCAGCCGTCAGCCTGTATATTGGCAAATTAGCTCGGTTAAGGGGACGGCTAAAGCCGGCCCTCCCACCTCTGCCATCCATGTGGGAGGGACTTCAGTTGCCGGACCGAGCGATAGGATTGCGATGGCAAAAGCGGATTGTGTTTGACAGCTCAGGAGCGTTGGAATTTGGTGGGCGACATGCCGGTGAGGTGTTTGAAATATTTTCCAAACGAAGACTGGCTGCTGAAATTTAACTCGTAGGCCACCTGCTGGACGTTTTTGCCTGAAAAACGCAAAAGATTTTTTGCCTCGAGTATCACATAGTCGTCGATCCATTCGGCCGCCGACCGGCCGGTGCTCTCCTTTATAATAAGAGAAAGATATTTGGGCGATATAAAAAGCTTGCCGGCATAAAAGGCCACGCTGCGTTCGCGGCGATGATGAAGAGTCACCAGATGCATAAACTCCTTGAGATAGTTGGCGCGGCGAGAGAGCGCAGGCGTAGCGGCACTTGTGCGTCGCTTGGCCACGAACTGCATGAGCTGATAGACCGAAGCGGCTATAAGCGAGCGGGCTATCGAGCGGGCATAGCGGGCATTGGTATTGTCAACGGTGTTGAAATGGATCAGATCAAGATAGCGGCTCATCAGCTTGACCTCATCGTCGCTTAGATTGAGCACCGGGTGAGGGTTGGGCGAAAGGCTCATGGTGGTCATCACGCTAATTTCAAAATTTATATCGCGTATGAAATCAGGGGATATGATAAAAACATAGCCATCGATCTCATCCCAGTCAATGTCGCGGACATTAAACACACTGTCGGGGCCAATGACCATCAGCGAATTGGGTGAGAGCGTATAGGGCCGGAGATTGACATCCATCTCCACCTTGCCACGCAGACACATCACTATGGCCAATCCTCCCATTCGCATAGTGTGGCGATTGAACTCAGCAAACTGATCGGTTTTGGTCACACGAGAAAAAACGTAATCCGATCCAAATGAGCTGAATTGCGAAGAGTATTTCTTCATTTCCGTCGGGCGAGCCGATTCGATCTGCTTTTCCATGATATCAAGATATTTCAGCACAAATATAGCCATATCCAACAAATAATTCAACTATCATGCCCAGACTCCAACCCACAAAAAATGTTAATGCCAGGGCGGCATATTTTCGACACATCAAAAAGGTCCGGGCCTGTTGGCGATAACGAGGATAATTGCTAACTTTGTCGCATTGATATTATGAGCAGCATCAATAAAAATAATCCACTCCATGTCAGCGGCCCTGAAAAGGGCGGCAACAGAAAAATATGGACCACGGTGTTCAAGATCGTCATTCCGCTGGTGATCACCGTCGGGCTTTGCTGGCAACTTTTCTCAAGCGTGGATTTCAATGAGATGCTTGCTATCATCCGAAAGAACTGCGACTATCGTTGGATCGTGGCCGCTCTGCTGCTGAGCATACTCTCACATGTGTTCCGCGCCATGCGATGGCGCATCCAGCTGCGCGCCATCGGTGTCAATCCGCCGCTTTTCGCACTGGTGTTGAGTATTTTCGGGACGTATGCTGTCAATCTTGTGTTTCCCCGCCTGGGAGAACTATGGCGAACGGGCTACATCTCCCAACGTCAGGATGCTCCGTTCGACAGCGTGTTTGGATCGATGGTGGCCGATCGACTTGCCGACACCGTCACCGTGGCATTGATAACGCTCGTCACGTTTCTGCTTGCCGGCGGACCGCTAATAGCGTTTGTGACCGGGGTGGGCAACCGCCAGATGATCGAAAAGGCTATCGGTCTGCTCTCATCGCCATGGACCTACGTCGGGATAGCCGCAGCGGCCACTATAATATGGATCGGCACACGTCTGATGCGCCACACATCTTTTTGGAACAAAGCCGCAGGTTTTTGCCGCGGATTGTGGAAAGGGTTTGCAGTAGTGGCAACGATGCCCGGACGCGGACGCTGGCTCATACTGACGGCGTGTATCTGGGGATGCTATTTCCTACAACTCTACGTGGCCTTCTTTGCATTTCCGGCCACGGCACAGGTGGTGGCCCACTATGGTGCTGGCGCGGTGATGATATGCTTCGTATTGTCGAGCATCTCAATGATAGTGCCCTCCAACGGCGGGATTGGCCCTTGGCAGCAGGCCATCGTGTTCGGGCTGAGCATATACGCTGCCGGAATACCGGAACTTACCCGAGCCTACGCAATCTCTTTTGCCAATCTGGTGATGGGATCGCAGACATTGCTGCTGATAGCGCTCGGATTGTTTACGTTTATCTGCATAGCGGCCGACAGACGTCGGAACCGTGCACTCACATAATATATCTAATTACTGTCGCTGAGTATGTTTGACGACGAAGACTACGATGACTATTTTCTGGATGAGGACGAGGGCGAAAACGAACCCGCCCGTCGGCCCCAAACGCCTACGTACAATAGCCACTCCGCCACACCCCGCGCGGGCGAAACGATAAATTTCGGCAACGGCCATGAAAATCATGAGCCGGAGACCGACCGCAGCGAGGGCTGCATGAACGGTTTGTTGCGGCGGTTGGGCTGCGGATGTCTGGCAGCAGTTCTGATCGCCATAATCGTAGGCGGAGCGATTGGATATTTCCGGTATCTCACACCGACGGTTGAAGATGCGGTGATGGATGTCAACGTGCTTCGCGTGGAAAAACGAGGCACGATGTTCAAGACCTACGAGGCAGAGGTGGCCGACCCGTCGGCACTTGCCGGAGCGTCGAACGATGCCTACACGCGGATGCGTGCCGTCAGCGTGGCCAACGAAAGCGTGGCCCGCAAGCTTCAGGATCTGCAGTCGACGGGGCGCACGGTTCGCCTCCGCTACTGCCAGTATGCGTCGACACTCCCGTGGCGCGGCGAATCGAAAACAGTGATCACCGAGGTGCTCCCTTCAAATGATCAATAGCGTCAGTTCGACAAAATTGAGCAAAGATAGGTTTGGACTTGACGGAAATTTAGACTAATTTTGCGAAAGATCGGGCCACGGCTCTCTGTCGGCGGAAAAAGCTGTCGGATGCGACAATTGCCTTCGGCCGATTGTTATACAATAGTTAAAACACATAGCAATATAATATGGCAGAAATAAAATGTATCGGTATTCTGACTTCGGGCGGCGACGCTCCGGGCATGAATGCCGCCGTGCGCGCCGTGACGCGTTCGGCAATCTATAGTGGATTCAAAGTTAAAGGAATCTACCGCGGCTACCGCGGATTGATCTCCGACGAAATCGTGGAATTCAAGACTCAGAATGTGTCAAACATCATCCAGATGGGCGGCACGATTCTGAAAACGGCTCGCTGTCCGGAATTTCAGACACCCGAAGGCCGCCAGCTTGCCTACGACAATCTGCGCCGCCACGAAATAGACGCACTCGTGGTGATCGGCGGCGACGGTTCGCTGACCGGCGCACGCATCTTTGCCAATGAGTTCAACCTGCCTATCATCGGCCTGCCCGGAACCATCGACAATGACCTCTACGGCACCGACACGACAATTGGCTACGACACAGCCCTCAACACCATCATGGAATGTGTCGACAAAATCCGCGACACTGCCACGAGTCATGAACGCCTATTCTTCATCGAAGTGATGGGGCGCGATGCCGGATTCCTTGCGCTCAACGGTGCAATAGCAGCCGGAGCCGAAGCGGCTATCATTCCGGAGATCTCAACGGAAGTGGACCAGCTTGCGGAACTGATTCAAAACGGATTCCGCAAAAGCAAAAACTCATCGATCGTACTGGTGGCTGAAAGCCCCGTGACGGGCGGTGCAATGGGCATGGCCGAACGCGTGAAAAACGAATATCCGGGCTACGACGTGAGAGTATCGATCCTTGGTCACCTGCAACGTGGCGGCTCTCCCACAGCCCACGACCGCATCCTGGCCTCGCGTATGGGCGCGGCAGCCATTGATGCTCTTCTCGACGATCAGCGCAATGTGATGATCGGCATACAGAACGACAACATCGTCTACGTTCCGTTTACGAAAGCTATCAAAAACGATAAGCCGATCAACCGCGAGCTTCTCGAAACCCTGCGCCGCCTGTCGATCTGATGCAGCTGCCTGAAGAATTCCTGCAGCAATTTGCCGATAGCGGCGTCGAAACCCTTAAGAGTCTGGATCGTATGCTCGATTCAGACTCAACAGCTTGTGTCCGTATAAATCCGGCGAAAAGTGGCGGCGAAACAATGAAAGGAGAGCCGGTTGAATGGTGTCCGGAAGGATTATATCTCCATGATCGCCCGGCGTTTACATTCGATCCCGCCCTCCATCAGGGCCGCTACTACGTGCAGGACTCCTCATCGATGTTCATCAGCCATATCATCCGTCAGCTTACCTCCGACGGCGCGCCGGTGAGCTATCTCGATGCGTGTGCTGCGCCGGGCGGAAAAACCACGGCAGCCCTTGCGGCCCTACCCGAAGGGTCGATCGTGGTGGCAAACGAATATGTGGGTCAGCGAGCGGCAATCCTGCGGGAAAATCTCGCCAAATGGGGTTATCCCGGAGTGGTGGCGCTTCAAGGCGACACATCGCGCTTTGCTGCCGATGGAGCCACGTTTGACATCATAGCGGCCGACGTGCCATGCTCCGGCGAAGGGATGATGCGCAAAGACCCGAAAGCTGTGGAGCAATGGTCGCCACGCCTCGTTGAGCAATGCGCTGACCGTCAGCGTGAGATCCTCGACAATCTCTGGCAAGCCCTGCGCCCGGGAGGTTACCTGATCTACAGCACATGCACCTTCAACCGGCGCGAAAACGAAGATATGGTCGAGTATCTGATTGACCGCTACGGAGCAGAGCCGGTGGAGATAACCACTGATCCGGACTGGGGAAT
This sequence comes from Barnesiella sp., assembly GCA_014801065.1. Taxonomy (GTDB): domain Bacteria; phylum Bacteroidota; class Bacteroidia; order Bacteroidales; family Muribaculaceae; genus Paramuribaculum. Next base: position 18,179 of record JAAVEX010000082.1, read on the forward strand.
CATTCCGGCAATAGGATCTGATATCCCCTGCTATCGATTCGTTCCGGGTGCGGTCAGAGGGGAAGGACAGTTTATGGCCGTGGTGAGACGCCGTGGCGACGACGCGGAGTCAGCCAGTAGCAGCCGGCGGAAAGAACGCCGGAAAGAGAAAGGGGGAAAAGAAGTAGCCAAACGCCATGGCACGAAAGTGCCGCAGCAGGTGTTGGGATATGCTTCGTGGCCTGACGCTACGGAATTTGACATTGACAGCGCCGGGCGCATACGCGCCATCCTGCCTAACACGGTCGGGCCGGCCATCTACCGCCCTACGCTGATCGTTGGCGAACTGAAAGGAAAAGACATCGTGCCGAGCCAGGAGCTGGCACTATCCACAATTCTTGACCGCAGCCGGTTTAACGAAGTGGAACTCACTCGAAAACAAGCCATCGACTATCTGCGCTGTCAAGCCGTAACGCTTCCCGAAGGGACTCCGCGCGGATTCGTGCTCGCCACGTTTGGCGGCTACCCGCTGGGGTGGCTGAAAAACATAGGCAACCGCGCCAATAATCTCTACCCCAAGTCATGGCGCATACTGTCGGAACCGCCCGCGCCCGACAATAATATGGCAGGATTTGGAGAGGAGGAAAAAAGATCGTAATTTTGTGGCTATGAAATCGGTGAGAAAAATACTGCTAATGCTCACAGTGTCGGCTGTGTCGCTGACGCTCGGAGGGTGCATACCGACGTTTACGCTCAATGGCGCCCCGCTTGACTATAATATCTATCACACGGTGCACGTCTCGGAATTCCCGATCCGAGCCGCCTTGGTCTACCCTCCGCTCCAACAGACTTTTGAGAACGAACTGCTGAACTATATCACCCGCAATACGCGATTGCAGACCACCGACGGTGCTTCCGACCTCTCGATCGAAGGCGAAATCACACAGTATTTCCTGACACCCCAGGCCGTGACGGAGGACGCATACGCTTCGCGGACACGACTGACCATCGGCGTAAGAGTAAAATACACCGACTCGAAGGCCGAAGGAAAGGATGTGGACCAGACTTTCACAGCCTATCGTGATTTTGACAGCTCGCAGATGCTCACCGATGTGCAGGATCAGCTGTGTCAGGAAATATCAGAGGAGCTCGTGCAACTGATCTACAATGCCACTCTCGGCAACTGGTAATCCTCAACGCATCGAAAAAATGGAAAAGAAAGACAACGGATTATCACAATTTATCGACATCATGAAAC
>JAAVEX010000083.1 GCA_014801065.1 Barnesiella sp.
GTATATCCATGCGAAGTAACCCACTCTATAACAGATGAAGAACGTGAAGAACTAAAAAACGCATTGAATCTTCTCAATCATCACACCGCATCATCGAGAGAAGAATATATCGCTCATATATCAGAAAACCGTCTTGCCTTAAAAGTTAAAATGAATGATCTGAAAAATAATATGGATTTGAGTCGTATTCCACAACCGACAGATAAAGATCTGGCACGTATTGAGCGTTATAAAATTGAATATGAGAAATTATTGAATGTTCTTCGTAATGGTTTGGAAATATAACTTATTATCTTTGATTATGACTATAAGGCAAATGATACAATCCAGAATCTAAACGAAATATTCCCTCAATACTTTCCGGGAACGAAGAAAGGAGAAGTTGATATTTTCCGCCACATCACCATGTCCGCGTTGAGATGGCTTTTGATTTGGAAATTCGGGGGGAAATTATTAACTTTGCAGCGCAAAAGTGGAGAAATTTGGCTGCTTGCAACCACTTTCAAAAAAATGCTAAAACCGCACAACATGATTCTGCCCTTGGGCGCATCTCGGTTTTGGCATTGCTTTGAACAAGCAACGCCATTTTTTTTACACCTTTATTATATATGTAATTGTAAGTAACATTGAATATGAAAAACGAAAAAAACTATCTGTTTACATCGGAATCGGTATCGGAAGGACATCCCGATAAGGTGGCTGACCAGATCAGTGATGCTATTCTTGATGAATTTTTGGCACGAGATCCGCAGTCGAAAGTGGCGTGTGAAACGCTTGTTACCACCGGTCATGTGACCGTGGCCGGCGAAGTCAAGTCGGATGCCTACGTGGATTTGATGGAGACGGTGCGCAAGGTGATCAATCGCATCGGCTACAATCGTAGCGCCCTGAAATTTGAAGCCGAATCGTGTGGCGTGCTTTCAGCGCTCCATGAGCAGAGTGCTGATATCAATCGCGGTGTTGAGCGCGAACAGGCTGAAGATCAGGGTGCCGGCGATCAAGGTATGATGTTCGGCTATGCCTGCGACGAGACCGATTCGTATATGCCTCTACCCCTCGATCTGAGCCACCGCTTGCTGCGCGAGCTTGCCGACATACGGCGCGATCAGGATGAGATGACCTATCTTGACGAGCATGGCCAAAAACGCACTTACCTGCGCCCTGACTCGAAAAGTCAGGTGACGGTGGAATATACTCCGGAGGGTAACCCTGTGAGAGTTCACACCATTGTGATCTCCACTCAGCATGATGAGTTTATCAAGCCCGACGCTGCGATGAGTCAGGCCGAAGCTGACCGCCGGATGGTGGAGGCGATTGAGGCCGACGTTCGCCGTGTGTTGCTTCCCCGGGTCAAAGCATCTCTGCCGGCCGAAGTTGCGGCGATGATCGATGATGATGTGATACTTCATGTCAACCCGACCGGAAAATTCGTGATCGGAGGTCCCCACGGCGATACCGGCCTGACCGGACGTAAGATTATCGTCGATACCTATGGTGGTCGTGGCGCGCATGGCGGTGGCGCGTTTTCCGGTAAGGATCCCTCGAAGGTCGACCGCTCGGCGGCATACGCAGCGCGCCATATCGCCAAGAATCTTGTGGCAGCCGGCGTGTGTGGTCAGGCTCTTGTGCAGGTGGCCTACGCNATCGGTGTGGCTGAGCCTGTGAGTCTGTATGNCAACACGTTCGGCACATCGAAGTGCGGGCTGTCCGATGGTGAGATTTCCGATATCGTAGCCANGTTGGTCGATATGCGCCCCCATGCAATCGAACAGCGTCTGAANCTTCGCAATCCGATCTATTTCGAAACGGCCTCTTATGGCCACATGGGTCGCACNCCGCAGATCGTCAAGAAAACATTCCATTCGAAATACGAACCNGANAAAACGNTTGAAGTTGAGCTGTTTACTTGGGAAAAGCTTGATCTTGTCGATGAGTTTCGAAAAGCATTTTTCAAATAAATTTTGAAAGCTACTGAAAAAAATGTATCTTTGTGCGCTTAATGCCGTGCNGTCTGATNATGCATGGCGTTANAACACATGAAAAAAACAAATAAAACAGATACTTTAAACTAATGGCAACCTTAGAGAAAATCAGAAGCAAATCAGTGCTTTTGCTTATTATTATCGGTGTAGCGCTCCTTGCGTTTATAATCGGTGACTTCTTTAATTCAAGCCGCACGCTCTTTGGCGACGATTCGACCGTGGCCAAGATCGACGGCAAGAAAGTTGAGGCAGCAGAATATCAGAACCGTCTGAATGCTGCCAATGCCCGTGGAGGAAACACTGATGAGGAACGTGCCTGGGTCAACCAGCAAGTGCTCCTCGAAATGGTGATGGATCGCTTCCAGAATGAAGAATATGAAAAACTCGGTCTGACCGTGACCGACGAAGAGCTCAATGACGCTATCTTCGGCGAAAACTCAATGATGGGCGACCTGCTCGCCGCTCAGATGTCGGGCGGTATGTTCCAGACCGCGGCTCAGCTCCGCGACTATTGCGACAATCCTCAGAAGATGGGCGACAATACCACTCCTCCACAGGAGCTCCGCAATGCCTGGATGCAGTTTGAAAACACTGTCGCCAACCGTCTGCTCGCTTCTAAGTTCAACAATATGCTTGCCGGCACCATGGCCGCCAATAAGCTCGACATCCAGCAGATGTATACCGACGACAACACCGGCTATCAGATCTCATACGTCAAGAAAGCTATNACCGGCGATCCTAACATCAAGGTGACTGACGACGAAGTTAAGCAAATGTGGGAGTCTGACAAAGCCAACTATGCTCTNGACGAAGAGACCCGTCTGGTCAGCATCATCACGCTTCCTATCCAGCCCTCGCCCGAGGATGAGGAGACAGCCCGCAAGCTCGTCAACGATATGGTTAAGGAGCTCAACGCCACCGACGGCCTGAATGCCCTCGAAGGCAAGAAAGGATTCAACTCGCAGCGCACCACAATGTCGCTCGCAATGGTGGCTGAAAACGTGAAGCGTGGNGGTAACTCCAAGATGAAGCAGTTTGCTGATTCGGCTGCCGTAGGNTCGGCTATGATCATTGAAGAAGGCACTCAGGGATTCCAGATCGCAAAACTTATGGGCCGCGACGTTCAGTCCGACTCGCTGACTGTGAATGTTGTGATGTTTGCTGCCGGCGATGCTGCCAAGGCNGACTCTATCAAGGCTGCTATTGCCGAAGGCAAGAAAGCTGCCGATCTGATGGCCATGGGCGAAGTTTACGCTATGGATAGCATTTCGACCTCNCTCACCAATCCGCAGGTGCTCGATCAGCAGCTCGCTCAGGTTCTGCCCTCTGACTTCATGGCCTACAAAGATGCTTTCCTCAACGCCGAGATCGGTAAGGCTTTCCAGCCGGACACTGCCGCTACTCAGGGCATCGTTCGTCTCTACACTGTGACAAACCGCAAGGCCCCCGAAGGAATCATNGACATGGCTCTGATCTCTTACGAGCTCCTTCCGTCAAACAATACGATCAACGATCTCCGCACTCGTCTGGAAGATTATATCAAGAAGAATCCTACCGCCGACAAATTTGTGGCTAACGCAGCCGAAGCAAATCTGACNGCCAACTATTATGATATCACTCCTTCAAACCCCTACGTGATTCTCGGTCAGTCGCAGCAGGGCCCCGTGTTCCTCCCCAACTCAAATGCAGCTGCAATGTGGGCGCTCAANGCTGAAAAAGGCAGCGTNTCACCCATGTTTGGCGACGAACGCACCGGCTCNCTCCTTATTGCTGCCGTCAGCGATGTGTTCACCGATTATCGCACCACTGCCGATCCCCGCGTGAAAACAGACCTCACCGAAAAGATCCGCAAATCGAAAAACGGTGATGCGATGGTTAAGCAGTACACCGGCAAGGCTAAGGACCTCCCCGGATATGCTAATGCAATGAACAGCGAAGTGGCCAGCGACAATGTTAACTTCCGCAACAGTGTCCGCTCTTACGGTCCCGAGCTTCTTGCCAAAATCATCACTACTCCTAAAGGTAAATTCGTAGGCCCGACCAAGGGTACAGATGATGTGATCGTTTACCAGGTGATGGAAGTGAGCAAGCCCACTCGTCCGCTCAACGCTGAAAATGATGCTAATGCTTTCATGATGCGTCGCGGTGCCGGCATGGTTCAGAACAATCCTGAAGCGCTCTTCCGTATGCTCCTTGGCGATCGCAAATTCGAAAACCGTCTCTACAAAGTGTACAAGACCAATTGATCGGTCAATAAGCACTAAAAGATAAGTCTTGTCCGCACCGATGAAATCATTATCGGTGCGGATTTTTTTTATCGAGGTGTCCGGTAGATGATGTGACACCCCTTTTGAACGAACCCGCTATGAAATCTATTAAGGAATTATATCGAATCGGCACCGGCCCTTCGTCGAGCCACACCATGGGCCCGCGTTCTGCCGCCCGCCAATTTGCCGCCCGCCATCCCGAGGCTGCCTCTTTTGAAGTGACGCTCTATGGCTCTCTTGCCGCAACCGGCAAAGGTCACATGACCGATGCGGCAATCCTCGACACGCTCGAACCGGTGGCTCCCGTCAGTATCGTTTGGGAACCTCAGGTGTTTCTTCCTTTCCACCCCAACGGAATGAGGTTTCGCTCTTTCGACTCTTCGGGCGCTGCTACGGATGATTGGACCGTCTATAGCGTTGGCGGCGGACAGATAGCCGAGGAGGGCGATCGAGCCGGCGAGAGTCCGGAGATCTACAATATGAATTCGCTTTCCGAAATCCTCGAATGGTGTGACCGCACCGGACGCACCTACTGGGAGTATGTCGAAGAGTGTGAGGGTCCGGAGATATGGGATTTTCTGGCCGATGTTTGGCGCACTATGCGACAAGCCGTTGAGCGGGGTCTGGATCGTGAGGGGGTGTTGCCCGGTCCGCTTGGGCTGCGTCGACGCGCTGCCACCTACTATGTGCGCGCCTCGGGCTATAAGAGCAATCTGCAGTCGCGCGGACTGGTGTTTGCCTACGCCCTTGCCGTCAGTGAGGAAAATGCCTCGGGCGGCGAGATCGTGACGGCCCCTACGTGTGGATCGTGTGGCGTGATCCCCGCTGTGCTCTACCATCTGCAGAAGAGTCGCGGCTTTTCCGATGCCAGGATCTATCGGGCGCTCGCCACTGCCGGTCTGATCGGCAACATTGTCAAGCATAACGCTTCGATTGCCGGAGCGGAAGTGGGCTGTCAGGGCGAAGTGGGCGTGGCCTGCGCCATGGCTGCCGCAGCTGCCAATCAGCTCTTTGGAGGCAGTCCGGCCCAGATCGAATATGCTGCNGAGATGGGGTTGGAACATCACCTTGGGATGACCTGCGATCCGGTGTGCGGACTGGTCCAGATCCCGTGTATAGAACGCAACGCCTACGCTGCTGCCCGTGCTCTCGACGCCAACCTCTACTCAGCTTTTACCGATGGCGCACACCGCGTTTCGTTCGACCGCGTAGTGGAGGTTATGAAACAGACCGGCCACGACCTCCCCTCNATCTACAAAGAAACCGGCGAAGGCGGCCTCGCCCGCACCTGGAAATAGCCTCGCCCATAACATCATCTGGCCACTACCGCTCTAATGGGCAGACCATAGTATCTGAACCAGCTGGAGTCCGAAACCTCCGGATCGGAAAATTCGGATTTGGAATTGTTCCGGGATTCTATCCGGAAACTACCACTGTGGCTGCGTTGATTGTCACTGTCCGATATTCCTACTTTCCCTTTTAATTTCTTGAGTTTGCTTTTGGTTTTGGACTTGAGGTCGTAGTCGTAGTCATAGTAGTATGGCGAGTCAAGCCATATACTTCCTTTGATTCTTCCGCCGTATTTGGTGAAATAGTTGATGTCGTCAATCGTTCCGCTGTTAAATTTCATTCCGGATGCCGGAATGAAGATGGATTTGCCATTTGGCCCGATGATTCTGCATCCCGGAACGCCGTTGACGCTTATACCCACCCATTTGCACATATTCATCAGTTCTTTGAACTGTTCCCGGGAAGGAAGCTGCCAGTTTTGGCCCCATCGGGCTGTGGCGGCATCCCGGTTCGGATCGCCTGCGATGGAGTTCGTCAGGTGCTTGTTATGGGTCTTGCAATTCTTTTCAACATATTCGGCCTGTGGACCGGTGTCGCCCCACTGGAAGTAAAATCCATTGCCCGATGGCTCCAATGCGCCGATGTTGCATGTGGCCCATTTTGTGCCGCTCGGGAGTCCGAGATCCACATATTCGTGGCCGTTGATCTCTCCATCGGCCTGGTTGGTGTAAAACCGGTTTGAGTTGATCTCATCTTTGGTCAGGCAGTATTGGACGTTNGTGTCGAGGATATCGTCGAAATCNACGGTTGCGNTGAAATCCTTGTGGTCANGTGCGGAGATGGNGAGCAACTGCTGACCGTGAGGTCTTTCCGGGAGATAGATTGGCGTTGTCCCTAAATACNGGTTGTTGATATAGACCTNNGCNTTGANCGGTNGCGATGAGATTGTGAGATGCNTTTCCCTTGTCAGCNTGTAGGAGATGCTGTCGGTGGCGATCTCGTTGAAATTGATGTCAGCGTTNAGCTTCTTGCATCCTTCCTTCACAAAAGAGAGCTCGTGGCGCCCCTGAGNAATGTCGAAAATGGTCATCGGNGTCGTTCCGAGATATTTGCTGTCGAGATAGACTTTGGCCTTGGCNGGGTCCGACGAGATGACGAGGCAGTTCCTTTTCATGTTGATGTTGAAGATCTTGGTGCTGTCCTCCTCGAGATAGAAATCCTCGGTGAAGTCACGATGGTCGTAGCGGGATAATTTCAGCTCATGATAGCCGGCGGGAAAGTTGGAGATGATCATGGGTGTTGTTCCCACATTTTCGCCATCGATCATGATCTGCGCTCCGGCGGGGGTNGATGCAATGGCAATCGATCCTTGGGGAGCGGTTTGTGCCGCCGCCTTTGCTTTCGAATGTCCCGACGATGTACCCTGCCGCTTTTTCGAAGTCGGCTTGCCGGTNGAATTGTCCTTAAGCGTCGTAGTGGTTTGTTTCTTTGCCGTTTTCTTGGCTTCCGGGGGCAGATTGGTTTGCCAGGCGATGGCCGATAGTGCCAGGCTTAGGGCGGCGATAGATGCAAGNANTTTTTTCATTTGTTGGCGTGGATTTATACGACAATGTAAAATCCACCGCACGACGGTGTCAATGACCCACGAGGCATAGGAGAGGAGAATCCCCTATTAAAATCATTGACATTAGGTGTAGAGGCGGTGTGGTGAATTTGTCAATCGTCAAATGATTAATAAAGCAATAAAATGTCTGTTGCGGCGCCATGATCCGGCGAAGATCTTCATGCAGTGGCGACCGGCAGTGCAAATTTACGATTTTGCTCCGAAATATCAAACCCCGTTCCCCGCCTTCGGTTTGCTGATGCAAATCTAAGAAACTATTTAAATTTATGTGCGAATGATTTTGAGGATATTTCAGGATGAGTTTTGCAAGTTGAAGAGGGAGCGATGCGGGCATCGTGACCGATAAAACTTGGCAAAAATCGCCTGAAAGATCATTAAAATCAGAGCATATAAAAA
>JAAVEX010000084.1 GCA_014801065.1 Barnesiella sp.
ACGAAGTTGCGAAAGTTGGAGAGATCAAGCGTCTCTAAATTATCAGAAGTCTCGGCTTCCTTCATTGCCGCTAAAGTTGTCTTATTCGGCTTTTCTGAGACAAAAGCGAGCAGCACACTCTCAACAAGATTGTTGAGGCTACGGTTATGTTTCTTTGCCTCTATCTGAAGACGTTCCAGCAAATTCTCACTTAATCGAAACGAGGTCTGTTTTCTTGTTACTGATGCTGTTTTCATAGTTATACCATTTTGTAGTGCAAAGATAGTGCATTTGTATAACACATCCAAATGTTGGATAGTTCAGCTGCCTATTATAGCAGACTATTATCAATCCTAAAGAGAGTATTATTTACGATATTTCTTTGCAATAATATCAATTAACTGCTGGCTAAGCCCCCATCTTTTATGAGTCCTCCAAGGATTAGGATATCGGTGTGTTTTAGCGTCTTTTACCGTCTGACTTACCTGTCTAAAATATAAATTAAGGTAATTATATACAAATCTAAGTTTGGATCATTTTGATGTTTGTTCCGGATTAATAAGAGCATTTAGTAACTATAATAACATGGCTTGCTATTAGAATGATAGCCGCAGCAAACCAAACAATTCTTGAGTGTCCTGTTATACTATCCTCCTTATGAGTGGTTTCTCTCGGAATATTATTATGTGAAGGTAAGCACAAGCCATTGTTGAGTAGACGATAAGATATACATAAACATTTAACTGCATAGAATACAATAGTGCCTATAAATAATATTGCCGGGCCAATGATAAGTCCGGGTGAATTATTATACAGGCTAATGATTATAATAATCGCAAGAAATACAGCTCCAAATACGCCTAAAATCAGGATAGTGGAGAGATTCTTACCCAAGTCTCCCAACAAACCGGTATAGTTTTTTACCAATAAGCGAACTATCTTAATGCATAATACTAACGACATCAGAAGTATTATGCCGGAAATCAGATTGACTACATTACTTTCCGTGGTACCACCTATTGCACTGAGAATTTCAATTGTTAAGGACAGTATTATAGTCCCAAGCCAATACTTATAGAGATTTTCTGAGACATTTTTGCATGCTTTAGCAAATATATAATTGTATATAATCCCCGGGATATACAGCAGCGGCAAAACTATATTTATGAGATTTGATTGTGTGGACGTTACTTCGCTGAAGCCAACAAGGGTCATAGATAAGAAAACACAAGCTATCATTAGCCAGAACCATACTCTGAATGAGCTATTCTGACATGGAAGTGCATCAACATTAATTTTAGTCTGATTCATTTTTAGAGTTTTATTGGTTGTTACGTAGATCACCAATCGCCATAACCCATAATTAAACTACCTTTGGGTATGGTATCTCCGGTAAGAGTGACAAAAGTTTTATCAATAATAATGTTTAATTTCACTTAAATTCAAACATACTTTAAATTCAAACACTCTATTTTTTGGATTGGTCTTTGTCTGTGAGGATTTCTATGATGCCTTCTGATTGAGCTCCCGAGTAGTTTCCTAAGGGGTTGTTGCCTCGGCGGCAGTCGGTGGCGTAGAAAGGACGGCCTATTGCCATGCAAGCAACGCGAATTGTATCGCCCGCTTTAAGTTTGATATTTTCCGAACTGACAATTTCAAATTTATCAGGAATATCGGTCTTGACGATAGTGCAATGCTTATTGTTTCCAAGAGAGAGCGAGACTTTTGCGCCGACGTCAAGGAGGCGCGATTCAACGATGCTTTCCATGCTGAATCCGGAATCGGCATTATCAACGAGAGCCGATGCGAAATTGCAGAAGCTGTCCCAGTCGCTGTAGCCTACATATCGGCTAAGTAGCGAGAGCGTTGCGTATGTGGTTCCCGTCTGATCCTTGATATAACCCCACAAGCGTTTGAGAGTAGAGATTCCAATAGTTCTACCGGTGCTACTTTCAATTGTTGATGCGAGATTGACAAAATCAGTTGGCGTGCGAGGAGTAAATCCCGCCGTTTGAGCGACAATTTGCAGTAGTAATTCTAATTGTATTTTATCCGGTTTCATTAAGCTATAAGGGTTTTGCGACGGCAAAGTTAGGAGATGTAGGGCTATAGAACCTTCGGCTTAAAGTTAAAATGTGTAAAATTGAACCATATAGGACCGGCTACCGGTTGTCAAGGGATTTTGAGAAACAGTTTCTGAGATGTGTAGGGGGGATGCCGAAAGATATGTTGTTAAAATGTACGAATTAGGATTAAATAGGACCATGCAGGGCGAAATAAAACGTGAAAACTGGTGTTAATTTTGCATAGAGAAACAGAGCAAATCCATTGTAATTGTTTGCGCAAATAGCAAAAATGACTATATTTGCAGTGAGAATCGTAATGGATGCCTGCGATCAGAGGATCGAGGCTCCTATTTATACAGTATATGGATTCGCTTTTATGAAAGGATCATTTCGTTGAAATCTCGCAAATTTCCAATTGAAGTCCATGATCCGGAAATAAGGTGTTTCATCCCCAACGCGGGGTGGAGTGCTCTGTTTTTTTATTTGGACTTCAAGGGTAATGCGAGAGCCTCAACGGACAAATAAAAGATCACAGGCATTCTGCCCCCTTTTTTTGTTCGGTCTATTACTCATAAACAGTTTTCAAGCGCGACCGAAAGATAGACAGACCATGAATTTATTAACCTATATTTCTAAATTTGTTATGAAAAAAGTAATTTACAGTGTTTTGACAATGTTTGTTTTTCTACTGACGTCATGTTCCGGTGGCTACAATCAGTCAACGGTTAAAGATCTGATGAACAAAGTAGATAAAGGCGAAACCCTCACACAATCCGATTTGCAGACTGCAATAGATCAATTAAATTATATAGTAGATGATCTTGAAAAANCAGATGATCTNGANAAATTCNNNAANGAGAATGAGGAGGAGATCGGGTCTATGATTTCTTTAGGTTTGATTCTTGCAGCTGCGGAATTTGACGGTTCGATGCCGGAAGATTTGAAAGCCGAGTCTGAAAAGGTGCACGCTCGAATCCAAAAATTAAACGGATCTGCGATGCCGGCCGGTCAAGGTGGAAATGATTTTGGCGGTGCAAATGATTTCAGTGAAGAAGTTGAAATTGTAGAAGATGTTGAATAAGCGAATCTACTGCGGTTTCTGAAAGAAATATACTGAAATAAGACAATGAGACACTATCTTCTTCTGATGTTAGCAGATAGTGTCTAATTTCATTAGAAAAAGCCTAAATCGAAATTATATGTTTTGTCATAATTGTGGACAGCAGTTGTCTGACGACCAGAAGTTTTGTCATAAATGCGGAAAGCCTGTCGGCGCACCGGCTGAGAGTCCTGCCGTAAATCCGATAGCAAATAATGTTGCGAGCGCTCCTCAAAATAGCGCGACGCCCGTGATGCCTCAGCAGTCGGCTCCGATGGCACCTCCTGTGGCACCTCCTGTGGCACCTCCTGTGGTTGTGACTCCGGTTGGTGGCGGGAATGACACCAACGGATATGATGAATATGACGAAGGTAAGGAGAGCAAACCTTCATTTTTTGGGAAATATTTTGTTGATACATATTTCCGTCATTATGCTGATTTTTCAGGCAGAACATCGCGCAGGACATTCTGGTTGAGCTATCTGGCAATGTCGATCGTGTGGTTCGGTCTGTTTGGATTGCTTGGCGTGTCCTCCGCTCTTGGCATGACGGGACTTTACATCATGCTGATTGTGGTGTCATTGTTTTCGTTGGCGCTTTTCATCCCGGGGCTTGCACTGAGTGTGCGCCGTCTGCGTGATGGCGGCCACAACCCGTGGGAGATCCTGTTCGGTTTGATTCCCTTTATCGGACCGTTGATGTTGCTGATACTTTTCTGCATGGGATCTGCTGCTGAAAATGAAGAGGAAGAAAGCGGTAGCCGTTGGAGTGGTTCCGATTGGCTCATCACTTGTGGATGCGTTCTGTTGACCATTGTTGGGACGATTGTAATGGCGGTACAGGGGATGAATGCGTTTAGAGAATATGCTTTTTCGTCGTCAGAATATTACTATGATTTTGACTCAGCGGTTGAACTTGTAGAAGACTACGATCTTAGCGATACGACCGATGTGGATGAAGTGGTTCCGGCTGATGTTGTTGAGGATGATAATAGTGCTATAGACATTAATTCCGGAATCCCTCAGATTGAATATAATGGGGCCTCTATCCGTTTGCTCCCCAATGGAAAAATTAAGACCGATAGTCCTTACCTTCTCGGCAATTGGAAAAAAGCCACTACTTTGCAGGGCAGTCCGTTCTCTATAGTTTATCTGGCCAACTCGCGCTATGACGGATCGATTATTCTCGTGGTTTATGCAGATGCCGCCTTTGAGGTGTTCCAAGGCTCCGACGACCCTGATCGTATAGAGTTCAATGAGCTTCATGGAGGCAGTGTGTATATCGATTTTGACGGCGATTCGGATGAAGTGTCGCTATCTTCGGCTCCGAGCTATAATGTCACGATAGTAAACGATTAATATTGAGTGTGGCCGATGCAAGTGCTTGCATCATAATTGTTTAATTGAAGTGTTACGGTATAGAATGATACATAGAAGTAAATCGTTGTTTTTATTAACATTGTTGAGTGTGGTTGCGGTCATATTCCCATCGTGTCATGGCGATGACGTAAGCGGCCACATAGTCGGCACATGGACTTCGGAATGGAATGACGATCTCGACGGAGATCTTGACGAAATGACCGTCGATGAGACGTTGGTTTTCCGATCGGAAAATGAGGCGGGAAATCTTGGCGTTTTCACCCAAGTGTTTGAAGGATCTGTGACGTTTGACGACTGGGAAAATGAAAGCGAAGTGGACTATATCGTTGGAGTCACCGGCAAATGGCGTGTCAGAGACAACGATGTGGTAGACATGAACTATGATCTCAATTCTATCGAAGTAAAGATAGGGGAGAGTAATTTAGAGCCCGACTACACAGATGCCGGCGTGGCCTTGCTTACCGGCGATTTATCGGGACTCATATCAAGTGCTATCGATGCGGAGCAAAGCAAAAAGCTTAATCAGAAGATCGAAGAGAAGGTCCTGAAGGGTGTTACCTCCTATTATAAGGATATGTTTCGCACCATCAATAAAGACAAGGAGGCACTAACCGATGTTGAAATTACTAACGATGTAATGACTTGCAGTGTCAATCATGGCACATTCGGAAGGTCTCAGAGTTATGATCGATTGAAAACCGATGAACTGAGAACGACGGATGTGAGGCAGCCATCCGAGGCGTCGACCGGAAAGAATATGGCGAGTTCGTATGAATCGGTTTCGGCCGAAGACGATAGCCAGGGTGATGAAGATGCAGTCTCCCTGACTGGAACTGTAGCCGGGCAGAACGTTGTTATGGAACTATCGTTCAGTGACGGAGAAGTGTCCGGGAGATATCGCTATTTGAAGATTCAGCCACCGGCATGGATGTCACTTGAGGGAACGTTTGATGGTGAGCGCATCGAAATGTACGAATATAATCCTCAGGGAGAACTTTGCGGCAGTTTTGATGTGAGAGTTTTCCATAACTCGACTCCGAAGAAACTTATGGGCAGCATGGTCAACTATAAGGGGAAGACCTATAATGTTGACTTGGCCTTTAACTAATTGTAAAAATACTTATCATTATGTTTTGTACGAAATGTGGCGAGGAGATCGCTCCGGGAGCTAAATTCTGCACAAGGTGTGGTACTCCGGTGGAAGAACAGCAGCAGTCTACAATTGGCGTGCCTTCAGTCGAAGAATCAAATTATAGTGAGCCGACTACTGCGGACGACAAATCCAAATCGGATGATTCTGATTCAGAAGGTTGGCTTGGCGGTCTGTTCACGATTGTNATTNTCGCTGCAATTATCTGGGGGTTGGTCCATTTCAATCCAACGGAAGAGCAGCAGGCGGCAAAAGTTAAAGAAACGCTCAAAGAGCAGGTGGCTCATAATCCGGAGAATGTTTTTGCGGCAGGCTATGTAATGAAAAATCTTAAATACAAGGATTTTTGGGTTGTATCATGGACCTATGTAGAGCCGGATGGTTATTTTACACGCAGTTTAGGGATAACCGACAATGTGTTGTGCAGCGTTGGATTCTGTGGTATAGTCATTCCAATAATAGAAATTTTATAAAAAAAATAAGAGAATATGTTTTGTTCAAAATGTGGCCAAGAGGTGGCCGACAATCAGAAATTTTGCCACAAATGTGGTCAACCCATGCCCTTGGCTCAGCAGCAGCCCCAGGGATATGCTTCCGTTGATCCCCGCACCGTGAATATGCCGGTGCAGATGCCGGGAGCTGCAGTGCCTATGCAGGGCAATCCTTATCCTGTGGCAGTCAATGGTGGCGATGGTCAGCCGATAGAGACTGTAAATGCAGAAGTGGTGCGTAATGGGTATCAGGGCGGAAACCCACAGCCGTATGGCTATGGGCAGCAACCTATGCAGCAGGCTATGCCCCAGATCAATATCAATGTAGCTCAGCAGCAGGAGACTACTGTGGTACACGAAACCACCATCATAAAATCTCAGGAGGAAGACTCCGGTTGGTTGTTCGGTGAGATCGGTCTGATCGGTATCGGTATATGGATCGCTTCAACCTGGTGGATAGCGCTGATCAGCTGCATTGTGTTGTGTATATTGGTCATGATTCCGGTGATCGGACATGTTATATGTGTGGCGCTTGGTGCCGGTGTAGGTGTGATCGCCTGGGTTATTGCCAAGGCATTTGATGCACCTAACGGAGCTGCGATCTTCCTTGGTATCATTATCGGTTTGGGTGCGATAATCTGGAATCTTCAAGATCGGAAAACCTTGACCGAAGATTAACCATTTGTAATTTACATAATGAGATTATTCATATCAAGTTTTATCATGGGCGCGGCCATAATGAGTGGCTGTGCCCCCGATTTATCGGGTGAGGGTTTCAATC
>JAAVEX010000085.1 GCA_014801065.1 Barnesiella sp.
TATCCCCGATTGGACCTACGAAGAAGAATTCACCACTTCCTCATCTATGACATGGTCGCCCGACAATCTTACGCTCTGCTTCCTGAAATATAACGAAACGGACGTTCCGGAGTTTTCCTTCATGCTCTATGAAGGCAGTTGCGATCGCCGCCCGGAATACGCACTTTATCCCGGACTGTTTTCCTATAAATATCCTGTAGCCGGACAGCAGAACTCAAAAGTAACCGTCCACTCATACGATGTTGAGACACGCAAGACCAAAACAATTCCTCTTGCCGATTCCAAAATCGAATATATTCCACGGATTGCTTTCGGTCCGACGGCCGACCAGCTTATGGTAGTGACCCTCAATCGCGATCAGAACCGCATGGAGATTTTCAGCGTCAATCCGCGCTCTACCACCTCGCGCTCCCTTCTCGTGGAGCAATGGCAGGCGTGGCTCGACCCCTCGGCCTACGAGGATATTCGATTCCTCTCCGACTTCTTCGTTGTGTTCTCATGTCGCACAGGCTACAATCACCTCTATGCCTACAGCTATAGCGGCGCACAGCTCCGCCAGATCACTTCGGGCGATTTCGACGTTGACGCTTACTACGGCTACGACCCCGCAAGCTCATCTCACTTCTATCGCTGCGATCAGACAGGGGCGATCAACCGCACCATCTGTAAGACCGATGCAAAAGGACGAGTGACGGTGCTCACTCCCGAAAAAGGATATGCCTCGGCCATGTCAGTAAGCCCCTCGATGGACTATTTCGTGGTGAACTACAGCAATACGACCACAGCGCCACGCTATGCCCTTGTGTCGGCTTCATCAGGCAAAGAGATCCGGCTTCTTGAGGACAATTCACACTATCAAAACCGATGGGCCGACGCTCCCAAACCCGAATTCTTCACCATGACTTCCGATGGCAACACCCTCAACGGTTTCATAATTCGCCCTACCGACTTCGATCCCTCAAAGAAATATCCCGTGATCATGACTCAGTATAGTGGTCCGGGATCGCAACAGGTACTCGACCGCTGGAGCATCGGCGCCGAAAACTATTTTGCCCGTGCCGGATATGTGGTGGTTTGCGTAGATGGACGTGGCACGGGTGGTCGTGGACGCAAATTCATGGACGTGGTCTACAAAAATCTCGGCCATTACGAAACGATCGACCAGATTGCTGCCGCCAACTATACCGCATCGCTCGACTATGTCGATCCACAGCGCATAGCCATCTACGGATGGAGCTACGGCGGATATGAATCGATCATGGCCGCATCCCACCCCGCGGCCCCCTACGCCGCCGCCGTTGCAGTCGCCCCGGTAACCGACTGGCGCTACTACGACACGGTCTATGCCGAACGCTATATGCTAACACCCGGACAGAACAGCGAAGGCTACGACAGCTCTTCGACCATGACCCATATTGCCGACCGTCGGTGCCCGCTGCTTATCATGACCGGCACAGCCGACGACAATGTGCATCAGTTCAACACCGTACAATATAGCGCCGCAGCTGAGGCCGCCGGACAATGGGCCGACGTGGTGCTGTTTCCAAACATGAACCATTCAATCAACGGGTGCAACTCTCGTCAAGTGGTCTACGCCCGCATGCTTGATTATCTTAACCGAATGATGAAATAATGCAACATCGAAAACAATACGCCTGGGGTATCTTCCAACTATGGATCAACTGGCTGCTTGGTAGCGGCGCACTGACCCTGCTTATCATACTTTCTCTATGGGTCAGACCGCTCATACTGCCGTTCATTGCCTTCGCAATGCAACTTGGCATATTCTTCCTTACGCGCAACAATCGCAAGCGCCAGGTCCCGTCATGCTACATTCTGCCATTTGTCGTCATGACAGTGCTCTTCTGGTCATGCGTTGTGATGATCTCCATCAACATTCTCTACTCCACATCGCTNCTTGATCTGGTGCTTGACCGCAGCAAAAGCAATGAGGAGATACCGTTTATCACAACCNTGATAATCATGCCTATAGCAGCTGTAGTGTCCGGCTGGGGCTACCTCAAAAGAGAAAAAATGAGTTTCTGCCGCGACTGCATGATCCGAAACGGGTCGCCTGCCGAGCGNGGNTTCCTGGGAATTATCTTCACACAGATAGGCACTTACCAAGTGGGGATGCTTTTNTGGATATCAGCCGTCAGCGCCGTGGTGGGATGGATCTACTACTTCTNTATTTATGTCAATGTTTCGCTNTCGATACCNGATCGATTCTTTTTNTTCTGGTTTCCCACGCTGCTCTGGATAGCCGCNGCAATCTATCTTGCCATACGCTATGCAGGCATATATGAATATTACCGACAGGACATTTTAGGGTCGCTGCAGCGNCACGGCACATCTTCGCTGCTTCGCTACATNATGATATGCGACGACACCATTGCCATACGTCCGCCCGAAACAGATTCCGACTTCAAGATCTCGCTCGANGAAAAGCTCGACACCCCGGTTCAAGCCTACGTGCGCAAATTGGATAATATNAATANGAGTCTCGCCGAGCAGTATTTCACCAATTTCTCCGGCGTGAGCGGAGTTGAAATCCGTAGAATCTACGAAAACTTCCAGGCCAGTTTCGAANGAAACGTGTTTCATTTCTTTGCNTTCTTCACCGAAGANCAACGCGCTGAATTTCAGAAAAATCGTCCGGACACGATATGGATCCCCCTGACCGAGGTGGCCAAAATGATCAACGAACGCCTATGCAATCCGATGTTTTCAGCCGAGATTATCCGTGTGCTCACCATAGCCCGCGCTTATAAGACCTACGACGAAAACGGAATGCGACGCTACAAGGTGAAACACTATCGCCCGGCAATAGCCATCAANGANCTCTACAATCTCGACGTTGACTATTCAAANCCAAAATGGCTATACATAGCCGACAATAACCAAGACCGGTCATTTTTCCGTTTCCGTCGGTTCTGGCGAAACAACATTTCCGGNATCGGACAGCAATAACCATGTCACTCTTAATAATTACCGGCCCTACCGCCTCAGGCAAGACACGCCGCGCNGTTGACTGCGCNCGNGCGCTCAATGGTGAGATCATCAGCGCCGATTCGCGCCAGATCTACCGAGGCATGGATCTCGGCACAGGCAAAGACCTTGACGAATACGGCAACATCCCGTATCATCTTATCGATATAGCCCCGGCAGGCTACCGATATAATCTCTACGAATATCTGCGCGACTACGATCGCGCGTTGCAACAGATACGCTCGCGCCAGCGTCTGCCGATTTTGTGTGGTGGCACCGGCCTGTATGTCGAATCAGTGGTCAAAGGGATCCGGCTTCCCGAAGTGCCGGAAAATCCGGAGCTGCGTCAGTCGCTCGCCGGTCGATCTCTTGAAGATCTTACCGAGATGCTTGCGTCAATGAAATCGCTCCACAACGTCACGGATGTCGACACGGCCCAACGTGCAATCCGCGCAATAGAAATAGCCACCTATTATGCCGCCCATCCGGAAAAGGCCGCCGACACNACCCCTCATCCCCTCACCGATGCCACAATTGTCGGAGTGGCGATCGACCGCGAAAATCGCCGCCAACGCATCAGCTCCCGCCTTCGCCAACGCATCGAAGACGGTATGATCGACGAAGTCAGATCGCTGCTCGAAAGCGGCATCGATCCCGAATCGCTCATTTACTATGGTCTGGAATATAAGTTTCTGACACTGCACCTCATCGGGAAACTATCACGGAATGAAATGATCTCACAGCTCGAAACGGCCATACATCAGTTTGCCAAACGCCAGATGACATGGTTTCGAGGCATGGAACGCCGCGGATTTCCAATTCATTGGCTGCCGTGGGACATGCCGCAAGATGAATTTGTAGAATCAGTCAAATCTCTGATCCAATGAGACATATTTGCGTAATCATCTCGCTGCTGCTATCGTCGCTCGCCCTGCATTCTCACCCACTAAGAGTTTACCACGACAGCCTGACAGGACTTCAGCGGGACACGCTCATCACCCTGATTCCCGCCTCAGACCGCCCCGACCGCTACAGAGCCGTAGAGATCCGCTTTTCACTTCCCACATCGTCAGCCTCAAAAACCGGAGCGGCCGCAGGTGTGGTCTGGAACATGACCGATAGCCATACCTATAATTATGCCATTATTGAAAATGCCGGACCCACATTCGACGATCTTACCGAGCGTCCGGCCATGATACTGAATGAGGGACATATTGATAATGGTGTGGTCATAGCCCGCCCACCGGTTCGCATCGATAAAGATATAAACACAAACGGGGGTGAAAATTCACTTGCTGTTGAGATTACCGGGACAGATGTAAGTATTCTCGCCGGCCACAAGGCCCTTAGCGAAATCGCGGCGCAGGCAAGCGGCGACTGCGCGGGAGCTATGGGAATCTTGGTCCGCGGACAGGTTTCAATCAACATGGCCGTCAGCGAACGGATCGCCGACCAACGTCACGAGCTCTCAAGTCAATGGAACCGACCGGCTATCGACAATTATTTCTCATCCTCTCTCCGCCCGGCNCCCGAAGGCGTATGGCGCTATCTCGACCGCGACAACGATCCGCGTTTTGCCCGGCCGGGCGGATATTACGAACTCGCCATAGTGGCCAACCATCAGACAGGCGGATATGACATCATCTATCTTGACGGCGCCAACACGGCCTCATCGCTCTGGGAGCCAGGAATGTTAAAAGGCCGCCTGAGCCCTACGGCTTTCAGCGGCCACTTTGATCTACAATGGTTTGACGCTTCGATGCAGCTCATCGACAGCGAATGTAGCGCAACGATCGAATCATCGGCAATACTACGCCTGGATTTCCCGCTGCTTAAATCTTCGATGCGTTTTTCACTTCTCCGTCAGGATAAGTGATAGCCTGCGTCGCATCGTCATATTCCACATAAGTGTCTCGAAACTCAACCCTTACGCCGGTGAGCGTGCGGATAGTCCGATACACGTTGTTGGTAAATTCGAGCGATTCAATATAATCGTAAAGCACAGGGGGAAGCTGATTATAAAGAAAATTGGCCGGCAGCACAGACCCGTTGCCATTGATATCGGTCCAGTCGCAGTCAGCATCAAATGATAAAGTCGCTCCATTGCGAATCTTAACCACCGAGTTGCCGGCATTGTCAACCGTATATTCGTCTACCTCACCAAACGGAAAATATTGCGAAACGAAATCAGCTATAGGCTTGGGAAGTTCGTCGTAAGCACTGCCTTCGCCACATGCGCCCATAAGAATAATTACAGCCAAAAGAAGAATACCTGTAAAAGAACTGCGTTTCATGATTGTGAGTTTGTTTTTGGAGTGATGAATATAAATAGTTGTTACAATGTTATAACAAACATGTGCGGATTTGGTTCATTCATTAAACATGATTATCTTTGCTTCATGCGAAAAATATTCTTCATATTGCTGATTATAACAGCATTCACACCATTAAAAAATTTTGCACAGTCAAGATCCGACTACTATAATCTGATGGGTCAGGCCGACAAAGCAGCCAAGGAAGGTAAATGGGCCGAGGCCGAAGAGCTGCTCCGCGAAGCCCTCAGAATGGAGCCGGACAATCCCTCAAATGTCCTTCTGATCTCAAACATGGGCATGATCCAATTTTACGACGGACGCACCGATGAGGCGCTTTCCACTCTGACCAATGCGCTCAAGATCGCCCCCAACTCCGTCACGATATTGCTCAACCGCGCGCGCGTTCTGACAGCCGCAGGGCGCGATCTCAGCGCCGAGGAGGACTATAATCGAGCGATAGCTCTCGACTCGACGCTGATCGAGCCTCGCTTTTATCGCGCCATGATAGCCCTTAACCGTGGCGACAGGCAGCGGGCCATCGCCGATATAGATACGCTTGTCACCCGCCATCCNGACGACAGACTGACCAATGTAGCGCAAGCAACCATCCTGCTGCAGAGCGGCCAATGGGAAGAGGCAATCCCCTATCTGAGCAATGCCATTCGCCAGCAACCTGANGCGGCCTACTACGCTTCGCGCGCACTTTGCCGCATCATGACCAATGATCTTTCGGCAGCGGCCGACGATATTGCTCTTGGACTTGAACTCGACCCGATCGACGGCGAACTATACCTCTATCGCGCNATGCTCAACAAACTCCGTTTTCGNCCTGCCGATGCCAAATCCGATGGAGAAAAAGCCATTCAGTTTGGCATAGACCCGTCGCGCGTCAAAGCTCTCGTCGAATAGCNGTTCCGAAAAGACCCATAAAACATTATCCATCAAAAAAATGTTATTAATATACAACGTTTTTTTGATTAAAAACCTTATCTTTGCACCCAAACAGCTAATAAACTGATAAAAAGCGACAAACACGTNGCAACATCTGTTTTGGCCGAATTTATGATCATATTGTCTAACTAAAATTATAAAACCTCAAACAATGAACACAGAATTAATCGGAACATGGGCAGGCCTTGTCTGGAACGCCCTCAACGAAGCTGATGTGCTTGGTAACAAGCAGATTAAGAAAATGACAAAACTCAAGGACAAAGAACTCTATGCTGCCCTCGGATGGCTCGCACGCGAAAACAAAATCACTTTTGAAGAAAGCGCCGACGACAAAGAAATCCTCGTANCCCTCGTTAAATGAGTTCGCTGAAACTGTAAAAGTCACACTTTCAGATAAAACCGAGTCCGCAATCTTTTGGACCCGGTTTTGTTATCTNCACTACTATGAACGGATTAGTTATCAGAAACACAGGCAGCTCCTACGTGGTAAANACCACNGATGGCCGCGAAATTGAATGTAAGATCAAAGGTAAATTTCGGCTCAAAGGGATCCGAACCACTAATCCCGTGGCCGTGGGCGACAACGTTCGCATCGATATCAAACCCGATGGGTCGGCCTACATCGTCGAGATNTTCCAGCGTAAAAACTATATTATCCGACGCGCAAGCAACCTCTCCAAAGAAGCTCACATCATCGCCGCAAATCTCGACCAGGCCTGCCTGATCGTCACTCTGACTCATCCCGTTACGTCAACCACCTTTATCGATCGATTNCTCTCAACGGCCGAAGCCTACCGCGTCCCCGCAACAATTGTAATCAACAANACCGACCTCCTGACTTCGACCGACGACCGCGAACTGCTCGAAGCCGTGGCATATCTCTACCGATCCATCGGCTACACCGTCATAACCACTTCAGCCACCACCGGCGAAGGTATCGAAAACCTCCGCGATGCGCTTAAAGGACGAATCACCCTGCTATCGGGAAATTCCGGTGTGGGCAAATCGTCGCTCATCAACCGCGTTATCCCCGGTCTGGATCTCCGCACCGCCGAAATCTCCTCAACCCATCTCACCGGAATGCACACCACCACCTTTTCAGAAATGTTTCCGCTCCCCGACGGCGGATGGCTCATCGACACTCCCGGAGTAAAAGGATTCGGCACCATTGACTATGATAAATATGAAGTGGCCCACTTCTTCCCCGAAATATTCCGCGAAAGCCATCACTGCCGCTACGGAAACTGCACACACACTATCGAACCGGGGTGTGCCGTCAAAGAGGCCGTTGAAGAAGGACGCATTTCNCAGTCGCGCTACGCCTCCTATCTCAGTATCCTTGACGACATTGACCACGAAAAATACCGCGCAGGCCACTGANCGCTCCACAGCCGATTTNNCGATNTCNATTTAACAAACGCTGGACAACAGTCNTATAAACCAATTTTAGGAATAGTATCTNATTTGCAAATTTTGTCACGGATTCACGATTTTTTGCTAACTTTGCAGCTTCAAAATCGCTAACTATGAATTTTTCCGGACCAATCGATTTCAAGCCGAAGCTGATTTCGGCACTGACACACTATTCCGCATCGCGTTTCAAATCTGATCTTATCGCCGGCATCGTGGTGGGTATCGTTGCTCTCCCCCTTGCCATNGCTTTCGGCATTGCCAGCGGCGTTAGTCCGACAGTGGGTCTNATCACTGCCATCATCGGNGGGTTTATCGTTTCGGCACTCGGCGGATGCTCNGTGCAGATCGGAGGCCCCACGGGAGCTTTTATCGTGATCATTTCCGGCATCATCGCCGAATATTCTCTNGAAGGCCTGTATATAGCNACNATTATGGCCGGTCTGATTCTGGTCCTTATGGGGTTGTTTCATCTGGGCACGGTCATTAAGTTTATCCCCTACCCTATCGTGGTCGGGTTTACCGCCGGTATTGCTCTNACGATTTTCTCCACTCAGATGAATGACTTCTTTGGCCTCGGGCTGACCAACATCCCNTCTGAATTCATTCCAAAATGGGGCTGCTACTTCTCAAATCTCGACAAAATCGATTGGGTCACCACNGCTGTTGGCGTCATCTCACTCCTGATCATCATAGTTGCTCCAAAGATTTCCAAACGCCTGCCNGGAGCCCTCATATCGATAATCATCGTGACCCTCGGAGTGTGGTTGCTTCACACCTANGGGCCGGAAGGGATTAGCGTAACCACTATCGGCGACCGCTTCGGCCAGCTCTCCACCGACATTCCGCANCCCCATGGGTTCGAGTTAAACATGACTACGATCAACGCTCTTCTCCCCTCCGCCTTTACCATAGCGATGCTCGGCGCTATCGAATCGCTCCTTTCCGCCACNGTNGCCGATGGTGTCACCGGATCGCGCACCAACTCCAACACCGAGCTCATCGGTCAGGGNGCGGCCAACATCATTGTCCCGTTTTTCAACGGTATNCCCGTGACCGGCGCAATTGCCCGNACGATGACCAATATCACCAATGGCGGACGCNCTCCGGTGGCAGGTATCATCCACGCCATTGTCCTGCTTCTTATTTTCCTATTCGCCATGCCGCTGATCAATCTCGTGCCCATGGCATGTCTCGGCGCAGTGCTGATAATGGTGAGCTACAACATGAGCGGATGGCGCACTGTAAGATCCATTTTCAAAAACCCCAAAAGCGACATTTCGGTGCTCGTGGTCACATTCCTGCTCACCGTCATTTTCGACCTCACCATAGCCATTGAAATCGGTCTGCTTCTGGCCATCATCCTCTTCCTCCGCCGCGTGATGGAAAACACCCAGGTGAAAGTCTACAGCGAACAGCTCGATGTGGCCGAAGGCACTGATCTCTCCAAACATGAAGTGCTCGATGTGGCTCCGGGAGTTGAAGTCTATGAAATCGACGGCCCGTTCTTCTTCGGTGTGGCCACCAAATTCGACGAACTCATGCGCACGTCAATGGCGCGCAAACCGATTGTCCGCATCATACGCATGCGCAAAGTGCCATTTATCGATGCCACCGGCGTTCACAATCTCGAAACGCTTATCCGATCTTCGCAATCGATGGGCATCCATGTGGTGCTCTCCGGCGTAAACGAAAACGTCCACCACACGCTCGAAAATGCTTCGATAGAAAATCTCGTCGGCAAAGATCATATATGCAGCCATATTTCCAAAGCAGTCCAAATGGCCAACAAGATAGTTGCGGACTCCCGGAAATAGCCAATCTTCACCACATTAATTATAATATGCGCTCACTTCTCCTCCTCGCCACCGCTCTCTCTGTGGCACTCTCTTCGACCCTCTCCTCATGCTCCGACCCCTCAAGCGGCACTATCGAACTCCTGCCGATGAAAATGGCCGAATCCGGCAAGTGGGTGTTGGTCAATGCCGATGGCGAAATAGCTATCGACTCCCTGCATAGCGCTCCGTCAATGGCTATAAATGGTTATTTCACCGTGGCCGACAGCAGCGGCATATCGATCCGAAGCGCATCAGGCGAGCCCACGCCTGCCTCGTTCGAATCGCTTGTGGCTGCGGGAGTGATGACCGAGGGACGCATCCCGGCCGTCAGACCAAATCAGCGCATATCCCTTCTCGACAGCCAAGGCGACTCAATAGCCACCCTCATGCCGATTGACGGCCATGAGATAGATGCCGTATCTCCATTTTTCTCATCCGGGAGAATGATTGTGCATATTGCCGACGGGTCGGTCAACGGCCAGTATGGTGCCATTGACCGCAACGGCCAAATAGTCATTCAACCCGCCTACGATTGCCTCTTCCCATTTCATGGCAACTACGCGCTGGCCCGCCGCGACTCCGTCATCGTCACGCAGTCCAAAAAGAAGGCAAAAGCCAAAACTACCACCCGTCCCACCTACTCGCTGCTTGACCGCAACGGCAACACGACCATAACATTTCCCGATGGAATGATTCCGCTTTCCGAAGGAGTATGGCGCGAAGTGATGCCGGTCAGTTTCAACGACACACTTGGTTTTGTCAATATCCGTGGATCATTTATTGCCGCACCGAAAAGCGTAAAAAAAATTCATCAGGCCACTGACCGCAGCTATGTCTACTCCGTCAAATCCGGCCGTAAAGGTGTCCTCACCATTGAAGGCGATACTATTATCGCCCCCGACTACTCCGAGATCTTAATAGTCGACGATTCCCATTTCATTGTCAGCGACAAGGATGCGACACCTATACTGATCAACTCATCCGCAGATACGATCTTCGAATTTGCCGGTTCAGATCGAATCATTTCTCTTGCCGACAAATTTCCTTTTTCTTCCAAAATTAAATTCATAGGCCACACCCCCGACAACACCTATATTATATATGACGACAACGGCAATCGCGTCACAACGCAAGAATTTGAAGATATTTCAACATGGATGATAAACACACCGATATTCACTGCATCCGGCGAAATGCTCTCATCCGACTATTTTGATCTCAAAACAGCCGCCAATAAGTTCATCGCCCCACTGACATCCGCCGGCTATGGCAAAGCAAAAATAGGATTCACTTGCAAAGCCCTGACAAATAAAGCGCCCGAAAAGTTAACCTCCCAACAATCACTCCTGCTCCTCTCAACCAAAGGTCACCGATATGATATCACCGCCACGGCCTACACCGAAGCACCCATCACAACCGCTACACCTATATATAAAGAGAAGGATGATATATGGTCGTTTTTCGAACCGGATGAAGTGGTGGGCCATAACTATGAATACAATCCGAAGGCCGTTATCAAGAAAATCATCGTTAAGCTTTCAACTGAGTCCGTGACCTTCGCTGAAATAAACAAACTTATCCGCAAAGATATCACCGACAAAAACTACAAACTGATTGAAGAAACTCAAACATTTTCGATCTACCAGCGTAGAAGCGGCAAACACTACAT
This sequence comes from Barnesiella sp., assembly GCA_014801065.1. Classification (GTDB taxonomy): domain Bacteria; phylum Bacteroidota; class Bacteroidia; order Bacteroidales; family Muribaculaceae; genus Paramuribaculum. Next base: position 11,172 of record JAAVEX010000085.1, read on the forward strand.
CGTCGTAACTCCACAACCGATGCAAAAAGGAATTGAACTCAATATTCTCAGCTCATCCGCCTACTCCTCGCTAATCTCCTCGCTGAAACGCAACGCCGACATAAACTTTTCTCTGGGCTAAGAGAGTGTTTGAATTTAAACCAAATTAAATATAGAAC
>JAAVEX010000086.1 GCA_014801065.1 Barnesiella sp.
ACTTCGCGCAGGTCAAGGGATCGGGTGTGATCGAGCCTGAGATTGCCCGCTATGGTCTTGAGGCGCTCAATATCGACCGCTATGGTCTCGACGAGATCGACAATAAGATATTGACCACGATTATAACGAAATTCAAGGGTGGTCCGGTAGGGCTGGGCACTATTGCCACCGCGCTTGGCGAAGATCCCGGCACGATCGAGGAGGTCTATGAACCGTATCTGATCAAGGAAGGCTTCATAAAGCGCACTCCGCGCGGGCGCGAGGTGACCGAGAAGGCATATATCCATCTTGGCCACGGCCGTCCATCGCAATCGGGCTCGCTTTTCTAAGAGAGTGTTTCCAAACAATGCGGCGGTCGGAGATGCCGAGCCTGCGGGAGCTTTCGGAGTGTCCGGAACGATTATATAAGAACAATGAGTTGAAAAAATGAGTGGAGTTAAGAGTTTAGCAAAAGACACTGCAATATATGGAGTGAGCAGCATATTGGTTTGTTTTAATGATTCGGCTACCGCCGAGCTCTACACCATCTGCTTCTCTGAAGCTGACTATGGTGTGGTGACCTATGTCTATTCGATAGTGGCCTTGGCGCTGATCATTCTCACTTACGGAATGGAGACAGGTTTCTTCCGTTTTGCCAACCATGACCGCTACAAAGATCCGATGGAGGTCTACTCCACATCGCTGATTTCGCTTGCGGTAAGTTCGACAGCCTTCCTTGTCGCGGTGTTGCTTTTTCTCAAGCCGATCAGCCATGCCATGGAGTGTGGCGATCATTATTCCTATGTTTGGCTTATGGCTTCGGCCGTGGCGATTGATGCCTTCACGGCCATACCGTTCTCATATCTGCGCTATGCCCACCGGCCCATGCGCTTCGCCGCGCTCCGATTGATCAATATCGGACTGAATATCGGGCTGAACATTTTCTTCATCGTCGTTTGTCCGGCGCTTTGGAAGAGTCATCCCGACATGATAGCATGGTTCTACAATCCTTCCTACGGGATCGGCTACATATTCCTGTCGAATTTCGTGACCTCGGTGATCAATCTGGTGCTTCTGATCCCGTTTCTGCGCGGATTCAGCTGGCGGTTCAACCGCCGTCTGTGGCGCGAAATGCTGATCTACAGCTATCCGCTGCTGGTGCTCGGCGTTGCGGGAATAATGAATCAGACCATTGACAAGATTCTGCTCCCATATCTTGTCAGCGATCCGGCCACGGCTATGGAACAGGTCGGCGTGTATGGAGCCAACTATAAGATAGCCATCGTCATGGTGATGTTCATCCAGGCATTCCGATTTGCCTACGAGCCGTTTATCTTCTCGCAGAGCAAAGCCAGGGGCGAAGATCGACTGAAGAGCTACAGCGATGCCATGAAATGGTTTGTGATATTCGCCATGTTTATCTTCCTCGGAGTGATGTTTTATCTCGATGTGGTGCGCTATTTCATTGGTAAAAGCTACTGGACGGGGCTTAAGGTAGTGCCGGTCATTATGCTTGCCGAGTTCTTTTTCGGTGTGTTTTTCAATCTCTCGCTGTGGTATAAGCTGACCGATAAGACATTGTGGGGCGTATGGTTNTCGCTCGGCGGTCTGGCGGTGACGCTGCTTATGAATCTTCTCCTTGTGCCCTCAATGGNCTATATGGGATGTGCGTGGGCCGCACTCGCATGCTACGGGACCATGATGGTGGCCAGCTATCTGGTGGGCAAGGTGAAATATCCTATCGACTACAACGTCAGGCGGCTCACCGGCTATTTCCTTCTGGCTATGGCGCTGTGGGGTGTGGCGGTGGCGGTTACCGCCGAATTGCATATAGTCAACTATACTGTGCGCACCCTGCTGCTATTCCTTTATATATGGGTGGTGCTCAGGGTTGAGCGGATCACACTCGGACAGCTTCTCCCCATCGGTAAAATTCTTTCACGCTTAAAGTCCTCCGGAAAATGAATCAGAAGCAGCCCAACAGATTTATAGGATTTTTCGTTGACTACTTCACCCTGCGATCCCAGCTCGTGCCGCAGAGTGAGGCTGAAGCTTCGATCCGCGATGATGTTTCGTTTCGCGGAACTAATCTGCTCATCCTCGTTCTGGCCATACTGATCGCCTCGCTTGGTCTGAACACCAATTCCACGGCTGTGATCATTGGGGCGATGCTGATTTCACCGCTCATGGGTCCTATCATCGGGATTGGGCTCGGTGTCGGGATCCACGATTTTGATCTTATCAAGCGCGCCCTGCGCAATCTGATCATGGCGGCCGGCTTTTCGGTGATCGCTTCAACTGTCTATTTTATGATCTCACCCGTGGGTGAGGGTCACAGCGAGTTGCTTGCACGCACATCGCCCACTATCTACGATGTGTTGATCGGATTCGTGGGCGGCGGTGCCGGCATCCTCGCCATCGGATCGCAGAGCAAGGGCAATGTGATCCCCGGTGTTGCCATTGCCACCGCTCTCATGCCACCGCTCTGCACTGCCGGCTATGGGTTGGCCACCTGGCAGCTCAACTACTTTTTCGGAGCGTTCTATCTCTTCGTGATCAATTCGATCTATATAGCGTTTGCCACATTTATCGGTGTAAAACTGATGGGCTACAAAGGAGCCGACGTGGTCGACGACCGCCGTGCACGCCGCGTGCGCCGCGTAGTCTATACATTGGCTGTGCTCACGATGCTTCCGAGTATATGGCTCACGGTCAATATGTTCAGGCAGAACAACTTCGAAATGATGGCCGCAGATTTCGTGCAGCGCGAGTGTCAGTTTGCCGATGCCCAGGTGGTCAGCGACCGGGCTTACACTGCCGGCGGTCAGAAATATATCTCTATCACTCTTATCGGCCGGCCCATGCCTCTCGATTCGCTGCAGGAGGCATTGACTTCCCGTCTGTCCTTCTACGACCTACAGGGCACAAAGCTGAAGATAGTGCAGGGGAGCATGATGACTTCGGACGCATCGGCTCCCGCATCTGTCGGCTCCCATCAGGAGGAGATCGATCAGATCTATCGCAAGGCGCAGGCATCCGTGGACATGCAGCAGGCTGAGATCGACTCGCTGCGCGGCGTGATCGAAGCTTCCGGAATCAATGCCGGCCATGAGCTCGGACCTGAACTGAGGGTGCTCTTTCCCGCTGTCACATCGCTGGCTGTGGGGCGCGATCTGCTGATCGATATCGATCAGCAGCACACCGACACGCTGACCGTGGCGCTATATCGCGCCCGCACCGAGCTCTCGCCCGATGAAAAGCGCAAGTTCAAGGAGTATCTCGAAGCCCGACTGCAAATCAAAGATATCAATATAGTTCAAATACCATCAATCAAACAGAAAGAAGAATAATGAAAACCCCCGAATCCAACGATAGTCAAAAACGCCCGCTGCGTGTCGCTTTTCTCTGTCACAGCGATAATCTCGGCGGGGCTGCCATCGTGACTCGACGTCTTGTCCAGGCTCTCAACGAGGAGGGCGTGGAAACGCGCATGGTAGTGTTTCATAAACTGAGCGATGATGAAACGGTAGTGGCGCCTAAGGTCGGTCGTGTGCGTCGCGGATTGAAATTCATGCTTGAACGTCTGCGGATAGCCTTCAGCAACGGCTTTTCGCGTGAAAACCTCTTCAAAGTGTCGATCGCTAACCACGGTCTGTCGGTGGCAGCGATGAACGAGGTGAAAAACGCTGATATCATAGTGCTCAGCTGGATCAATCAGGGACTGCTTTCGCTCAAGGAAATAGAACGCATCGGGCGCCTTGGCAAGCCTGTGGTCTGGATCATGCACGATATGTGGAACCTGACCGGAATTTGCCACCACGCGCTTGAATGTAAAGGATATATGGAGCAGTGTGGCAACTGTCAGTTTCTCACCGGCCGGAAGGCCAACGATCTCTCTCACTCAACGTGGCTGCGCAAAAAGAAACTCTACGATTCGATGCCGATCACGTTTGTGGCCGTCAGCAACTGGCTGGCCGATTGTTGCCGCAAAAGTTCACTGCTGGCCGATCAGGATATACGGGTGATCCCCAATGCTTTCCCGGTCCATTCATTTGTCACGAGTGCTACATACGATCTCTCGCGCTTGCCTCATGACCGAAATATCATTCTCATGGGGGCGGCCCGGCTCGACGATCCGATCAAGGGTTTTGATATTGCAGTGGATAGCCTCAACCGACTTTTCGACAACCATCCGGAAGTGGTCCGCACCAGTGTGGCTGTCTTTTTCGGCGATATCCGCAACCGCAATGTGCTCGACGGTCTGCGTTTCCCTCATATCGAGCTTGGCATGATCAACGATAGCGCGATCCTCCGCGANCTCTATGCATCGGCATCGGTGGTATTGTCAACCTCNCTCTATGAAACGCTNCCCGGCACTCTGATCGAAGGGCAGGCGGCCGGCGCTCTGCCGGTGACGTTTGGCCGCGGCGGTCAGAATGATATTGTGGAGCATAAGGTCAACGGCTATATAGCCCGCTACAAGGATATCGAAGATGTGGCCGAGGGTTTGCTTTGGGCGCTTAACCGCAAGCCTGACCGCGAGGAGCTTCACCGACAGGTGGCTGAGAAATTCTCATCGAAAACCGTGGCCGCTAAGTTTGTCGATCTCTTCCATGAGCTTCTCGATAAAAAGGAAAAGTCNCAAAAAAATTAGTAAATTTGCATATNATAAATTAACCAGAGAATATAAAAACACAAAATCATGTCAATCGACGATATTATTGCCAAAGGCGTTGCCGCTGCTGTCAAGGAGCTCTACGGCATTGAATGTGAGCCTTCTTCCATTCAGCTTCAAACCACCAAGAAGGAGTTTGAAGGCAATCTGACCGTAGTGGTTTTCCCCTGGGTGAAAGCTGCCCGCAAGAGCCCCGAAGCTGTGGGCAAGGAGATCGGNCAGTGGCTCGTGGACAATGAGCCTGCAGTCGATCGCTTCAATGTGATCAAGGGATTCCTCAACATCGTGATCGAACCCTCCTACTGGGCCACCGTGCTCGAACATATCCAGCGCGAAGAAAACTANGGCATTCGCCCCGTGACCGACGAATCGCCTCTCGTGATGGTGGAATATTCGTCGCCCAACACCAACAAGCCNCTCCACCTGGGCCACGTGCGCAACAATCTGCTCGGCTATTCGCTGTCGGAAATCCTCAAGGCGTGTGGCAATCGAGTGGTGAAGACCAATATAGTCAACGACCGCGGCATCCACATCTGCAAGTCGATGCTCGCTTGGCAGAAGTGGGGCAACGGCGCCACTCCTCAGTCGCTCGGCAAGAAAGGCGACCATCTGATCGGCGACTTCTATGTGCTTTTCGACAAGCACTATAAGGCTGAACTTGAAGAGCTGATGGCAAGCGGAATGAGCAAAGAGGAAGCTGAGGCTGCCTCGCCGCTGATGAAGGAAGCCCGCGCAATGCTCCGCGCCTGGGAGGCCAAGGATCCCGAAGTGAGAAAGCTTTGGGCCATGATGAACGAGTGGGTTTATGCCGGATTCGACGAGACCTACAAGCGTATGGGTGTTGACTTCGACAAGATCTATTATGAAAGCGAAACCTATCTCGAAGGAAAAGAAAAGGTGCTTGAAGGCCTTGACAAGGGGCTGATGTATCGCAAGGAAGATGGCTCGGTGTGGGCTGATCTTACAGCTGATGGCCTCGACCATAAGCTCCTGTTGCGCTCCGATGGCACTTCCGTGTATATGACTCAGGATATCGGCACGGCAAAGCTGCGCTATCAGGACTACCCGATCGATAAGATGATCTACGTGGTGGGCAACGAGCAGAACTACCATTTCCAGGTGCTTTCGCTGCTGCTTGATCGTCTCGGCTTCAAGTGGGGCAAGGATCTCGTGCACTTCTCCTACGGTATGGTCGAACTCCCCAATGGCCGCATGAAGAGCCGCGAAGGCACGGTGGTTGACGCCGATGATCTGATGGATGAAATGGTTTCCACCGCACGTCAGGTGAGCGCCGAGCTCGGAAAACTCGACGGCGTGGCTGAAGATGAAGTGGCCAAAATCACTGAAATGGTGGGTCTCGGTGCGTTGAAATATTTCCTGCTCAAAGTGGATCCGCGCAAAAATATGGTGTTCGATCCGTCGGAAACTATCGATTTCAACGGCAACACCGGTCCGTTTATTCAATACACCTATGCCCGAATCCGCTCGGTGATCCGCAAAGCTGAGGAGGCCGGCATGAGCTTCACCGGCTATGAGGGTGTCAAGCCGGGCGAACGTGAGATCGCCGTGATCCAGCGTTTGGCCGACTATCCTTCGGTGGTGGCCGAGGCAGGTCGCGCCTACAGCCCTGCGCTTATAGCCAACTATGCCTACGATCTGGTCAAGGACTATAATGCTTTCTATCACGACTGCTCGATTCTGCGCGAAGAGGATCCGAAAGTGCGCGCGCTGCGTCTGGCCATCTCTCAGACCGTTGCCCGCACCGTTGCTTCGGCAATGTCGCTGTTGGGCATCCGGGTGCCTGAACGCATGTGATCGCATTAAACTTTAATGACCGATTCCGGTCTAATATTTGATAATAAAAAACTTTGAAAGATGAATAATTACTATCCGGAGTATAACAGCTCCTCCTATCAGGCAGTGCCCGATATCGATACTCGTGTGTCGCAGGTGATGAAGCGCGTCTATGTTAAGATGACGCTCGCACTTGTGGTGACAGCTCTCGTTTCATTGTATTGCGCCACATCAGTCGGTTTTTTGGATTTTTTCCTAAACAACCGTTGGTTTATGTGGGTGCTGGTTGCTGCTGAGTTCGGCATCGTATTAGGAGTGTCGGGCGGCATCAATCGTCTCAGCTCATCTACGGCCACGCTGCTATTCTATCTGTTTGCCGTGGTCAACGGTATGCTTCTTTGTCCGGTGTTCCTTCTCTACACCAACGCATCCATTGCCAAGACATTCTTTATCACGGCCGGTGTGTTTGGAGCAATGAGCGTCTATGGCTATTTCACCTCTCAGAATCTGGCGCGCTGGGGATCGTTTCTGATCATGGCTCTTTTTGGCCTGATCATCTGCTCGCTGATCAATATCTTCCTGCACAGCTCCGCCATGGAGTGGATCATTTCCGGTGCGGGAGTGCTTATCTTTATCGGCCTGACGGCATGGGATACCCAGCAGATCAAGACCATGGCTCAGATGGCGCCTAACGACACTATCGGTAAGCTTGCCACGCTCGGAGCCTTGTCGCTCTATCTCGACTTCATCAACCTCTTCCTCTATCTCCTCCGCTTCTTCGGCGATCGCCGTTAATAATGAACCGGATCTATACAAAGCGACCGACCCACCACGGGCCGGTCGCTTTGTGTTTATGATCCGTTGAAAGAGGATCCTGTGAGCATACCTTTCAAAGCAATTGCCTTTTGGGTAGTGGCGTGTCACCGGATCATACTTGCTGATGAAAGAGATAGCTGAAGCAGTCTCTCCCACCGGGTCAAAGTGGTTGAAACATTGGGGATATCCAAAGGATCCTACTGACACTTCATGTATTGTAATTATCCACTGCCTGTAGAGGAATGCGAACCGGGAGGATCAGAATTGCTATAGCTCGATAAATCCCCCGGTGTTAGTGTCAAAAGGCAAAGCGCGGCGGCCGAGGTGGCTGTCGCGCTTTGTGGTATGTGTTGTTAGATAGTTGTTAGGTTAAGAACCAATCATTTTTATAAACCAATTAAAAAGTAATAAACCAATCGTAGTTGTTGATAGATAATAGTGTGTGTATTAAGGGTGTAAGTGATGAATCTTGAATTTTGGTTGAAGAGGGAGGGTTCTATAATTTTTAGCTATAGGGAATCTGCATTATTTTTCATCGCCGTCATTGTTTCTTAGCGATAGTCGGCGAAACGCTGCTGGAGCTCCTGGCGAGCGAAGAAGATGCGGCTCTTGATAGTTCCGATGGGGAGTCCCATTTCGTCGGCGATTTCGTTGTATTTGTAGCCCTGAACGTGCATAGAGAAGGGCACGCGGTATTTTTCGGGAAA
>JAAVEX010000087.1 GCA_014801065.1 Barnesiella sp.
ACTGCAGTGTTGCTGAACTCCATTCACCTATCCTCCTTCCCAAAAGAGACGGCTAAAGCCGACTCTCCCTTTATAGGCCGCTTTTCCCCGCGAAAAGAGACGGCTGAAGCCGGCTCTCCCATTACCGACCGCATTTACCTGCAATAAAGAGACGGCTAAAGACGACTCTCCCTTTATAGACCGCATTTTCACACAATAAAGAGACGGCTGAAGCCGACTCTCCTATTAGAGGACACTGTCAAATAAAGCAACAGGCCAGTGCCTGCGGCGTAGCTCATCCGCTATCTGGCTTTTCTGCCTAAAGAAAATATTTTAGATCCCGTTCCCAATCAATCCTGAGGAACGGGATCTTATAAAATGTTTCCAAGAAATAACAAAAGTGGCTGCTAAGATCCCGGGGATCCTCAGCAGCCACTTCCTATATTGCAATATTGTAGCGTTTACTTCATCATGGCGATAAGCGCATCGAACGCTTCTGAGATGCCATCCTTATTCTTACCGCCTGCCTGAGCAAATCCGGGCTGGCCTCCGCCACCGCCCTGGATCTTCTTAGCAGCCTCACGAACCATTTGCGATGCGTTGTGTCCGGCTTTTACCACATCGTCGGTAAGCATCACCGTCAGAAGTGGTTTGCCCGACACATCGACCGTGGCAGCAATAAAGGCCGTTGACTTGGGCGAAGCGGCGCGCACACCGAAGGCAACATTCTTAACCACATCGGGGATACGGACACCACCAAGCGTCACCACTTTCACGCCATTGATCATATCAGCCGATTCGAGGAGTTTTTCAACCATAGCTTGAGTTCGCTCTTTCATGAATCCCTCCACCTCTTTATGGAGATCGGCATTTTCAGCAATTGCCTTGCGAACGGCCGCAACCACGTCAGGTGCATTGTTGAACATCGCTGACATATCACGAAGCGTGGTCGACATCTCATCCATAACATTCTCAACAGCTTCACCGGTAATAGCCTCTATACGGCGGATACCGGCGGCGATCGAACTTTCCGACACGATGCGGATCATACCGATATTGCCGGTGTTGTCAACGTGAGTTCCGCCACAAAGTTCCACGGAATCGCCGTAGCGAATCACACGCACCTCTTCGCCATATTTTTCGCCAAACAGCGCCATCGCGCCCATGGCCTGCGCCTCAGCGATGGGCACATTGCGGCGCTCGTCGCGTGCGATAGCCTCACGCACCTTGGCGTTAGCCTTATGTTCGACCATACGGATCTCCTCAGGAGTCAGTTTCTGGAAATGAGAGAAGTCAAAGCGAAGCAGCTTGGGCGACACAAACGAGCCACGCTGCTCCACATGAGTGCCAAGCACCTCGCGCAGAGCTTCATGCAGCAAGTGAGTGGCAGTGTGGTTGCATGATGTGGCCATGCGAGCCTCTTTATTGATCTTGGCAATGAACTTCGCTGTAGGATCGGCAGGCATCTTCTTGGTCAGATGAACCGCCATGCCGTTTTCACGCTTAGTGTCGTAGATCTCGGTGACAGATCCGTCGGAAGCCACCAGCACACCGCTGTCGCCCACCTGGCCGCCCATCTCAGCATAGAAAGGAGATTGAGCGAGCACGATCTGATAGAACTCACCTTTTTTCTGCTTAACCTTACGATAGCGCAAGATCGATGTTTCGACCTCGGTGTGATCGTAACCGACAAATTCAGGTTCGCCCTCGCCAACAATGGTCCAGTCGTCGGTTTCGACAGCCGCAGCATTACGCGCACGATCCTTCTGAGCCTGCATCTCAGCATCAAACTCAGCCTGGTCGAGAGTCATACCGTTTTCTTTCAGTATCAGTTCAGTCAGGTCGAGCGGGAAACCGTAGGTGTCATAAAGCACGAAAGCTTCCTTACCCGAAATCTCAGTCTTGCCGGCAGCCTTAGCCGTAGCGATAGCTGAATCGAGCATGCGGATACCATTTTCGAGAGTGCGCAGGAACGAATCCTCCTCCTCCTTGATCACCTTCATGATCAGCTCGCGCTGTGCGGGAAGTTCGGGATAAGCCTCTCCCATTGATTCAATCAGCGTATCGATCAGTTTATACATGAAAGCCTGTTTCTGATCCAGGAACGTGTAGGCATAACGCACGGCGCGACGAAGGATTCGACGGATCACGTAGCCGGCCTTAGCGTTTCCGGGCAGCTGCGAATCGGCGATCGAGAAAGCGATCGTGCGCACATGGTCGGCAATGACACGCATGGCGATATCCACCTTCGGATCCTTGCCATATTGCTTGCCTGAAAGAGAAGCGATCGTAGCGATAAGCGGGGTGAATACATCGGTATCATAATTGGAGGTCTTGCCTTGCATAGCCATACAAAGGCGTTCGAAGCCCATGCCGGTGTCGATCACCTTGGCGGGAAGCGGCTCAAGCGAGCCGTCGGCCTTGCGATTATACTGCATGAACACGAGATTCCAGATCTCGATCACCTGAGGGTGGTCATGATTCACGAGTTCACGTCCGTCGATTGCAGCACGTTCTTCGTCAGAGCGGAGATCGATATGGATTTCCGAACAGGGGCCACAGGGACCCGTATCGCCCATCTCCCAGAAATTGTCATGTTTGTTGCCATTGATAATATGGTCGGCCGGCAGATGCGCCTCCCAATACCCGGCAGCCTCATCGTCGCGGCTCAGGCCCTCTTCAGGCGATCCTTCGAACACCGTTGCATACAGCCGCTTAGGATCAAGTTTCAACACATCGACCAGATATTCCCACGCCCAGTCGATAGCCTCTTTCTTGAAATAGTCGCCGAAGCTCCAGTTGCCCAGCATCTCGAACATAGTGTGATGATACGTGTCCATCCCCACCTCTTCGAGGTCATTATGCTTACCGCTGACGCGCAGACACTTCTGCGAATCGGCCACGCGCTGATATTTAGCCGGCTTATTACCGAGAATAATATCTTTAAACTGATTCATACCGGCATTGGTAAACATCAATGTCGGGTCATCTTTAATCACCATCGGCGCAGACGGCACGATGTGATGTTCCTTCGAGCGGAAAAATTCTTTAAACGACTCGCGGATTTCTTTAGCTGTTAGCATTTGATTTATATGGTTAGATTGATTCTTTATATAATAATGTGCAAAATTACGGCTATTTTCGTACTTTTGCAACACCAATCCTACATCATTATGGACTCGCTCGATAAAAAATATTATAAGATATCCGAAGTAGCCGAACTTCTCAACATCCCGGCCTCCACTCTGCGCTTCTGGGAAAAGAGTTTCACTGTGATCAAACCAAAACGTAACGCCCACGGCACCCGTTTCTACACCATGTCCGATATCGAGAAGATCTCAATGGTCCATTATCTCGTCAAGGAGCGCGGTCTGAAACTCGATGCCGCCCAGGAACAGATACGCCACAACCCCAAGGGGATAGAGCTCCGACACCAGACCGTGGCTCGCCTGAAAGAAATGCGCACCAAGATCCAGGGTATGCTTGACGCACTCAACACGCTTCGCTGATTACAAAAGTGTTAAAATTTCGATTTAACAATTCTATTTATATTTTTTTTACTAAATTTGTCGCGTAATATGGCTGAGAATCAAACCCACTGCCATAAACCAGTCAATTAATCAATTCAATAAACCAACAGAAATTAACCCTATCCCTTATCTCTAACTATAATCGTATGAAAAAGATCTACCCCTTGCTTTTAACATTTGCTGCCGGCAGCATCTTCTCCCTTTCGGCACAGCAACTCCCAAATAACGGTTTTGAGAACGAATGGTCCAATTGTACTCCCTGGACCTCTAAAAACAACACAGCCTCACAGGGCACCACTCCGGCTCCTTGGAACGTTTCAAACACTGTCGGCACCGGAACGTTTGGTAAAACCACTATCGCATCGAAAGTGGCGGGCCACACCGGCAGTAACGCAGTTGAGCTGAAAGCTGAAAGTCAGACGGGAAACAATAACATTCCTGCTTATATGTCGCTCGGCACTGCATGGGCTACAGCAAAGGCTACTTTGACCGGATCAAAAAGCCAAGAAGACGGCGGAACTTTTGGAGGAACATCATTTGCTTATCGTCCTGACGCTGTTTCGTTCTACTACAAACGTAGCGGTTCTACTATTAGCCAAGAGAACGCTACCGTAGTCGTATACGCATGGAAAGGATCTACATCACAAGCAGATGTTCCCGGAAACATTTACGTCAATATTGGAGGATCTGCATCTAAAACAACCATGACCGACCGCGATCGCAATATTCTCGGCATGGAAACATCGCAGGGCGGTGCCGTGACCAAAAGCTCCGATTTTGAACTTATAGCAAGCACAACCCACTATATCTCCGGAGAGCAAACCGATTGGGCCAACCTTATCGTTCCCATTGACTATAAGTCAACTGCCACTCCCGAGAAATTCAATGTGATTTTTGCTGCCGGCGACTATTTTGCATCGTCACCCGCCACAAACGGCAACCCTTTCACAATCGACGATGTTACGCTCGTCTATTTCTCGCGTCTGGCTACAATTAAGATTAACGGAGCAGAAATTGACGGCTTCGACAACGACATATTCTCCTATACAGTCAACGGCGAAATGCCCGACGAAAGCGCCTTTGCTTTCACTTGCTTGAGCAACAGCGGCTCTTCGGAAGCAACCCTCTCGCTCGACAAGAAAAACCATGTGGCCACTATCACCGTGACCAACAGCAATGCCGGCGGCACAGATATCGACGGCCAGGCCACTCACACCTACACCATCAAGTTCAAACCGCAAGCCACCACTCAGCCCACTCAAACCCACATGTATTCCGGCGATCTCTCTATCGATCTGCTTGGAGATGCCATGGTTCAGGATGCGATTGTCTACATCACTGACAACGGCGATGGCACTTGCTCGTTCCTCCTCCCCGACTTCGCTCTCGATCTTGGCGACGGTCCTGTAACTATCGGCGACATCAAGGTTGAAAACGTTACGATCTCTGAAAATGCCGACGGCTCTAAGACATACACCGGTTCTGTTAAAGGTCTCGAACTTCTTGACGGAGAAATCATAGCCGACGTCGAAATCAATGGCGAAGAACGCGATGGCCGTCTGACAATGAGCCTCCCCGTGATCTGGGAAGGAATCACCATCGACGTTCTCTTCAATGGTGATCTGGATGTTGCAGGCGTCGAATCTGTAGGAACTGACAATGCTAACGCCCCTGTAGAATACTACAACCTCAACGGCATCCGCATTGATGCTTCAAGCCTCACCCCCGGCATCTACGTGGTTCGTAAAGGGACGGAAGTGAAGAAAGTACTCGTGAAATAAATCTCCCCGACAAATCCAACTGTCACCATACAAAGGGGCTGCGTCGTAATTGCAATTTACGGCGCAGTCTCTTTCTTTGTTAGTTGAACCATCGAACGCTCTATGTTGTTCCTTAACAACACACGCATAATCATAATAATATGGATAATAACTCTTTGTTTGACTTAAAAGGTCGAGTAGCAATCGTGACAGGTGGTGGCGACGGCATCGGAAGAGGATGCTGCGAGATCTTAGCCGCGGCCGGCGCGTCGGTTGTGGTAAGCGACATATCGCTTGAAAAAGCAAAAACGGTGGCCAACGGGATAGAAGCTAATGGCGGCAAAGCTATCGCAGTGGAATGTAACGTTTTAAAAAGCGAAGATCTGGCATATATTGTTAACATTGCGGTCAAGACCTACGGAACGGTGAATATCCTCGTGAACAATGCAGGAATGGGTGGCGGCGGAAGAGAGAATCCCTTCAATATCGATCGAGCTTATGTGGAGCGCATATATGCAATCAATCTCTTTGCTCCCTGGGAACTATCAAAACTCGCAGCCCCACACATGCAGCAATCAGGATATGGAAGTATTATCAATATCACATCCATGAGCAGCATTAACAATAGTCCTTCAATGGCTATTTATGGATCATCAAAGGCAGCACTCAACCATTTGGCCTCCAACCTCGCCTTCGACTACGGTCCCATGGGCATACGCGTTAACAATGTCGGACCCGGGGCGACCAGAACACATGCCCTATCTACCGTACTCACACCGGAGATTGAGGCAAAGATGCTACAACACACCCCGATCAATCGTCTGGGAGAGGTGAGCGATATAGCGGGCGCTGTCCTTTACTTCGCCTCCCCGATATCTGCATGGGTCAGCGGACAGACACTTATGGTGAATGGCGGTGGCGTACAGACACTCGATTAAACATCCACATAAACGAGCACGAATCGCAATACTACTGATTACACTGATTACACTACCGATAGCGCTGTTGCGGATATTGCGGAGATTTTGTAACTTTGTGGGTTATGGATTTTAAGCTATCATCTAAATATAGTCCTACCGGCGACCAACCACAAGCCATCGAAGCCCTCTCACAGGGGATAATCGATGGCCTGCCGGCTCAGACACTTCTCGGGGTGACCGGCTCGGGCAAAACGTTTACCATGGCCAATGTGATCCAGCAGGTCAAGAAACCTACACTTATACTGAGCCACAATAAAACTCTCGCCGCACAGCTTTACAGCGAGTTTAAAAACTTCTTCCCGGAAAACTCCGTGCAATATTTCGTGTCGTATTACGATTATTATCAGCCGGAGGCATATATCCCGTCGGTCGACAAATATATCGAAAAAGATCTTATGATCAATGACGAGATCGACAAGCTGCGCCTTGCCACCACTTCTGCTCTGCTCTCCGGACGCAAGGATGTGATCGTGGTTAGCTCAGTGTCGTGTCTCTACGGCATGGGAAATCCGGAAGATTTCAACAGTAGCGTGATCGACATTCGCGTTGGGCAGAAAATCACCCGCAATGCTTTTCTGCGCGAACTCGTCAACGGCCTATATTCCCGAAATGAAGTAAACCTCAGTCGAGGGACTTTCAGAGTCAAAGGTGACACGGTCGATATCCGTCTCGCCTACGAAGAAATAATAGTTCGGGTGGTGTTCTGGGGCGATGAGATCGAATCGATCACCACACTCTATCCCGACGATTATGTGACACTCGGTCAGCTTGACGGTTTCAAGATATTCCCTGCCAACATCTTCGTCACATCTCCAATGAGAATGGCTTCAGGATTGGCCCAGATCGAACTTGATCTTGGCGAACAGGTGGGATTTTTCCAGAAAGAAGACCGTCTGCTTGAGGCTCAGCGACTTCAGGAGCGAGTGAGCTACGATATCGAAATGATGCGCGAAGTGGGCCACTGCTCAGGAATCGAAAACTACAGCCGATATTTCGATGGCCGCAAACCCGGTATGCGCCCATTCTGCCTGCTTGACTATTTCCCTTCCGACTTCCTGACCATCATCGACGAAAGCCATGTGACAATCCCTCAGGTAAGAGCGATGTATGGCGGCGACCTTTCCCGCAAAATGAACCTGGTGGAATACGGCTTCCGCCTGCCGGCTGCTCTCGACAACCGCCCGCTGAAATTTGAAGAATTTGAGAGTCTGACTCCGCAAGTGATGTATGTAAGCGCCACCCCGGCCGACTACGAGCTGCAACGCAGCGAAGGCGTAGTGGTCGAACAGATCATACGCCCCACCGGTCTGCTCGACCCCATAATCGAGGTGCGTCCTACCATCAACCAGATCGACGATCTGATCGACGAAATTGCAAACCGCACCGAAAAAGGCGAACGAACCCTCGTCACCACTCTCACCAAACGAATGGCCGAAGAGCTCAACGACTATCTGTTGCGTCTGAAAATCAAAGCGGCATATATTCATAGCGATGTCGACACGCTTGATCGAATACGAATCCTCGACGATCTTCGTTCGGGAGTCTACGATGTGTTGATCGGAGTCAACCTTCTGCGTGAAGGCCTCGACCTGCCGGAAGTGTCGCTCGTAGCAATCCTCGATGCCGACAAAGAAGGATTCTTGCGCTCACACCGCTCGCTCACCCAGACCGTTGGGCGTGCGGCCCGAAACCTCAACGGTACCGTGATCATGTATGCCGATAAAATTACCGACTCGATGCGTCAGACCATTGACGAGACTGAGCGCCGCCGATCTCTGCAGCTCGCCTACAACGAGCAGCACGGAATCACCCCGCAGGCCATTGTCAAAGCACGCAATCGCATAATCGGCATCGACAAAGAGTCGGCCGCCGACACCGATGCGTCCAAACCGGCAGCCTCAACTTCCTCACGCTCTTCCCGCAACAATCGGTCGACATCGAAGTCGACGCGCGAAACCACTCGCCACACCATCTACGAACAAGAATTCTCCACATCGGTCGATATTGCTGCCGATCCCGTTATCCCCTATATGTCGAAAGAGGAATTGCAACGCAACATCGAGCGCCGCCGGCTTGAAATGGTCGATGCAGCCAAACGAATGGACTTCATGGAGGCCGCACGTCTGCGCGACGAAGTGATCAAACTTGAAGAGATGCTCACTGACAAAACAGATTGATATGCCGACCGACAAACAGACTATCAACACCCGCACAAGCGATCCGCGCACGGATCTGAAGCTCTATCTCCCCACCTCGGTCAAGGAGATGAAGCTGCTCGGATGGGACTATGTGGATGTGGTGATATTTTCAGGCGATGCCTACGTGGACCATCCATCGTTTGGAGCGGCCGTGATCGGTCGCACACTCCAGGCTGCCGGCTATCGGGTGGCCATAGTGCCTCAACCCAATTGGCAGGACGACCTGCGCGATTTCCGTAAATTCGGAGCGCCCAGACTATTCTTCGGCATTTCAGCGGGAGCCATGGACTCGATGGTCAACCACTACACCGCCGCACGTCGTCGACGCTCTGATGACGCCTACACTCCGGGAGGCCGCCACGGAGCACGTCCTGATTATCCCACCATTGTCTACAGCGAAATACTGCGTCGGCTCTTCCCCGACACGCCGATAGTGATCGGTGCGATAGAAGCTTCGCTTCGCCGCCTGTCGCACTACGACTATTGGCAAGACCGCCTGCGCCCCTCAATACTCACCGAAACGCCGGCCGACATCCTAATCTACGGCATGGGCGAGAAACCGATCGTGGAAATTGCACGCCGCCTTGAAGCAGGCGAAAGTATAAGCAATCTGACCGACCTGAAACAAACAGCCGTAGTGCTCCCGGCAGAGAGCGAACCGGCCGAAAACGACAGCTCAAACATCATCCTGAACAGCTTCGAGCAGTGTCTTAAAAACAAGCGGGCCCAGGCTGAGAATTTCAAACACATCGAGCAGCAGAGTAACCGCTTTGAAGGTGCAACCCTCTGGCAACGTCATGGCAACCAAACAGTGAAAGTCAACCCGATGCTTCCGCCTATGACNACCGGAGAGATCGACGCATCTTTTGANCTCCCCTACACCCGTCTGCCCCACCCAAGATACAAGGATAAAATCATCCCCGCCTACGAGATGATACGCCATTCGGTCAATATGCACCGCGGATGTTTCGGCGGCTGCGCCTTCTGCACCATATCGGCCCATCAAGGCAAGCATATCGCNTCACGAAGCAAGGAATCGATAGTGGCCGAAGCGCGAAAGGTCACTCAGATGCACGACTTCAAGGGCTATATCTCCGATCTGGGCGGTCCGAGCGCCAATATGTACGGCATGCGTGGCAAAGATCTCGATATCTGCCGCCGATGTATGCGCCCGTCGTGCCTGCATCCGAAACCATGCGCAAATCTCAACACCGACCATGGTCCGCTTCTCGACATTTATCATGCCGTCGATGCGCTCCCCGGGGTCAAGAAATCATTTATCGGCAGCGGGGTGCGCTACGATCTCTCGATGCACCACACCGGCGACCGAAATATAGATGCCACNAACCGCCGCTACAACGAAGAGCTGATACGCAACCACGTCAGCGGCCGACTGAAAGTAGCGCCGGAGCACACATCGGCCCGAGTGCTCGAAATCATGCGCAAACCCGACTTCAGTCTCTATTACGATTTCAAGAAGATATTCGACAGCGAAAACCAGCGCTCCGGACTGCGACAACAGCTCATNCCCTACTTCATNTCNTCGCATCCCGGATGTACTGAAGCCGANATGGCCGAGCTTGCCGCTGAAACCAAACAGCTNAANATGCATCTCGAACAAGTGCAGGATTTCACCCCTACACCCATGACGCTGGCCACCGAGATATACTACACCGGCATCCACCCTTATACCGGAGAAAAAATCTACACCGCAACCCGTCCGGAAGAGAAACTCGCACAGCGCCAGTATTTCTTCTGGTATGACNGCACCTACCGCGATGGAATCATTCGCTCACTCCACCGAATCCACCGCGAAGATCTGATTCCCCGCTTGTTNCCGGCCTATCAGGCCCCGCGCAACTCCTCAGCCTATCGCGCCAACCGCCGGCCTCAAAGCAGTAATNCCCCNAAAAACAACCGACACAAAAAATAATTATCAAACATATACTTAACATTACTCACATGTCAACTAAAATCAAATCAATCATTATGACAGCGACGGCACTGATGATGGGTGCTTCGGCCGGTGCAGAGACTCCGGCGGCTCTCATTGAAAAGCCCGATTTTACACCGACCAACCGACAGTATGACATCAATGCGCTCGAAGCGCTCGGTCGCGTCAATGCACCCGTGGTATCGCCCGACGGAAAGAAAATTCTCTACGGAATCAGCTACGAGAGCGTAGAGCANAACAAGAGCAATCAGGATCTCTACACGATGGATCTCGATGGGAAAAACAATGTGCGCATCACCCGCACTCCGGAAAGCGAATCGAACTACACATGGTTCGACGGCGGACGCAAGATCGCATTCATGAGCCCCGTCGACGGCAAGATGCAACTTTGGATCATGAACGCCNACGGATCCGACCGTCGTGCCGTCAGCAACGTCGAAGGCGGCATTCAGGGTTTCCTTTTCTCGCCCAACGAAAAGCGCGTTGTCATGATCGGCACAGTGAAATATGCACGCACCGCCCAGGATGTTTATCCCGATCTGCCTAAAGCCACAGGCCGAATCATCGACGACCTCATGTATAAACATTGGGACGAATGGGTCACTGAAATTCCNCATCCCCTGGTGGGCGATTTCACCGGTCAGGAAGTGGCCAACGTCACCGACATCATGCAAGACGAGCCCTATGAAGCACCGATGAAACCGTTTGGCGGAATCGAATCCTTTGCNTGGAGCCCCGACNGCGAACAGCTTATCTACGTTTCGCGCAAAAAAACCGGCATGGAATATGCCGTGTCGACCAACTCCGATCTTTACCTCTACAACATCGCCGACCGCACCACACGCAATCTCACAGAAGGCATGATGGGCTACGATACCAACCCCGCCTATTCGCCCGACGGAAAATATGTGGCATGGCTCTCTATGGAACATGACGGATATGAATCAGACAAAAACCGAATATTCATCCTCGACACTAAAACCGGCGTAAAAACAGATCTNACNGTAGACTGGGACTANACCGCCGATGCAATCGCATGGAATCCCGATGGAAAATCGATCTATTTCATCGCTCCTAAAGATGGCGTCACCCCGATATTCTCCATCGACATCAAATCGCGTAAAGTCAACGTTGTCGCCGAAGGCTGTTATGACTACGCCGCTCTCGCACCCGCAGGCAAGAAAACTCTGATCTCGATGCGCCATTCAATGCTGATGCCCAACGAAATAGTA
Organism: Barnesiella sp.; assembly: GCA_014801065.1. GTDB lineage: Bacteria > Bacteroidota > Bacteroidia > Bacteroidales > Muribaculaceae > Paramuribaculum. Next base: position 11,634 of record JAAVEX010000087.1, read on the forward strand.
TCNATCGAAAAAGGAAAAGTCACTCAGATTTCCGACGTCAACACCGAGCTCCTGTCACAGCTTGATATGCCCACCGTTGAGAAACGCATGGTGCCCACCACCGATGGCAAGCTCATGACCACCTGGGTGGTTTATCCTCCGAAATTCGATGCATCCAAGAAATACCCCTCGATACTCTACTGTCAGGGAGGTCCGCAGCAGGCCGTAAGCCAGTTCTGGAGCTATCGCTGGAACCTCGCCCTCATGGCTGCCCAGGGCTATATCGTNATCGCCCCCAACCGCCGCGGCCTCCCCGGCTTCGGCACGGAATGGAACGCTCAGATATCCAAAGACTACGGCGGACAGAATATGCGCGACTATCTCAGCGCCGTCGACGACATGAAACGTGAATCGTATATCGACGCCAAGCATATCGGAGCCGTTGGTGCAAGCTATGGAGGCTTCTCTGTCTATTGGCTCGCCGGCCACCACGAAGGCCGCTTCGCAGCCCTCATCGCCCATGCCGGAATATTCAATATGGAGACTCAATATCTCGAAACCGAAGAGATGTGGTTTGCCAATTGGGATATGGGCGGTGCCTACTGGGAGAAAGACAATAAATATGCCCAGGCCACTTTTGCCACTTCGCCCCACCGCTTCGTTGACAAATGGGACACTCCGATCCTGATCACTCACGGCGAATATGACTTCCGAATCCTCGCCTCGCAGGGAATGATGGCCTTCAACGCAGCACGTCTGCGTGGAGTGCCGGCCGAAATGCTGATATTCCCCGATGAAAACCACTGGATCCTCAAGCCTCAGAATGCCATTCTCTGGCAGCGAGTATTCTTCCGCTGGCTCGACCGCTGGCTCAAAGATCAGAAATAATCCATTACTCTCATACGCAACATGCCGGGCGAACCACTCGCACCGGCATGTTGTTCATATAATGATAAGTAAGTATTCAAAATTAAACGATAGTAAGTAATTCATTTATCTTTTATACTATCTGCGGCTTCTTTTTTGAATCTTTTGACTTGTCGTTCAGTCGCATAGCTCGCTATGCTCCTTCTCTCCGCACCAAAATATTCTAAAAAATAAGCTCGCGTATAGTATAAAGAATTATGAACACTTACTTATGTCGAAAACTCAACTGAAAAAAGAACTTGCGCGACTCTCAGCCGATCAGATCGCCGAACTCGTGCTCGATCTCTATGATGCGCGTCCGGAAGCAAAAGAATATCTCGACTTCTATATCCGCCCCGACATAGATGCAAAGCTCGACAAGACACGTCGACTCATTAATAAAGAAGTGACACGAGCATCGCGCGGCCGAAGCAAAATGCGCTCCACCAAGCTTCGCCGGCTCATCAAGGACATCTCATCGCTCAATCCCGGTCAGGAACCGGTGTGTGAAATTCTGACATTTACCATCGAAGCAGCCTGTGAGGCAGGCTCGCGCTATTGGGTAAAGGAGACCACCCAGCGCTCCATTGCCAAGCTGATGCAGGAAGCCGTTAGAGAAGCAGATAGAGCTGGATTGCTCGATGTTTATCTTCCGCGCATTCGGGAGGCAGTTGAATCCATGAGTCCGTCGCCTCACCATAGCGGCTACTTCAAATCGCAATTGCGCGAAGCCTTGGCTGATGCTATCGATCAGTTACCATAGGACAGCACGGTGAAATAGCGGGGCGAACCGGACGTTGAGAGCTGAGTGTATTGCAGCGTGATGTAATCGCCCTGATAGCCAAACCATGTGGCCGTGATTTGTCCGCCCATATTGCTTTGGCTCACAGGATTGCCATAGGTAGAGATCAACCGATTATATACGTTGTTGAATCGCGTCGTGCTATAACCCGAAGTTGAATCATAAAACTCCGATCTGACAAGTCCGCCATTTGAGAAATAGAGCGTAGCGTCATCCCAACGGTAGCCAAGCTCACTGACATTTCGCAGGTACACCTCCTGAGCGCCATAGCCATCTACGCTATATCCGCTCGTATAGAGATAATCGAGTGCGGAATTAAGTGTGAGACCGAGCGTCATGCCAAGGATATTCGGAACGATCGTGACCCTACGTGCCGGACGCCACGAAGCGGGAGGAACCGGACGCGACCATGGTGTGGCATAAACAGGACGTCCGGGACGCACCGGTGGTGCGATAGCCGACGGGCGAGTCGGGCCGATCGGACGAACAGGGCGGGCCGGCGCAGGGCGCACGGAACTACCGGGACGCACGGGCGCTGAAGGTCTGATCGACGGACTCGGCTTTGAAGGCCGCGAGGGAGCGGGAGCCGATGGCCGTACATTCTGATTGCCGGGACGAACACCCTGTTCAGGCTTATTGGGTTTGGCAGGTTTAGTTGTAGTATTATTGTGGCCGGGGCGTGTGTCGTTTGATCCATGTCCCGGACGAGTCGACGGAGCCGTCTGCGTCGGACGCGACGACGATCCCGACGATGGACGCGAGTTTGAGGGACGCGAACCGGATGTAGAAGTGTGCGATCCTCCTCTTCCCGGACGACTTTGAGCTTCAACACTCGGCAGGGTCAGCAACCCGCCCATCATAGCTATCATCAGCGTAACAAATATTTTTTTCATGACTGCAAGAATTAAATAGTTGAACAATCATTGTCTGTTTATCTTAATAGACATCTATTCAATAATAAAGTTTAAACCCCGGTCCAAATATTTATTGAGCCACCCCAAAAACTCAACTGTCAAAAAAACACAACTGCTTGCAAATGGCATTTTGATATATATTGAGTGTTTTTTGAAAAAAAATACGATAAATTTGTGCATAAGCCGGCGAAATGCTACCTTTGTATGGGCAAAACGTAATCACGCGATCCCCCTTAAACGCCACTCACCTTATTTCACATATATTCTCATCGCCGTATGAAACAATTAGACAGACTCTTAGCAGAAAAACTCCTTAAAATCAGCGCTATCAAACTCCAGCCCGAACATCCTTTCGTGTGGGCGTCAGGTTGGAACTCACCAATCTATACCGACAATCGCAAGACGCTGTCATATCCCGATGTGCGCAGCTTTATTAAAGTAGAGATGTGCCGCGTTATCATCGAACAGTTCGGCACACCCGACGCCATTGCCGGAGTGGCAACAGGAGCAATCGCTATGGGCGCACTCGTAGCCGATACACTCGGACTCCCCTACGTTTATGTGCGTTCCACCCCGAAAGACCACGGCCTCGAGAATCTGATCGAAGGAAATCTCAAACCGGGCCAGAAAGTGGTGGTCATTGAAGACCTTATCTCCACCGGAGGCAGCTCGCTTAAAGCCGTTGAAGCTATACGCGCAGCAGGTTGCGACGTTGTCGGCATGTCGGCCATCTTCTCCTACGAATTCCCGATAGCCCAGGAACGCTTCCGCGAAGCCGGAGTCGAGATTCGCGCGCTCAGCAACTACAATGCCATGCTCGATGCCGCTCTCGAATCCAATTATATCCACGCCGATGAGCTCGAAACGCTCAAAGAATGGCGCAAAGATCCCGCAAACTGGACACCCGGCCTCTGATCTTTTCCGTCTATTTTTTTACTGCAACAAACATTCTTGAATAATGGCAAAATATTCAGGCAAAACAGCTACGGTCCGTCAGCCGATCAACGACATCTATAATAAAGTCAGCAACCTCAACTCATTTCAGCAGCGTCTCGACGAACTCCCCGAAGAAGCCCGCCAGAAACTTGGTGCGGTCAAATTCACCGANGACCGACTGATCATTCAGGCTCCGGGCGTTGGAGAAATCACTTTCGTGGTAGCTGAGCGCATCGAGCCTACACTGCTCAGACTTTCGGCCGAAAATTCACCCGTCCCCTTTAACATCATCATGAATTTCAAAGAGATCGACCCNGCCACGACTGAAGTGGCCACCGACCTTGACGTTGAAATTCCCGCGATGCTACGCCCGCTCGTAGGCGGCAAGATGCAGGAAGCAGCCGACAAATTCGGTGAGATGTTTTCTAACTTTTTCGGATCCTGATCTCTTCTTTNAGGCAGATGCACAAACCGTCCAAGCTCCGCCNTCTGCTTATTGTCGCTGCTGCCATGGCAGCGGCAGCAGTCGTTTCGTGTGAATCAGTTGACAATCACCGCATCCCTGCAGCCACCGTAATGGTCAATTTCAACACCATCGGCGACTGGCAGATCTACGGAGTGAGCGGAGCCGGACAGACACGCAATTTCATCCGTCAAACGGGCGAGCCCTTCGGATTCCCCTACACCGTGGCCGAACANACAGGCTATGGAGGCATAATGCTCGTGGGCGANCCATTNGGCGAATANCTTGCTTTCGATCTGGCCTGTCCGGTNGAAGTAAAGCCCGATATTCGTGTGGTTTACGACANTTCCACCGATAAAGCGGGAATAGTCAGATGTCCTAAATGCGGATCGACCTACGATATCTATACCCACGGCACACCGCTCAGCGGCGAAGCTCTGCGTCTGAAGTATGGCCTGGAAGAATATAGAGTGTTCGTTGGCAACCCCATGCCCCCATACGCATACATAAGACGCTGATCAGCAATACATTCATNAAACCGCTTGCAGGTTAAGAAAATTTTACCTACCTTTGCCGTTGCTTTTTCAGCCGTAAAAGCGGCTCTTTGAAGAGATGCTCGAATGGTGGAATGGTAGACACGAAGGACTTAAAATCCTTTGGCCATTGCGGCTGTGTGGGTTCGAGTCCCACTTCGAGTACATCGGGCGAGGTTGCGTCATGACGAACGCAACCTCGCTTTTTTATCGGTTAAGTAATTTTAAGGATGAATTATTGGTCAAAGCCGATTTATACATTATCTTTGCTACTAACATGACCGGTGTCTGAAAACAAGATCCAAGAGCCCAAGAGATGAACTATTATAGCACAAACGATCGAATTAGGACTGTCAGTCTGCGCGAGGCCGTGTTGCGGTGCTTTGCTCCCGACGGCGGAGTGTATATGCCCGACCGTATTCCGCTCTTCCCCTCAGCCATTTTCCGGAATATCCCCCAGATGTCGCTCAAAGAGATTGCCTACATCGTGGCCTCATCAATGTTTGGACAAGATATCGATATGGCCACGATCAACGATATCGTGAGGGAAACGCTTTCATTTGAAGTGCCGCTTGTGAAGATCGACTCCGGACTCTATGCGCTTGAACTCTTCCACGGCCCAACAGGGACGTTCAAAGACATAGGAGCGCAGTTTATGGCGCGCATCGTTGACCACTTTATCAAGAGCGACCACGATAAGGACGGGCAGATCAACGTATTCGTAGCCACCTCGGGCGATACCGGAAGCGCTGTGGCCAACGCCTTTGCCGGCATCGGCAACATCAACCTGTTTATTCTTTATCCCAAAGGAACGCGCCTTAAACTTCCGGAAAACACCGACAATATACACCCGATTGCTATCCGTGGCAGCTTCGAAGAGTGTCAACGTCTGGCTAAAGAGATCTACAGCGACACGCTGATCAATAGCCGCATGACGGTCACATCGGCCAACACCGTCAATATCGCACGTCTGCTTCCACAGATGTTTTTCTATTTCCACGCCTATGCGCGCCTTCTGGAAATGGAAGAAAATCCGGGAGAGATCGTGATATCCGTGCCTTGCGGTAATCTTGGTAATCTAACGGCAGCACTATTTGCAAGCCAGATGGGACTCCCCGTTAAAAGAATCCTTGCCTCGGGCTACGGCAACGAACGCCTTTGGGGCTCGATAGGCAAAAGCGGACTGCTTGATGTGAACGATGTCAACGGTCGAAATCTCGCTAACAATCTGGCCCGCATCAACTTTCTTCTCCGCAACAATCCGACCATGGCCGATATGATCAGCTGCTTCACATTCGGCGATACCGAAGTGAAAGAGGAAGAAGAGCTGATGCTCGCTCGCTACGGTTACCGGCTTAACAGAAATTCAGCCATGGCTTGCCGAGCAGCACGAATGGAGATGCGGCCCGCAACGTCATCTATATTTCTCGCCACCACCGACCCTCAACGCTGTCCCGACAGCCGCTTTGTCAATGAGCCCAACAGCGCGGCCAAAGGCAAACGCGGCGATGTGGCCGCCCCATCATTCCCCCCGGCTATCGGTGTGGTGAGAGACCATATTATCGCCGAAGTAGCACGAAAACAAAACAAAAACAAATATCATTTCCCAACCCTTTAACAGATAAAATTATGGCAAATAAACGCGATCTAAAAAAACAAATCAAATATATCTGCGGCGAAATAGCGCTTGAATGTATCATGACACGCGAATACGTTGAAGGTGTCGACCCCAAGAAACTCAACGATCTGGTGATCCGCACTGCCGATCTTCAGCAGAAATCACTCAAAAACGCAACGTTTGCTTTCGACAAAACCCCTTCCGATTTCGATTCGCTGAAAGAATATCACAAAGCATCCAACGCCTATTTTGCCAAGGCCTACAAGACTTTTTATGCCGAGTTCAACAAGTCGGTTCAGGAAATTGTCGATCAGCTCAACAAAGCTATCCCCGAGAGCCAGCGTGAACTCAACAAGAAAATTGCCAACGCAAAATAACGATCCTAAGTAAATTTAAACCTATGTGGTTTAGCAAACTCTTGCTCAGGATGGCCGGATGGACAGTGAACATCACTGTCCCCGACTATCCTAAAGCCATTATCTGTGTGGCACCCCACACGAGCAACTGGGATTTCATTCTCGGCAAATTGGCCTATGCATCGGTGGGACGCCACGCCGGCTTCCTAATGAAGGAATCATGGTTCTTCTTCCCTCTTGGTCTGATATTCAAGGCCATGGGCGGTGTGCCGGTGAAAAAGAAAGGATCCTCACTGGTCAGCGCTCTCGTTGAAAAATTCAAACAATCAAAAAAGCTGTCGCTGGCCATCACACCCGAAGGCACACGAAGCCGCACGAATGAATGGCGCCACGGGTTTCTACACATAGCTCGTGATGCCGGTGTGCCTATAGTGCTCGGAGCTATCGACTTTGCCACCAAGAGGATCATCATCGAAAAAACCTTTGAGCCATCGGGCGATATTGACCGCGATATGCGCTCGATTAAAGATTATTATGCCGGATTCACCGGAAAATATCCCGAGAAATTCTCCACCGATTAATGATTGCCACATGCCTTCACGCGATCTGAAAATAGCCCTTATTCCGCTCGATATAATTGCTTTCAATCCGAAAGCAAATATTGAGCAGCTGCTTAGCCGTCTTGATTCGATCGACAAGGATACTGATCTGATCGTTGTCCCCGAAACATTCACGTCAGGCTTTACACCGGACCGCGCCATTCTCAGCTCGATAGCCGAACCAAACGACGGTCCGACAATCACTGCCCTGCGCAATTGGGCCTCAGCAAATCAAAAGGCTATCTGGGGAACGACAATAGCTTGCGATGAAACGGGAAATATTTACAACCGCGGTTTCATGATCGACGACAACGGCTCTGTGCAGTTCTACGATAAGCACCATCTGTTCAGCTACGGTGGCGAAAACGAAATAATGACTGCCGGCACTCACAGACCGCCCACCATCAACTATCGGTCATGGAATCTGCGCATGTCCATCTGCTATGACCTGCGCTTCCCTGTCTGGAACCGGGCTCGGAAAAATGACTACGATATCCTGATTGTCCCTGCCAACTGGGCCGCTTCGCGCTCTTACCCCTGGAACCAACTTCTCATAGCCCGCGCCATAGAAAATCAGATATGCGTGATGGGATGCAACCGAACCGGCACAGACCACTATGGCAACTATAATCCGACCGACACCATTGCGCTCGACAATTGGGGCAAGGATATATCCGATCGTCGCAGCGACGGCACCGTCTATGCTACACTAAGCGCTGAGAAATTCAACAACGACCGCCGCCGATTCGCTCCCTGGCGCGATGCGGACGATTTCACTATTTGAAGCGGTCAGACGATAATGCCCTCTCGATAGCTTCCTCTATCTGAGGCAAGAGCGGCATGTCGCCGTCATTAACAATCCTCGTCACCCGGCCATGAATAGCCTGTGGCTGATACTGATCCTGAGCCACGATTCGCTTCATCACCTCATCACGAGTCAATCCATTGCGTTCGATCACACGCTCAACCCTCAATTCCGTAGGAGCAATAATCTCCCACACATCGCTGACCATACGATCCAAACCGCTCTGGTATAAGATAGCCGTTTCGACAAAAGCCTCCCTGCGCTCTGATGCCCATTTCGCCAGGTCCTCTTTAACAGCAGCATGAACTATGGAATTAAGCCGACACAGCTTGTCATCATTGCCAAACACTTCCGCCGACAAACGGCAGCGGTCGATGCTACCGTCAGCACCGATTGCCTCACGGCATATTTTATCGGCAATGGCTTTCTTAATCGAGTCACTGCCGTCCATGATCTGACGGGCACGCGAATCGCAGTCATACACATCATAGCCGATCGCCTCAACCACTCGGCTTACCACGCTTTTACCGGATCCTATGCCTCCCGTTATGGCTATCAGTCTGTTCATAAGCTTTTAGCGTTCTATGACATATTCCAGACTATCCTGCGACACAGACACAAGCCGATAGCCTCCCCCCGCTTCCGTTTGGATCTCTACAGGAGCCAGACGCGACGACTGATTGATTTCATTATAATCAACCACGGCCTTAGCCGAGATCTCACTATTGCTCAGTCGCATCGGCACAAGATAGCTGACCTCGACCACCGACGGATAAGTGATCACGCGAGTATTCTCAGGAAGATTGACGAAACGCACCGGTAGCGAACATTTTTTTGACACGAGCAATTCAACCGGAATCGTGACATCCACACTGCCGGGTACGACTCTCACTCCCGGCATCTGCTTTATCCCGACATTGACCACAGTTGTGTCCGAAACATCAGCGAGCTGAATATGTTTTGTCTCGACTACTTCTATATCAGGCCGTATATTCCCAACGGTATAGACCATCACCGAATCCTGCGAAGCAGTAACCGGACCACTGATCACACTGTGGGTGCTCGTAGTGACGTTCCAGTCAATCTTAAGCGGCAGTTTATAGCCTCGGCCCGAAGTGTAACCAACACGGATCGAATCGGGGTTCACCGCCACGATCGAAACGCCCTGACCGAAGAGGTCGCGCACACGACTATCAATTTTGGTACGTGAAAGCACAACATAATCCCCTATACCGGAATACTGTCTGAAATCTATTTCCATTACAGGCACTCCCGTAATGTCATATCTCAAAAACTGCGTTCCCTTACCTTTGACAACAACGCTCAGCTCCGTCGGCATATTGCCGACTATCACCACGCTGTCGGGCACGTTGGTAAGTTGCACGCTGATATTGTAGTCACGCTCCGTAGTCTCATCGAGCGACATCATCACCCAAAAAAGAAATGCCACGACAAGACAAACGAGATAGAGCCCCACGTTTTGGCCGCGACGTGTGCGCAGTGCGCGTCCCATCGAAGCAAACCATCCGCTTGTTATCTTTTTTATAGATCGCATCATTTCTCAATTAAACACCGACAACCGCCACCCAAAGGCAGCGGCTATCAATGGGATTGCGTACGCAAAGATTGTTCTTACTTTTCTTTACCCTCAGCGTCGCTTGCAGCCACTTCAGCCGAAGGATAGACCGAGTTTTTATCTACAGTGATATTCACACCATTGGCAATTTCGATCACAAATGCCAATTCCTTGACACCGCGAATCTTACCATAGATGCCACCGGCAGTCACCACGCGGTCGCCGTTCTGCAGACCCTCGCGGAATTTCTTTATTTCTTTCTGACGTTTCTGCTGCGGACGGATCATAAAGAAGTAGAACACTACTACCAGCAGAACGATCATCACAATGCTTTCCATTCCTTGTGCCATAAAAGATATTTTAAGGGGTTAGTTATCATTTAATTACCGGGCACTCATGGCACCCACATTTTTATTTTTTATTCAAGCGACCCTGCTCCTTGAGATAGTTTATCACGGAGAAGAGGATTCCGTTGACAAACTGTCCGCTCTTGGGGGTGCTGTAGCAGTTGGCGATCTCGATATATTCGTTGAGAGTCACGGCGATAGGTATTGCAGGATAGTTCAGCAATTCGCATATAGCCGTGGTCATTATCACCACATCCATGAATGCCATTCGCTCCGAGTCCCACATTCTGCGGTCGATAAAGCGGTCGATGAGCGAGCGATATTCCTCGAAGTGTTCCGAAGTGTTCTCAAACAATTCTGCTCCGAAAGAGGCATCCTCATCATCCTTAAACTGCGGCAGGAGCACTCTCGATCCTTCATCGGAATCTGCCAGACGGCGGAACGTTTTGACCACGAAAGTTCCGACAATGTCAAGATCATCGTTCCAGTAGACCGACATATCCTCAAGCGCTTCGGCAAGATCATCACTCGGCAGAATGACATATTTGAAAATATTACGCCAGAACTCGCAATCATCCTTCATCGAGGTAGACTCGGCCGCCATATATTGCTTGTAGATATCCGATTCCTGGATCTTTCCAAGCAGAGATCTGACGAGCACGGGATCGTCATTCCACGAAAAGGGATTGGCCGAAAGATATTCATCCATCTGAGGACTGGCAGCAATAGCCTTTACAAGCGCATTGTCGACAAAGCGAGTGTTAGGATTGAGATCTTCAGCCGTGGCCAGATATTTATGACGGTTGGCATCAAGACGCTGATCTTCCACTCTGACAAGCTCAACCGGAAGAGCCAGCAATCTATGATATAGATCGTAGGCCTGATCCAACGAACGGTCGAGCGCCTTGCGAGCCGAAGCATATCGTCCGGTGATATCGCCGAGATCCTCCACCGTGGCCGCAGCCATTTCGATGGCATCCTCAAAGCCTTTTACCGAAAACATCTCTTGCTTGCGCATCGCAGCCAAAAGCTGAGGGTCGCGGGCAAAGATGCTACGGATCACGGCGGTCCAGAATTTAACATCCTCAACCAGATCACGATTCTTCATCCGGATGTAGCTACGATAGACTGCCGACCGACACACCTCTCCATAGAGATGCTCCACGAGGGTATCATTGTAGAGCGAAACGAACGATCCGTCAAGGCCCTTGGCCTTGAGATCGGAATCGGCACGCAGCATACGGGCTATTCTATTGGCGGGAAGATAGCGATTGTCATCGACTCCGGCAATCGCACGCGAATCGGGGGTGAGACGGGTGCCCGACAAGCGAATGAGCATCAACAGCAGATCCACATAGGCTTGATAAGCAAAACGTTTGTCGCGCGAGCCGCCATCAGGCGCCGGCTGCAGTTTGAATTCACCTCTGGTCAAAAGATAGCTATAAAGCATCTGGACCACTTTGATTCGTATTAAAACGCGATTGATCATGATTCGAATGTAAAAATTTCGCTGCAAAGTTAGCTATTTCCGCCGATATTACGCCATTTTGCCGCCTCTATTTTTCATCAGAATCTGCTTCGGATGGCTGTTGGGGCTCATCCTCAGCATCTTTTACCATTTCCTCAGTGGCCGGCATGTGGTTAAATCCCTGGGCGCGCAACTGCATCTCCACACCGTCGCGCGTCACAAGCGCACATCCCAGTTCAGGCTTGGTGATATGACCGATGATCTTCACCCCTTCAAGCTTGTTGAGCGCTTCGTGGGCATGGAGCGGAGCCGTGAACACGAGTTCATAGTCTTCGCCACCATTGAGAGCTGCCGTCACCAAATTCATGTTGACCTCCTCGGCCATGACAGCCGTCTGGTAATCGATAGGGATCCTGTCCTCATAGATGCGGCAGCCGCAATCGCTTGCCTTACATATATGCAGGAGCTCCGACGAGAGTCCGTCGCTCACATCCATCATCGCCGTGGGCACTATTCCGGCTTTGTCAAGCTCCTTGATGATGTCGCGGCGAGCTTCGGGTTTAAGCTGGCGTTCGATCAGATACTCTTTACCTTCAAATTTAGGGATAAAGTCTTTCTGACCTGCTCCGACATTTTTCTCACGTTCGAGCAACTGAAGCCCCATATAGGCCGAACCAAGATCGCCCGACACACAGATGAGATCGGTATCCTTAGCGCCGGAACGCAACACCACCTTATCCTTGGGCGCATCTCCGACACAGGTCACACTTATCACCAGCCCCGATCGGGAAGCAGTGGTGTCGCCTCCCACCAGGTCAACGCCGTAGATCTCACAGGCCAGACGCAGCCCGGAGTATAGAGCCTCGATATGCTCCACGGTGAACCGCGCCGATATACCCAGGCTGACGGTGATCTGCCTCGGCGTGCCATTCATGGCGTAGATGTCAGAAAAATTGACAACGGCCGCCTTATAGCCAAGATGCTTTAGCGGTACGTATGTGAGATCAAAGTGAACGCCTTCAACGAGAAGATCGGTGCTGACAAGCACCTCAGTGTCAGGATAGCGGAGCACGGCCGCATCATCGCCCACACCCTTCACCGTCGACGAGTTCACAGAAGTGAGACCTTGTGTTAGTCTGTCAATAAGACCAAACTCGCCAAGCGTTGAGATTTCTGTCTGTTGTTCCATTAGCTTATGAATTAGAGAAATTCCGCGATCGATCAGTCGGCGCGAGCCACAAGTTCACGCATGATTTCCATCATCTTGGGCTGAGCGGCTTCGGCTGCTTTCTGCACCTCTTCGTGAGTAGGCACTTCCGTCACATCCTTGCCACCGAGGTCAGTTATCACCGAAACGCCAAACACTCTCATGCCGGCATGGTTGGCAACAATAACTTCAGGCACTGTCGACATGCCCACGGCATCACCGCCGATGATACGGAAAAATTCATACTCGGCAGGGGTTTCGAAAGTCGGACCAGTAACGCCTACATACACGCCATGCATCACACGGATTCCTTTTTCCTCAGCAATAGTGTCGGCAAGCGAGATGAGTTTCTTGCTATAGGCTTCGGTCATGGCCGGGAAGCGCGGACCGAGGCGATTGTCGTTCTTTCCGCGGAGGGGATTTTCGGGGAAAAGATTGATATGATCGGTGATGATCATCACGTCGCCAACACGAAATTCTTTATTCATGCCACCGGCCGCATTGCTGACAAACAGGGTCGAAATGCCAAGCTCTTTCATCACTCTCACGGGGAAGGTGACCGACTTCATGTCGTAGCCTTCATAATAGTGGAATCGTCCCTGCATAGCCATCACGGGCTTGCTGCCGAGACGTCCGAAAATCAGATTACCGCTATGGCCTTCAACGGTTGATACCGGGAAGTTGGGGATTTCCGTATAAGGGATATACTGCTTATCTTCGATATGATCCACAAGGGCGCCGAGACCGGTGCCGAGAATGATAGCAGTGTCGGGCATAGCGCCCACTTTCGATTTGATATAATCTGCTGTTTCCTGAATTTTGGTCAACATGGTTATTTGATTTTATGTATGATTATTACTATGGTTAAACAATTATTACTATGGTTAAACAATTGCAACGCCATGAAAGTTGGTCTCGGCAGCNGAAACATTGCTGTTAGGCAGCGCTCNTCCACAGCGGTCAGCTTTTGAGCGAATTTTTTGTGCGGATCAGCTGCATGATCACTTCACGCAGCGACCGTTCGTTATATTCCTTGAAGCTCACTTCGATCGGCACGTAATAAGACACGGCGCGCAACTCTGGCGGGAAATATGGGTTGGTGCGCAATCTGACNGCATCTTTTTCGGTAGTNACCAATATCTTCGTTTTGCCCGACATCGTGGAAAACTTATTGAGAATACTGGTCATATCGCTATGGGTGAAATGATGATGGTCNGCATAACGTTTGATTCTGACTTTGGCCGCATATTTACGCAACTGTCTGACNAACGGCCGAGGGTTAGCCACGCCTGTCACTGCGAGAATAGAGTCATCGGCTGTGAGATAGTCAAGTCTCGTAGCCATTCCCACNGGAATATCATCGGGAAAAATGGGNCGCATCGGGAGATAATGGTAGCTTGAGAAGAGAAGCTTCTGAAACGGAAACAGATTCAGATTGGTCTTGAAGATGCGCGTCTCCATAGGCTTCATATCTTCGGGACATTTTGTCACTATCACTATATCAGCGCGGTCCANCGCCCTCACCGGCTCTCTCAGTCGGCCAAACGGCAGAAGNTGATCCTCGTAGGCCGGGCGACTATATTCCATCAANACCACCGACACCGANGGCTTGACATACCGATGCTGGAAGGCATCGTCAAGGACAATCAGGTCAAGTTCGGGATGAAGCCGACGCATCTCGCGGATACCATGGCTACGCTTTTCGCAGACCGCCACCACAATTCCATCTTTTTTAAATTTCTGAAATATCTGATACGGCTCGTCGCCTATATCGTCAACGTGGCAGTCGCTCGAAGCGAGCACGAATCCTTTAGTCTTGCGTTTGTAGCCACGCGAAAGCACTCCGATGCGGTAATCGCGTTTGAGGGCATCAACGATATATTCAGTGTGGGGTGTCTTACCCGCACCTCCCATGGTGATATTTCCAACCACCACGATTGGTATGTCAAACTCCTCCTGCTTCAACATTCCCTTCTCAAACATCATATTCCTGACAGCCATCACCCATCCGTAGACCTTACTGATGGGATAAAGGAGCAGAAATGATAACAATCGGTTTTTTGCCATTTGTTCCGGGATTAATTTGGTTGGAGATTATTGACGGAGGATAGTAGGATTATCTTAGATAGATATAGGGCGACCGGCACTGTAGCGGATACATTGTGCTCACCCTTTTTATGAGTTCCGTACACAGCTTCNACTGCGGANCCAGACCGTTGGTCAAAGCTGAGTAGAGTTGCGAATTGTCGAAGGCGAGAAGCATTTCCCACCACTGACGGCTNACTTCGGGATAGCGGACAATGTTGATATCCGATGTTGACACTCCTAATTTATTAGCCATTGCATCGATACAATCCTGCAGGCCGCCGAGGCGGTCGACAAGACCGATAGTCGACGCACTCTTGCCCGACCAGACACGGCCCTGAGCCACGGCGGCGATAGAATCCACCGGCACGCCGCGCGAATCGGCNACNCGCTTTAGGAAAAGATCGTAGCCACGGTTCACATATTCCTGCATCGCATTGCGCTGCCCCTCATCCATCGGCGAGAAGAAATTCGGAAAATTGCCACTGTTGGTGGTGAGGGTCACAGTGTTGACCCCAAGTTTATCCTTAAGCAGCGGCTCCACATTGGGTATCATACCGAANATGCCGATCGAACCGGTGAGAGTCAAAGGCGACGCAAAGATCGAATCCGCGCCACACGAGATGTAATATCCTCCTGATGCGGCGACATCGCCCATCGATACATAAAAGGGGTTGCCAGTGGTCTTTTTATACTGTTCGAGCGCCTCCCATATCTGCTCGGAAGCAAACGCGCTTCCGCCGCCGGAGTTGACTCGCAGAATCAAACCTTCGATCGATTCATCCTTTGCCAGCTCAAGAATCTCAGGCACAAGACGTTCAGAGGCTATTCCACCTTCTCCGGACTCAGTAATATCGCCCTGCGCATAGAGCACGGCTATAGTGGGATGCCNATAGGGGTCCGATTTCGCAAATTCTTTCCCAATGCCGCCGTCAACATAATCTTCATATTCAACCACTTCGGCCTCATCCTTTCCGGTAGCTTCCGCTATCATGNCGAGGATTTGACGACGATAGACCATGCGGTCAATAAGTTTATTTTTAGAGTATGACTGTGTAGGNTGCGCAAATTCATAGCTGTTGGCCCATGAATCNACCGAGTCAGGCTTCACCTTACGCGCAGATGCGATCGAATCTTTCATCACGTCCCACATACTTGACAGGAAGTGCATGGTCTGTTCGCGGTTGGCCTCGGATATGTCTGAAAGTAGGAAGGGCTCCATCGCGCTCTTATACGTGCCGACGCGGACCACCTGGGCTTCTACGCCCACCTTGTCAAGAAGATCCTTAAGGAAGAACATCGTGCCACCAAGTCCGTGGACATCGACCATACCGACCGGATTTACAAAAATAGAATCGGCTGCCGTAGCTATAAAATAGTCATTCTGAGAATAGTTATCGCCATAGGCCCATACCCATTTGCCGGATTTACGGAAGCGTTTCAGAGCAGCAATAATCTCTTCCGACTGAGCCAGGCCGACATTGAAACCGCCTGTACAGTCGAGCAGTATTCCATCGATATTAGCATCTTCAGCCGCCTTATCGATAGCGCCGACCAATTCAGAAAGTACCATAGACATCTGCCCGCCTCCCGATATCAACTCCTCAAGCGAGGGATTTGTACCGTGGTCCACCACCGATCCGGAAAGACTGATGCGGAGCACACTGCCCTCACCTACCGGCTTCACACCTTTGGAGCTATTTGCCATAAGTCCCACCACGGTGAGCACCACAAGGATTCCAAACAAAATGATCGATAGCCATATACCTGCCATCGTTCCTAAAAAGCTGTATAGAAACTTCTTCATCGCTATGCAAAAAAATGTAGTGTGGCTTCACACAAAGCGCCACACTACAAAATTAATGATTTTTATATATATACAGCTAAGAAACTGTTTAAATTTATGCGAAAAATTTCTATATGCTCTGATTTTGATGATCTTTCAGGCGATTTTTGCCAAGTTTTATCGGTCACGATGCCCGCATCGCTCCCTCTTCAACTTGCAAAACTCATCCTGAAATATCCTCAAAATTATTCGCACATG
>JAAVEX010000088.1 GCA_014801065.1 Barnesiella sp.
ATAGTCCATTGGGAGGTGTGCATGGGAAAATCGGATTTTTAATGATTGCATTTGCCATAGGACATACTATAAAACGTATAAAATTCTTCAAAAGGAAGAAATAAGCGTCTTTTCGCAACCGTCATAAGGTCCATAACTTCGCTGTATAAATCAGTAAGTTATGGACTTCTCTTTTTCCGACCTTAATTTCAACTCGGTTGAAAATCTGCGCGGCTTCGAGGCTTGCGCAGCGTTTACCGTCAACTCCGCGTCAGTGTCCCGCAAGGACGTGGGTATTGTGCTGACCATTGTAGATGATTTGGGGGCTTTTTCAAAGCTTTCATCAGTCGCANTGGGTAAAATCGGGTGTCAGGATTTCTATTATCGGAAAAGGTTGTGTATCTTTGCAGGTCGAAAAAACTGAATTATTGATAATGATACTTGACTCTATAGTGTGGGACGTTAGTCCCGATCTGATTCAGAATCCGATCACCATACGCTGGTATGGGCTGATGTTTGCCATCGGGTTTCTGATAGGCTATGAAATAGTAGCGCGAATGTTTCGCCATGAGGGAGCGCCCGAACGCTGGCTTGGCTGGCTGCTGTTGTGGACCATGGCGGGGACGATTATCGGTGCGCGTCTGGGCCACTGCTTCTTCTACGAGTGGGATTTCTATTCGGCTAATCCGGGTGAGATCGTAAAGGTGTGGAAGGGTGGTCTTGCAAGCCATGGAGGCGCTATCGGTGTGATCCTCGGAGTGTTGTGTTTTTCGTTTTTCTCAACGAAGCGCAGCCCGCTGTGGACGTTTGACCGCCTTGTGGTTCCGATTGCGCTTGTGGGTGGCCTGATCCGTCTGGGCAATCTGTTTAATTCCGAAATCTTCGGTGGGCCGACCGATCTTCCCTGGGGCATGATGTTTGTGCGCTCTCGGGAGTGGCATCAGCTCTATGAGGGGGTTGCGTGCCATCCGACGCAGCTCTACGAGGCGGCGTGCTATTTCGCACTGTTTGGCCTGCTGATGTGGATGTATTGGAAGCGAAACGCCGAGGCTCGTCCGGGNTTGATCTTCGGGACATTCCTTGTCGGGACATTTCTCTCGCGCTTCCTGATCGAGTTTATCAAGAATGATCAGGAGCCATTTGAGGCTGATATGGTCATAAATATGGGTCAGTGTCTGAGCATACCGTTTATTCTCGCAGGCATATTCTTCATAGTGAGGGCTATGATGCGACAGCCGCTGACGCTGACGTTTCCCAACCGATATGCCGACGCGACCAAAAAAAGATAAGAGAGTGTTTGAATTTAAACCAAATTAAATATTTATATAATGGGAAATCATCCCAGAATCTCTCTTTGTGCTAAAATCATTTAAATCCAAACACTCTCTAAATATGGCTGAGATTTTATTTATATCGGGCATTGATACCGATGCCGGCAAAAGTTATGCCACAGGGTTTCTTGCGCGCCACATGATGGGCGCCGGGAAGCGGGTTGCGACACAGAAATTCATTCAGACCGGATGTGATGCCTATTCAGAGGATATCGATCTGCACCGCAGGCTAATGGGGATCGGTCAGCTGCCGGAAGATATCGACCACACTACGGCTCCGATAGTGTTTTCATATCCCGCGTCGGCACAGCTTGCCGCTGCTATCGACGGGCAGGAGATCGACACGAGTCTGATCGACGAATCGACACGCCGGCTCGCTGAGCGCTCCGATGTGGTGCTGATCGAGGGAGCAGGAGGGCTTATGGTGCCGCTGACCGACGATTTCCTGACCATCGACTATATCGCTTCACGCTCGCTTCCGGTGGTGCTCGTGACCAACGGTCGGCTCGGATCGATCAACCACACCATACTCTCGCTCGAAGCGATCAAGGCGCGAGGCATAAGGCTCCATTCGGTGGTCTACAACAAATATTTCGACAAAGATCCCGTGATCGCCGCCGATACGCGCGGATTTATCGAGCGCTATATCCGCCGCCATTTTCCCGAGGCTGAAATCATTGACCTGCCCGAGATCAACTGACATCCAACACATCTATCCTAACGATGCAGCAACCCACCATTTCCATACCCAAGAATATAATAGGAGAGCTTCCTGCCGCTGAATTTAAAGGTCGCATACAGGTGATCGACAATGCGGCTGATGCGCGCGCAGCAGTGCGCTATCTGTCGCGTCAGCCGATAGTGGGATTCGACAGCGAGACCCGTCCGTCGTTTCGCCGCGGCAACACCCACAATGTGGCGCTGGTCCAGCTTTCCACCCACGATATCTGCTTCCTTTTCCGAATCAATAAGATAGGGTTTGTGGAGCCACTGCGCAATTTCCTTCAACTGGACTCGGTGGTGAAGATCGGACTGTCGATAAAGGATGATTTTCACGGTCTGCACAAGCTTGGCGAGTTTGAGCCGGGCGGGTTTGTTGAATTGCAGGACTATGTCAGGGAGTTTGGCATAGCCGACGCAAGTCTGCAACGCATCTATGCCATTCTTTTCGGCGAGCGCATATCCAAAGGGCAGCGACTCACTAACTGGGAGGCTGCCGAGCTGACGGCCGCTCAGCAGCACTATGCGGCGCTCGACGCATGGTCGTGTATACGAATTTATGAATATCTGAAGGGGGGCTGTTTCGATCCGGCAAGCTCGCCTTACATAGTGGAGCCCGATGAGGAGTCGGCCGAAGGATAATGGGTAGGGTGAAGAAGTCGGTGTGGCTGCCGGTGGTGTTGCTTGTCTATCTGGCTGCGATGAGCTATATNGGACGGGGCGAACTTGCTGCGGGCCACTATCTGTATTATTTCGGAATCATAGGCGCAACGCTTGTCTGCATCATCGCGCTGCATTTCACTCTGCGGCGGCGCGAACGTCTGCGTGAGGAGCGTGAGCGAGAGATGAATCGCGGACGGGATCGGAAGTGATCGACCATCCGCTCCAGCCCATGATCAGCGTCATTATGGGGCTGGCGATATTGAAGATGCAGAAAGGCATGTAGATCAGCGTCGATACGCCGAGCACTGTGGATTGTGTCAGGCCGCAGGAATTCCATGGGATCAGAACCGAGGTGACCGAGATGGAGTCTTCGAGCGTGCGGCTCAGAGTCTGAGGTTTAAGCCCCCGGAGGCGATAGGTGTTTTTGAAAATGTTTCCACCGATGATTATTGACATGTATTGGTCGCCCGTGCAGCTGTTGAGAAACAGTCCGCTGCCCACGGTGGCCGAAATGAGTGAATGGCCGCGGCGCAGTCGTGAGGTGATGGCGTGTGTGATGCGTCCGAGCATGCCGGTGGCTATCATTGCTCCGCCAAAGGTCATTGCCGACAGCACGAGCCACACCGTTGGGAGCATTCCGGCGATCCCTCCGGTGCTTACGAGCGGGTCGAGCAGATCATAGCCGGTGGCGATTTCGGTGGATCCGGCAAGAAGTTTCACCGCTGCCGCAGCATGGTCGATCAGCGATCCGCCGCCATCGCCGGCGAGCTGTGATGCGATCTGCGGCTGGAAGATCCACATCCCCACAAGGCCTGCAAGCGAACCGGCGGCGAGTGTTTGCGCGGTGTCGAATCGGAATGCTATCATGGTCAGAGTGAGGGCAGGGATGATCAATACCCAGGGCGTGATGTTAAAAGAATGGTGGATCGCTTCGATCATCTCGCGCGAATGGCCCGACGAGGTCAGATCGGTTGTCATGCCCACGATCAGATAGACTGCAAGGGCAATGATCATGGCCGGACCGGATGTGAGCATGAGGTAGCGGATGTGGCGCATCAGCGGGACTCCGCAAGTGGAGGCGGCGAGTACGGTGGTGTCGCTCAGCGGCGAAACCTTGTCGCCAAAATATGCGCCGGAGATAATGGCTCCTGCAAGCCATCCGACATGGTAGCCCATCACGGATCCAACGCCCATGAGGGCGACGCCGATGGTGGCAATCGTGGTCCATGAGCTGCCTGTCACAACCGAAACAACGGCGCATGTGGCGCACGCAACCATTAGAAACGTTCGCGGTTCGAGCAGTTCCAGCCCATAGTAGATCAGCGACGGNACCACACCGCTGAGCATCCATGTGGCCGACAGCGTTCCGATAAAAATGAGTATCGGTATAGCCGGCAGGATCTGTCGGGCGGATTTGGCAATGCCGAGCCTGAAGCAGCGCATGTGTCGGCGGTCGGTGGTCAGATAGCTCAGTATGAGTGTGAAAACGGCTGATACGAGAAGCGTTACGTAGCCGTAGTTCTGGACCGTCTCAGCGCCTTGTGTTATTATTATGGTGGCAATCATTCCGAGCAGCAAAATGAGCGGCAGGAACGAGACCGTCAGTGAAGGCACGGAGGGGAGGGAGGCTCTGTATTTTCGGATTTTATCAGTTAGCAATGGTATCGGTTTTAAAGAATGTGTTGTTTCAAATGGTTGTTGAATAAACGGACCAAAGCGATATTTCGGATGCAAA
Organism: Barnesiella sp.; assembly: GCA_014801065.1. Lineage (GTDB taxonomy): Bacteria > Bacteroidota > Bacteroidia > Bacteroidales > Muribaculaceae > Paramuribaculum. The sequence continues at coordinate 4,429 of JAAVEX010000088.1, forward strand.
TTTACTGAATATTTATAGAATGGCCAACCGTTCCAACCATTATTCACATCCATTGACCTTCATTTTCCAAATCTATGAGCCCGTTCGCCAATATTTGTTAATGTATGATGTCAGGAGGCCTTAGAACTTGCAAAACTCATCATGAAATATCCTCAAAATCATTCGCACATTAATCTAACAGTTTCTTAGAAGCACGCGGCAAAGATAATATGGGAATGGGGACGGAGATGCGAATTTGTCGGTTTGTTAGAATCGGCCGATCACGGCCGATAGACCTGACAAACGGCTGATGATTTTTCGGGGGGGTGGGGGTTCTAACTGAAGATTTGGCGGTGTGTTTGGATTTAACCTTGAAAAATGGGGATGTGAAATAGCGTTAAATGCGATGTTAAAGAATGTTAAGGGGGGGGGTAAAATTCATTTATATAATTTTGCTCTGCAAATCTCTCTGCAGCGGCTCGGGCCCGCGGCTGCAGGAGTAGATTTGCCGACAGTCTGAACAGCGTCTGCCACGACGTTTTTCCTGACTGCCCGACACACATTGACTAATAAACATCAATCTATTATGTTCTTCAATAAAGCCACAACCATTGTCAGCCTCCTGCTCGCAGCCGGATTTGCTTCGGCACAGGCCGACACAAAGCCCTGCATCATCGTGCGAGGCGACGGTGTTGCAGACCACAATGCCGATCTCGAGCAGTTCGACCGCATTACGTTCGGACCGGAGTCGATGACCCTCACGAACTCCGCCGAACCCACCCTGAGCCACGAGTTGCCATATTCGCAGTTCAACCGCATCCTCATGGGCGAGGCCGAACCGACTGCCTCCATCGCCGAAATAACAGAGAGTCATACGGCAGCCGACGGCTGCCTGCACTACGACAAAGCCGCCCAAACCATTACCGCACTCAACACCGCCGAACCGCTGAGCGTCAGTGTCTACAACTCTGCCGGCTCCCTGCTGCTAAAAGATACCCTCAGTCAGGGCGAAATCCTTTCAGTGTCAGATATGCCTAAAGGGTTAAATATAGTGGTAGCCACCGGTTCGTCAGTAACCCACACCCTCAAATTCATCAAATAATCAATCACGAAAAACCAAATCACACAATGAAAACAAACAAACTACTCAAAAGCATAACACTCGGCGGACTCTGCGCCGTGGCCCTCTTGGCCTACGCCGAACAGGTGAAAGTCGTTAGAGTTTACAATGGCGACAAAGTAATCGCAACACATAAAATATCAGATTTTGAATATCTCCAGATTGAAGATGTTGATGCTGCCGACCTTCTTCCGGCAAAAGTAACCACCTACGAAGTAAATGGTGTCAGCTTCGATATGGTNGAAGTAGAGGGTGGCAANTATCTCATGGGNGACGATAATAGTTNGAATGCANATGAAAAACCGGCACACAAAGANACCATTNCAACNTTNCAGATAGGCAAGACCGAAGTTACGCAGGAGCTTTGGCAGGCGGTAATGGGGACTAATCCCTCAACCAACAAGGGCGAAGCCAAGCTGCCTGTGGATAGTGTATCTTGGACAGATTGCAGCACATTCATTACTAAACTCAACGAGGCGACCGGTAAGAACTTTCGCCTGCCGACAGAAGCGGAATGGGAGTATGCTGCACGCGGTGGCAACAAGTCGCAGGGCTATACTTATTCGGGCAGTAACGATATTGATGACGTGGCATGGTATGACGATAACTCATCAGCAAAGACACATCCCGTAGCTCTGAAACAGCCGAATGAACTTGGCGTATATGACATGTCGGGCAACGTATTGGAATGGACCTCTGACAAATATAGCAGCGATTACAGCAGCGAACGCACGAGCTCTAGCCGCGTCTTTCGTGGCGGCTGCTGGAACTACGCCGCTGCTGGCTCGCGTGTTGCTGGTCGCTACAGCGGCAGCGGGACCTATGCGAGCAACTACATTGGACTCCGCCTGGCTCTCTAAGTTTACTACTCTTTCCGGAGATTGCAGGCTCAAGGGGAAGGAAGGGGTATGCTAAATTTAATCAAGAGGCGAAAGTTACTAAACCGATTTTACTTTTTGACGTTAATCGTCATAACGTAAAATCGGTTTAGATTAATAGTAAGCATGCTCTTAAATTCACCGCTAGATCCTCACCCGGAATCCCCAAAAAAACGTGTGGGGGAGTCGACTTCAGTAGTCAGTCAATCAATGGCAAATCACCTACTTAACGCATTGATTCGCCGCTCACGTGGGAGCGACGGCTTTAGTCGTCAGCCTGTAAATCAGCTGATTAGCTTGGTAAAAGAGAGGGTTGAAACCGTCTCTCCCACCGCTTACCGCCGGCCCTCCCACGCTCGTCACAGCCCGGGTCGACGGATTTGGCTGTTAGGCAACGCTCAATAGATTAAGATATTAATGTATTCTGGAATATCTTCAAAATTATTCGTGTTTGAATTTAAATGGTTTATGATAGGGGAAGCCTCTCGACCCGGCGGGCGGGGAGGGGCTTGGAAGGGGGGGAGGATGATGGGAGAGGATGATGGGAGAGGGGGAGAGTGTTTACGGGCGTTTGAAGCCGTCTTTGTTGCAGCGCTTGGTCATGGCTTCTATGCGCGATTTGGTGTCGGGGTGGGATGAGAACATTTTGCTCCAGTAGCTTGACTGCGATCCGCTCTGGTTTTCCATGTTCATTAACTTTTCAAAGGCCATTACCATGCCCCAGGGGTTCTTGCCGTGTTTCACCAGGAAGTCATAGCCGCAATTGTCGGCTTCTTTCTCCTGCTTCTGGGAGTATTTCGCCCCGATGAGCGATGAGCTGAGAGTGCCGAGCTGCGATTCGGTCAGAGCGGCTACAGTTCCTCCTGTGGAGGCGAGTGCATCCTTCATTGCGCCGGTCAGAAGTTCCTGTTTGAAAGCTTTTTTGCAATGGTGTTTCATTACATGGCCGATTTCGTGGCCAATGATGCCGAGCAGTTCGTCGTCGGTCATCAGATCCATGAGCGATGAAAACACTCTGACGCTACCGTCGGGGCATGCGAAAGCGTTGATGTCGACCACGTCGTAGACCTTGAAGTTCAAGGGTATGCCATCGGCATCGGTGATTCCGGCGGTGAGGCGTTTAAGGCGCTGGGTGTAGGGGTTGTCGTCGGGGAGCACGGGGTTGTTGGCATCCATCCATTCCACCGATTGTTTGCAATAGTTTGCCATGTCGGCATCTGAGAGCGTGAGAGCTTTTCCGGCTTTGACTGCGCCGCTTGCGATCTTTGACCAATTCTGGGCCGATGCTGAAAAACCGGCACCGATGCACAGCGAAAGTAGAGCGATGAATAGTTTTTTCATTTTTGATCTTTTTGTGAAAATGATTTATTAAATTTGACTACGAAATTAATCAATCGTAATCAAATGACAAAAAGCTACGCCTCCCGATTTTATGCGGCTAAACTGATAGTCGTGATATTGCTGACTCTATTGTGCTATATGTTAGCTATATCGCTCCGAAATTATACGATGGTCAGTTTTCCGATGGTCATGTCGGTGTGTCTGACGGTTGGAGCTGTTGGCGGTGTGGCGGCGGCTCCGCTTGCCGCTTGGTTTACTCGCAGGAGCTCGTTTGCACTAAACGCTGCGCTGGCCACGGTGGTTATGACCGGAGTGTGGGCCGGACTGTTTTACACGCTTAATTTTGCCTTTGCCGATACGGCGGCAGGACACAGCGAGCGCGCTGTGGTGGAACGAAAATACCGTGAGACTCACTATCGATCGCGCAAAGTGGGGCGTAACCGCTATGTGCGCGGTGAGCCGTATTATGAATATTATTTCGATGTTCGCTACGCCAACGGCAGTGTGAAGCCGATGCTCGTGAGCGCCGAGCGCTATCGGCGTGTTGATCGGTCGGACAGTATCACCGTCAATATCAGTCGCGGCTTGTTTGGTTTTCCCGTTATAAAGGGGAATAATCGGAGTGATAAAAAACGTTAAAGATGTATGCTTTTATGACATATGTCATATTATATGAGGTTATTGTTGAGTAATTTTGCACCTTGATTAATAAACACTCTATTATAAGGTGGTGATTCTGCGAAAGTAGAACAGCCGTTGCAATTCATCATAAATATATCGAAAACAATTTTATAGGTAAAAATAATTATGAAGAAACGTAATCTCATGAATGTTAGAAGTTTCAGAGGCGTGGCCGGGATGGCCTTAAGCCTCGCGTTAGGAGTAAGCGTTGCGTCATGCGGAGGCTACTCCAAATCCAAGGAGGCTGAAGCACAGGCGCAGATGGGCGCACAGCAGGCTCCGGAAGTGGCCACGATCGTGGTTGAACGCACCAATGCTGAAAATCAGAAAGAATATCCGGCCAAACTTGAAGGTAAGACCGATATTGCAATCCGTCCGCAGGTGAGCGGCTTCATCACAGCCGTTCATGTCGATGAAGGTCAGACCGTGAAAAAAGGTCAGACACTGTTCACACTCGATCAGGTACAGTATCAGGCAGCAGTGGAAAATGCACAGGCCGCAGTCAACTCGGCTCAGACCGCAGTCAACACCGCTCGCATGACCGCCGACACCAAGCGAAAACTTTTCGAAAAAAATATCATCAGCTCCTACGACTATCAGCTGGCGCAGAACAATCTTCAAACGGCTCTCGCAGGGCTCTCGCAGGCTCAGGCCGCACTGACAACGGCCCGCAAGAATCTTTCTTACACCGTGGTGACTGCTCCGAGCGATGGTGTGGTAGGCTCGATCCCTAACCGTGAAGGTTCGCTCGCGTCACCCTCGTCGATGGAACCTCTCACCACTATCTCCGATAACTCAAAGGTGTATGCCTACTTCTCGCTGACTGAGAAAGACCTTCTCGAAATGACCGACAACGGCACCCGTTCGCTCGATGCAGCGATCAAGGCAATGCCGGCAGTGCAGCTGCGTCTGGCCAACGGCTCGATCTACGGTATGCCCGGCGATGTGGCCACCGTTTCGGGTGTGATCAACACCTCGACCGGTGCGGCGAGCGTTCGCGCTCTCTTCGACAACCCCAGCGGAATGCTCCGCTCGGGAAGCACGGGTCAGGTGATAGTGCCGGTTAATTCTGAAAACGTTATCGTTATCCCTCAGAAAGCCACCTATGAAATTCAGGGCAAGAAGTTTGTTTACACCGTCGGTAAGGACGGCACGCTCACATCGAAGGCTATCGATGTGCTCCCGCAGAACGACGGACAGTCATACGTAGTGCTTTCCGGACTCGAACCGGGCGAACAGATCGTTGTAGAGGGAGTGGGCACGTCCGCTATCCGCGATGGTGTGAAGATCAAGGCCGTCGATGCCGCCAAGCGTCAGGCTGCCGTCGCACAGCAGGGTGGCGAAGCTGCTTCACAGCAGGCTGCCGCCAAGTGATAGAAACCCCGACAATTCAACACGTTTTCTTAAAAAGATGAAATTAGATACGTTTATTAACCGTCCGGTGCTTTCGACGGTTATCTCAATCTTTATAGTGCTTCTGGGCTTGATCGGGCTTGCTTCTCTTCCGATCACCCAGTATCCCGACATCGCGCCCCCTACCATTCAGGTGAGCACCACCTATCAGGGTGCGAACGCACAGGCCGTGCTTAACTCCGTGATCGCCCCTCTTGAAGAGGCAATCAACGGTGCGGAAGGCATGACCTACATGGAATCTACGGCCACCAACACCGGTTCGGCCACTATCAATGTCTACTTCGAGCAGGGCTTCAACCCCGACATGGCGGCTGTCGACGTACAGAACCGTGTGGCCAAGGCGCAGAACCTTCTTCCGGCCGAAGTGACCAAAGTGGGTGTCCTCACTCAGAAACGCCAGACGTCGATGCTTCTCGGCATAGCGCTCTATAGCGACAAGGCTGATGAATATAGCCCCGAGTTTATCGACAACTATATGAAGATCAACGTGATCCCCGTGATCCAGCGTGTGAGCGGTGTGGGTGACGTGCTCAGCTTCGGCGCCGACTACTCGATGCGTATATGGCTCAAACCCGATGTGATGGCCCAGTATATGCTCATGCCCGATGATGTCACTATGGCTCTTGCCGAGCAGAACGTTGAGGCTGCTCCCGGTGCGTTTGGCGAACAGGGCAACCAGTCGTTCCAGTACACAATGAAATATAAGGGCCGTCTCACCGATCCCGCAGAATTTGGCAATATCGTGATCCGCGCCAACGACAACGGCGAAGTGCTCCGACTCAAAGATGTTGCGGAAATCGAGCTTGGTAAGGTGACCTACGGATTCGGCAACTCGATCAATGGTCATCCCTCGACCATGGCGATCGTGTTCCAGACAGCAGGCTCTAATGCCACCCAGATCATCGAGGACTGTATCGCTCAGGTCAACAATATGGAAAAAGAGCTTCCCGATGGCCTGCACTTCGCAATCCCGATGAACAACAACGACTTCCTCTATGCGTCGATCGCCCATGTGATCCAGACCCTTCTGGAAGCGTTTATCCTTGTGTTTATCGTGGTGTATATCTTCCTCCAGGACTTCCGCTCAACGATTATTCCCGCCATCGCCATCCCTGTGGCGCTTATCGGTACATTCTTTGTGCTTAACCTTATCGGCTTCTCTATCAACCTTATCACCCTTTCGGCTCTTGTGCTTGCGATTGCAATTGTGGTCGACGACGCCATTGTGGTTGTTGAGGCGGTGCATGCCAAACTCGATGTGGGCTACAAGAGCGCACGAAAAGCATCGATCGACGCAATGAACGAGATCGGCGGCGCGTTGATCTCGATCACGCTCGTCATGATGCTCGTGTTCATCCCCGTGTCGTTCATGCCGGGCACATCGGGTGTGTTCTATCAGCAGTTCGGTCTGACAATGGCTATCGCCATCGCCTTCTCGGCGCTCAACGCGCTTACGCTGTCGCCGGCTCTCTGTGCTATGTTCCTGAAACCACACAAGACAGAGGACGGTCAGGAAGTTCCGCTGAAAGATCGCATGAAAGAGGCATACTCCGAAGCAGCCGAAGCGATGAAGACTCAATATAAGAAGCGCACTTCGTTTGGTCTTCCTCCCATCGTAACGTTCCTCTTCGTGATCGCAGCAGTGACTTTCATGGTGCTCGGATGGTATTCCGATGGCAACAAGATGCATCTGGCCATCTCGGCCACCGTGGCGCTCGTGGCGCTGATCGGAGTGTTCAGCAAGCGATTCCACGCCGGATTTGAGGCGGGCTATGGCGTGTTGCTGAAAGGTTATCGCGCTCTTACGAAATTCTTTGTTCATCATAAGATCATCTCGTTTTTGTTTGTGGCCGGGTCAATCGTGGTCCTTGTGTGGCTCATGAAGCGCACTCCTACCGCACTGGTGCCCAACGAAGACACCGGCGTGGTGTTTGCCATGGTCGATATGCCCCCGGGAACATCGCAGGAACGCACCGCAGAGGTTATGGACCAGGTGGACAGCCTGATCCAGAAAGTGCCCGGTGTCGCTTTCAGTAACAAGATTCTCGGTTATAGCTTCTTGGCCGGACAGGGTGCGACCTACGGTACGTTTATCGTCAAGCTCAAAGATTGGTCGGAACGCGACGCGCAGCAGAGCTCCGACAATATTATCCAGCAGCTTTATGGCTTGACCGGCAAATATATCAAGGATGGCCGCGTGATGATTTTCGCTCCTCCTATGATTTCCGGCTACTCGGTGACCAACGGTTTCGAACTGAAAATGCAGGATAAGACCGGCGGTGATATCAATGAATTCTTCACCGTGGTGCAGACATTCCTCGGTGCGCTCAATCAGGCACCCGAAATCCAGATGGCCTACACCACATTCAACCCCACCTTCCCGCAGTATCTGGTGGATGTTGATGCCGCCAAGGCAAAGCAGGCCGGCATCTCTCCGCAGACTATACTCTCTACGCTTCAGGGCTACTACGGCGGTATGTATGTGTCGAACTTCAACCGATTCGGTAAGATCTACCGTGTGATGATGCAGGCATCGCCGGATGCGCGTGTGTCGCCTGAGACACTTTCGTCGATCAAGGTGCGCAACGGCCAGGAGATGGCTCCCATATCCAATTTTGTCACCCTCCAGCGTGTCTACGGTCCTGACCTTCTCAACCGCTTCAACATGTTCCAGTCGATCTCCGTGTCGGGTCAGCCCGCACAGGGTTACTCATCGGGTGACGCACTCGCAGCTATCGAACGAATTGCTGCCGAAGTGCTCCCACAGGGTTATGGCTATGAATATTCCGGTATGACCCGCGAGGAGGCCACTCAGACCGGCAACAACACCGCAATGATCTTCGGTCTCTGTCTGCTGTTTGTATATCTGCTTCTCTCGGCGCAGTATGAAAGCTACATTCTGCCGATGGCCGTGATCCTCTCGATCCCGTTCGGTCTGATGGGTACATTCATCTTCGCCGACCTGCGCGATATCTCCAATAATATCTATCTGCAGATCGCACTGATCATGCTTATCGGTCTTCTGGCCAAGAATGCGATCCTTATCGTTGAGTTTGCGCTCGATCGCCGTCGCAACGGTATGTCGGTGGTGAAGGCAGCGGTCGACGGAGCTGTGGCCCGTCTGCGACCCATCCTTATGACCTCGCTTGCACTTATCATCGGTCTGCTGCCGATGATGTTTGCCCACGGCGTAGGCGCCAACGGCAACAAGGCGCTCGGCACCGGATCGGTGGGCGGTATGTTGATCGGTATGTTGTTCCAGATCTTCATCGTGCCTGCACTCTTCGTAGCCTTCCAGTTGCTTCAGGAGAAATTTACTCCTATGAAGTGGAAAGACACCGACAATCAGGATATAGCAAAAGAGATCGAACAGTATTCCCGTTAAATTCCCGACAATAAAGAGAAATGAAAATAAATAAATTCATATTGCTTCCCGCGATGACAGCTGTCATGCTGTCGTCGCTCGGAAGTTGCGGTCTGTATAAAAAATATGAGACCCCCGACGACACTGCGCTGCTGAATGAATATAAGCAGGCTCAGGAAGCTCAGATCGATTCGATGGCCTACGGCAACATGCGCTGGCAGGATGTGTTCACTGATCCCGTGCTCGCCGGAATTATCCAGCAGGCACTCGACAATAATGTCAATCTCAAGAATGCCAAGCTCAATATCGACATAGCCCAGGCACAGCTCAAAGGCGCACGTCTGAGCTACTATCCCTCGGTGGCATTAGCCCCCAACGGCGCGGGCTCGAAGGTGTTCATGGACAACGCCGGCCCGATGTCGTGGAGCTATCAGATCCCTCTTTCGGTTAGCTGGGAGGTGGATATCTTCGGCAAGCTTCTCAACACCAAGCGTGGAGCAGAGGTGGCCGTGGAGCAGAGTGAAGACTATGCCCGCGCCGTGCGCTCGCAGATCATTTCCGGAGTGGCTAACTGCTACTATGGAATAGCTGCTATCAAGGCTCAACTCGAAGTGAGCCGGTCAACTTCCGAGATCTGGAAACAAAATGTCCAGACCATGAAGGACTTCAAGGAGGCCGGAAACGTCACTGAGGTTGCCGTGGTTCAGAGCGAAGCACAGTATTACGGAATCCTCGCTTCGATCACTGATCTTGAGGTGAGTCTCGATGAAATGTACAATACGCTCTCGCTCCTTGTTGGCGTTATGCCTCAGAAGTGGGAGATTTCGGCTGATGCGATGCTGACAGTGCCTTCGATCATCCGCGAGTCGGTGCCGATGTATGAACTGGCAATGCGTCCGGATGTGGCTGCTGCCGAACGTTCGATGGCGTCGGCCTACTATGCTACCAATCTGGCTCGCGCGGCCTTCTATCCCGGTCTGAATATCACTGCCAACGGCGGATTCACCAATCTGCTTGGTTCGGCTGTGATAAATCCCGGCAAGTTTTTCATCAATCTGGCCGGCTCTCTGACCGCGCCNATCTTCTCACGCGGAGCAAACATTGCCCGNCTGGAAGCGGCTCAGGCGCAGCAGAAACAGGCGCTCAACACGTTTGAAAACACTCTGATGAATGCGAGCGCCGAGGTGAGCAACGCTATGACGCTCTATGAAAAAAGCGTTGAGAAGCAGCAGTCGCTCCGNATTCAGGCTGAAAAGCTCGCTCTCGCAGCCGACTATACGATGGAACTTCTTTCGCTCGGATCGTACAACACCACNTATCTCGATGTGCTGACGGCACANCAGAGCCTGCTTTCGGCTCAGATTTCGGCCATCACCGCACGCAATAATGAAGCCCGCTCGCTGATCAATCTCTATCAGGCGCTCGGCGGCGGACGTTAATCCCGTACCTATAAAATCTGAAATATATGGCAACCATGATCAGCCCTCTTGCCTATGTGGATCCTTCGGCCCGCATCGGCGAAAATGTGACCATCCATCCTTTCGCTTATGTCGACAGCGACGTTGAGATCGGCGACGGTTGTGAGATCAAACCCTACGTCAGCATCCTTCGCGGAACTCGTATGGGTAAAAACAATAAAGTGTATCAGAACTCTGTGATAGGAGCCGATCCCCAGGATTTCCGATGGAAAGGGGAGCAGACNTATTGCTATGTGGGAGATAATAACGTGATCCGCGAACATGTGATCATCAACCGCGGTATCCACCCCGAAGGAGGCACGAGCATTGGCAGCGACTGCTTCATNATGGCNGACACCCATATCGGTCACGACAGCCGGCTGAAAGGCCGCTGCGTGGTGGGCAACGGTGTGAAGATAGCCGGCAATGTGTCGGTGGGCGAATGTGTGATCCTTTCATCGGGTGTGATCCTCCATGAGGATTCCACCGTGGGCGACTGGGTGCTCATCAAGGGTGGCTGCCGCATCGGCGGCAATGTGCCTCCCTACGTTGTGATGGCGCATAATCCCGCATCTTATTTCGGCGTTAACGCTGTGATCCTGCGCAAGCATGGATTCACAGAAGATCAGGTGGACGATATTGCCAAGGCTTATCGCCACATCTATCAGAGCCAGACGTCGGTGTTCAATGCTCTCAAACGTATCGAGGCCGACCTTGATCCGTGTGAGGTGCGTGAGTCGATCCTGAATTTTGTGCGTGGAGTCAATCTTCGCTTAGTGGCTATCCCGCGCGACCTTGAATAATCCCTGAATATTCCCCCGTTTTTCCAAATAAATCGAACGCCCGATGCAGTGAATGCGTCGGGCGTTCGCCATGTAAGGAGTATAGGAAAGGGGCTGTGGCAGTTTGACGCTGCACAGCCCCCTGATGTTGGTCGGATGGGAGGTGATTATTTTTTCAGGATCTTGATTGTCTTGTCGCCTTGGCGGATGATGTAGAGACCGGCGGGAGTGTTGGCGGAGTTTACACGGTTGCCTTTGAGATCGAATGTTTCGGCAGCGTTGACTGATGAGTCGGTTTCGATGCTGTCAATGCCTGCCACTGAAGATTCGAAGGTGGCTGAGAGTGTTACGTCATCGTAGTAATTGTAGATGATGTAAATGTCGTCGATCACGTCGGCAGTGGCATCCTCGTCGTTGACAATGAGGCTCTGGAGTGTATAACCTTCGTCGGGGATTATCTGAACGCATACGCCGTAGCTGAAATCGGTGTCGGTGAGCTGTGTGCCTGAGGGAATTTCGTTGATCAGCTCAACTTCTTTGTAGGCTTTGAGAGTGCCGTTGCCGTTGGAGATGAGTGTGAGAGTGCGGGGCTCTTCAAACCATGCCATGATGTAGAGACCATCGGTGGGATCATAGAGATCTTCGATGGCGATGTGGCATTTGTTGTCGACCATCTTGTCGGCATATTCAGTGCCTGTTACGTCAAGCGAACCGAGAATATAGCCGTCGAACGGAGTGGTCTTGATGTAGAGACCGTCGGGAAACATGGATGAGTCGATGTCCATTTCCACNCCATCTTCCGAGCTGTAGTCGGCAATTACTTTGTTTGTGTAGGCGGCATCGGAGTAAATTTCAACAGATCCGTTGTAGCTCCAAACCCAGGTTGGGAAAATGTCGGCTTTAGCAGCAGCGGGCAGGAGAAGGATGGAGAGAAGAAGCAGAGTGTAGAGTTTTTTCATAAAAATGTGGTTTAATTGGTTTATAGTATCTATTGGTGTGCAAATTTACGAATAATTGTTAAATAAAAACGTTCGGCAGCGTTAAATTGCTACCGAACGTTGCGTAAAAATGTGCAAAATGTTAACAATTTCTTTCATGATTAATGGCGAGGAGGNCCACCCGGGACCGTCCGCCGAAACCGCCGGGGCCACGCCATGCGTTGCGATCGGCGGGCTCGTTTCCTTTACCGAAAGTGTTGAACTTGTAGCTCACGGTGACCATGAAGTAGCGGGTCAGATCGTTGTAGCTTATGTCGTCAATGTAGTTTGCGGTGACTGAGCGGGAGATGTTGCTTCGTTGCTGCAGGAGGTCGTAGGCTTTCAGNGANAGGGTCAGAGCTTTGCTTCTGAGGAATTCATAGCTTATGGAGGCGTTCCACATCCATTCGTTTTTGTCGTAGCCTTGCGAGTAGCCGCTTGTTGCAGTGTAGGTGATGTCGGAATTGAGGATGACTCCGATGGGAGTGCGATAGTAGGCCGAGAAGGTTCCGCCGTAGTTGTGAACGGTCATGTTGCCGGCCGACTGGAGCGAGTTCATGGTGTGTTGAAGCGAATAGCGCGGGCGCAGCTCGAATTCGAGATTGTCGGGGCGCCATGCGAGAGAGGGCATGAAGTTGACCATGAGAGATCCTGAGCGGTTTCGGTTGCCGTTGTTGAAACCAACGCGCTGATTGTACATCGAGAAGATGTGGGCCGAGAGCTGGAAGGCTTTGTTGCGCAGCGGTTGTGAGAACATGGCCATCACTCGACCGCTCCACACGCCGTTGACGTTTTCGTAGGTGGTGGTCTGAGCGCCCGTTTCGCGGTCGAACGTTGTGCGGCTTACGATTGAGTTCTGGGTCATGTCGAAGTCGCTCATCACCATGATGGAACGTTGATGGTCCAAGTTGAAGTCCTGGAAACGCAGGCGGAAATAGTGGGTGAATGAAGGATCGAGGTTGGGGTTACCNATAACGATTCGCATAGGGTCGGAATAGTCGGCCACGGGTTGCAGTTGAGTCATGGACGGTTGCGACGAGCGTCCGCGATAGTTCATGTTGAGCGATCGCTGAGCGGATAGTTTCAGGCGATAGTTGAGGTAGGGGGCCACGTTCCACACCCAGCGCTGGGGAATATTCTTTTCCGGATTGGTCAGGTTGAGGCTGCGTGAGCTCTGAGGCACGAGCGACATTCCGACATCGATATTATGGGTTTTCGACACATGGCGGTAGCCAAGGCGAATGTCCTGATTGAAATAGTCGTTGCGGAACTGGTTGGAGAGCGAGTCGCTGAGAATGGTCTGAGTGTAATCGATCAGGGGGATTCCGTCGGCACCCGGGGGGAGCAGGGGATGGTCGTAGACGAGCTTGTCGGTGTTGTTCCATCGATACTGTATGCGGTAGGCAAAAGTAAGGAAGTTGCCTTTTTTGACATTACCGAGAGGTTCGGTCCATGTGACGCGNGCCTGTGCCATGTCTGACCATGTGTGNTGATTGGTCAGCTGNTCATAAAGGTCGACCGAGTCGGCGAAATTGAAGAATCTATTGAGAGAATANGAGGTTTCGTTTTCGCGCACGTTTGAGTGNTGATACCGGAGGTTGACCGAGAANGCGCGTCCNGGNTGATTGCGGAAATTGTGGCTATATATAGCGTTGGCTCCGAATTCAAAGGAGTTGCCGCGGGAGTTTGATTCGTTGAAAGTTCGGCTCACGAGAGTTCGCATCATGTCGCCGGCGCGGTTTTGAGTGGAGTCGAGCGAGTAGGAATCGTTGCGGTTGTAGGAGAAGTTGGGGCGGAATTCAAATGTGTTGAACGAGTCGGGTTTCCATTGCAGACGGAAGTCACCGCGCAGGTTGTGGCCCTTGTCGCGTGTGCGTTTCTGGGTCAGCGAGTAGGCCGTGGAGTCCGTGAACAGGTATTGACGGTCGAGNCGCTGGCGGGTATCGCGGTCGGAGTGGGAATACATGAGGTCGCCGCCAATGCGGAATATCTCTTTGTTGCCCACGTTGAAGTTGATGCCGATGGCTTGCGAGGTGTTGATACCGTTGTTGCCGCCAAAACGCCGGAATCGGTTTCCGTTGCTGTCGGTAAAGCCGAGCTCGTTGATATTGTTGAAGTTGCCGAGCAGAGTGATCTGATTATCGTTCCAGAACTTGTTGACGTTGAATGATCCTTTATAGCGCGAGTCGGTGCCGTAGCCGGCTTCGGCTGTGCCGAAATAGCCGTTTTTCATNCCGGGCTTGACGGTNAGGTTGATCACGGTCTCTTCCTCGCCATCGTCAACGCCGGTGAGTCGGGCCAGGTCGCTTTTGCGGTTGACCACCTGCAGCTTGTCGACCATNTCGACCGGCAGGTTTTTAGAAGCCACTTTGGGGTCGTCGGAGAAGAATTCCTTACCGTCAATGAGGATCTTGCTTACGGTCTGCCCGTTGGCGGTAATCGAGCCGTCGGAGCCCACTTCCACGCCCGGGAGGCGCTTTAGAAGATCTTCCACCACGGCATTAGGCTGTGTCTTATAAGTGGAGGCATTGAACTCGACAGTGTCCTCGGCCACCTTGATCTGAGTGCGAACGCCGGTGACGCTCACCTCCTTNAGCATAATCGACGATTCGCGGAGAGTGATCGCCGGCACTTGCAGGGTCGATTCGCCGACGTTGATGTTGGAGAACGACGANCTGTAGCCNAGATAAGAGGCTTCGAGNATGTAACGTCCGGGTTTTACNTCGGAGAANGTGAACAGGCCTGAATTGTTNGTCTTCAAGCCTTTTACGAAAGAAGAGTCGCGCGGAGCGAGTAGCCTGACGGTGGCTTGAGGCAGTGGCTCGCCGTCGGCATCTTTTACTAACCCTTTCACCACGGATGCCCATGCGCAGGACACACCCGTTAGCATTATAACGGTGAGAAGGAAGCGTTGAAACGGATTAATCATTTTGCTTTCAGAATCAGTTGTTTTGTTGCCTATTGGAAATGCTTTTAAGAAACTATTTAAATATATATGACAGCTTAAAATAGTTCAAAATCATGCTCACACATATTTAAGCAGATACTAAAGTACTCCTTTTAAGACACTGAAATTTAAAGATGGTTTAGATCCGTTTGGTAAAATAATGTTAAATTAATGTCTGCCGGGTCGTAATCCCGATCCTGAGGGGGGCATGACGACGTCCGGTTCGCCTCCATTGGGATTGCCGATGGGGTGGGAGGGCACGATGGANGAATTGCCACCGGCNGGCACGGGGACATTGTCGGGCAATGTGACGGGTCGAGAGGCGGAAGGACGGACGTTTCCGGCGGGACGGTTCATCGGCGGGTTGATAGAAGATCCCGGNGGCACGGGAGCTGCCGGGGGAAGAACGCTTCCGGGGTAGATCTGATTGCCCCAATAGACCGGCGAAAGGAGAGGAGCTCCGGCCAGTGGCGGATACCAGTCGGTGGATAGTCCGACACCGTAGTAGTCCGGCGTTGAGAGATAAGTGTCGGTGGTGAGCAGAGCGCCACACCCTGAAAGCGGAATTGATACGGCAGCGATGGCAGCAGCAGATATAAAGTGTGAGAGTTTCATAGCAGTAAGTTTTATATAGATATAACCGCTGTGATTGTCAAAAAGTTTGTTGGCGGCAGCGTTAATAAACCCCAATAATGTAGAATCTATAATGTGTAAATAATGAGAAAGCGGAAGTGGAGAATTACGGAAAAATTCGTAAATTTGTGACTTGATTTAAAAATCAGAGGCTAAAAACGTGGAAACTAAGTATATATTCGTGACCGGCGGAGTCGTTTCGTCGCTTGGAAAAGGGATCATTTCAGCATCGCTTGCCTGTCTGCTTAAGGCACGTGGATTCAGAGTGACGATTCAGAAGTTTGATCCATATATCAATATCGACCCCGGCACGCTTAATCCATACGAGCACGGAGAATGTTATGTGACGGTCGACGGCCACGAGGCGGATCTTGATCTCGGTCACTATGAGCGTTTTACAAATGTGGAAACCACCCGGGCCAATAATGTGACCTCGGGCCGGGTGTTTCAAAACGTGATCGACAAGGAGCGTCGCGGCGATTATCTCGGAAAGACGGTGCAGATTGTGCCGCATATCACCGATGAGATCAAACGCAATGTGAAGCGGCTGGGCGCTACCGGAGATTACGACTTTATTATCACCGAGATTGGCGGAACGGTCGGCGATATCGAGTCGCTGCCGTTTCTTGAAGCTGTCCGTCAGCTGCGTTGGGAGCTCGGATCGGAAAGCCTTTGTGTGCATCTGACCTACGTCCCTTATCTCAAGGCGGCCAAAGAGCTTAAAACAAAACCGACGCAACATTCCGTGAAGCAGCTGCAGCAGGTGGGCATTCAGCCCGATCTGCTCGTGCTCCGCACCGAACACGATATACCCGCCGGAATGCGCATGAAGATAGCTCAATTCTGCAATGTGGCTCCGGATGCGGTGTTTCAGAGCATCGACTGTCCGTCGATCTACGAGGTGCCGGTGATGATGAGCGAGCAGCATCTCGATGAAGTGGTGCTCCGCAAAATGAATGTTGACTACCGCGATAATGATCTTGAAATGGGTCCGTGGATGCGTTTTCTTGACAAGATGCACTCGGCGCGCGAGACAGTGAAAATAGGGCTTGTCGGTAAATACGTTCAGCTTCAGGATGCGTATAAATCGATCAGCGAGGCGCTGCTTCATGCGGCCACGTATTGCGATCGCCGTCTTGACTTGCGCTACATCAACAGCGAGGAACTGACTGCCGACAATGTGGACAGTCAGCTGGGCGGGCTCAATGGCGTGGTCATAGCTCCCGGTTTCGGGCAGCGTGGCATCGAGGGCAAATTCATAGCTCTCAAATGGTGTAGAGAGCATGACATGCCGACGTTTGGTATTTGTCTGGGAATGCAATGCATGGTCATTGAATATGCCCGCAACGTGCTCGGACTTGAAGGCGCTAACTCAACGGAAATGGATCCCGCGACGCGCCATAACGTGATCGATCTGATGGAGGAACAAAAGAGCGTTCACAATATGGGCGGCACGATGCGCCTCGGCGCCTACAAGTGCCGTCTGCGTCCGGACAGCATCGCGGCTCGTGCGTATGGAGCGACAGAGGTCAGCGAGCGTCATCGTCATCGTTTTGAATTCAACCATAACTATCGCACTCTGTTTGAACAGGGAGGCATGGCATGTGTGGGCGAAAATCCTGCCACTCACCTTGTGGAGGTGGTTGAGATTCCTGATCGGCGCTGGATGGTGGGCACGCAATATCATCCCGAATATAATTCAACCGTGTTGCGGCCCAATCCACTCTTTATGTCGTTTATGAAGGCGGCTATCGATACGCCCGTTGCCGGCAAATGAAAGTGAAAATAGAAATCAATAACAAATCATAATCACAGCAATGAACAAAAACACCCTTATCGGTCTGCTGCTCATGGGCGCCATCATCATGGTGTTCACCTATCTCAACAAGCCCTCGCAGGAGGAGCTTGACCGGAGAGAGAAGGAGCGTCAGGAGCAATTAGCCGAACAAGAAAAGAAATCGCAGCCGGCGGCCGAATCGATTACGGCAATGTCGGAAGCTGCTATTGAAAACATTAAATCGGCCGTGCGCACTTCGGGTACGCTGGATCAGGCCACCGGAATGTATACACTGACCGGCAAAAATGTCATCCTTACGCTTTCGGCCGATTCAGCTGCCAAGGTTGGCGGAACGGTGACTGTGGGCGGTCAGACTATCCCGGCATCGGATGTGGTCAACGCTACGTATGGCCCGGAAGTGAGCAATGCTGTGGCCGGCGAGGCTCTGGCTGCTCTGAATGCGGCGGTCGATGCGAGCGTGCGCTACAAAGGTTTTGCTCACTATATGTCGGGAAACGACTCGGCATCCGTGGAACTTGCCAACAAAAACATGCGCCTTACCATCGCCTCAAAGGGTGGTGTCATAGCTCAGGCTGAGCTGCTCGACAAGCAATACAACAAGTATGGCGGCGGACAGGTGTGTCCTATCTCCGCCGGCGATGATATGTATGGCTTTCAGCTTTCCGTGGGCGATCTGATCTATGACACCCGCGACTATTATTTCGATCTGAAAAACGAGTCGGACACTACCGTTGTGGCTACTATCATGCCCGGCGACGGTGTGATGCTCGGCATACGCTACACGCTGCCCAAGGATAGCTATCTGGTGAAGATGGATCTGATCCAGAACAATATGCAGGCAATTATCCCGCAGTCGAAATCGTCGATCGAGTTTGCCTGGGATCAGACAATGGCCCGCAACGAGGCCGGCCGCATGTTTGAGTCGGACAACAGTGCCGTATATTATATGAAGGGCAATGGCGATGTCGACAATCTCAGCGAGCGTTCCGACGAAACTGAGTCGGTGAAGGAACCGCTTGAATGGGTGGCCTTCAAAAATCAGTTCTTCTCCACAGCTCTCATTTCAATGAACGGCTTCGAAAAGGCTGAACTATCGTCGACGGTGTTGAAGGAGGATCCGAAGTTTGTCAAGAAGATGTCCATGACCTCGACCACCGGATATAACTCGGCACTCGAACAGCCGGCATCGTTCGTGTTTTTTATCGGTCCGAACTCTTATCCGCTGCTGTCGGATCTGCAGGAATCTATCGTGGCTGATAAAAACCTCAAACTTACTAATCTGATTCCCCTCGGATGGGCTCTCTTCCGCTGGATCAATACCTGGATCGTCATTCCGGTGTTCACGTTCCTCGGACAGTTTATCTCCAACTATGGTATCATCATCCTGCTGCTGACCATCTTTATCAAGCTGATCCTCTTCCCGTTCACCTACAAGAGCTACATGTCGCAGGCCAAGATGCGAGTGCTCGCGCCTGAGATCAAGGAGATCAACGAAAAGTATCCCGGCAACGAAAACGCCATGAAGCGCCAGCAGGAGACTATGGCTCTCTATTCGCGCGCCGGCGCCAACCCGATGTCGGGCTGTCTGCCGATGCTGCTGCAGCTGCCTATTCTGATCGCAATGTTCCGCTTCTTCCCTTCGGCAATCGAGCTTCGCGGAGAGTCGTTTCTATGGGCAAGCGATCTGTCGGCTCCGGATGCTATCATTCCCCTGCCGTTCAATGTCCCGATGCTTGGCGACCGCCTGAGCTTGTTCTGCTTGCTCATGACCGCCGTTAACATCATCTATACCCGCATCAATATGCAGAATCAGCCTGGCGGAATGACCTCGCCCGCCATGAAGTGGATGATGTATCTCATGCCGGTGATGTTCCTTGTGTTCTTCAACCAGTATGCTGCCGGCTTGAGCTACTACTATCTGCTCTCGCTTCTGATCACGATCATTCAGACCTACGTGTTCCGTCGCGTGGTCGATGAGGAAAAGGTGCGCGCAACGATGAAAGCCAATGCTGCCAAACCGAAAAAGAAGAGCGGCTTTATGGCTCGCCTTGAAGAGGCTCAGCGCAAACAGCAGGCTATGCTCCGCGAGCAGGAAAAGCAACGTGGCAAAAAGAGAAAGTAACTTATTGATCTATCAATTAATACGTATAAATATGATTAGCAACAAAGTACAGGACGCGATCAACGCCCAGATCAATGCCGAATTCTGGTCGGCCTATCTCTATCTCTCAATGGCAATGCACTTCGAGGCTGAAGGCCGTCAGGGTGTGGCCAATTGGTTTAAGATCCAATGGCAGGAGGAACAGGCTCATGCTCAGATTTTCATCAATTATCTCAATCAGCGCGGTGGCCGCGTTACGCTTAAGGCTATCGATGCCGTTCCGACGGAATGGGAGTCGCCTTTGGCTGCTTTCAAAGCCACTCTCGAACATGAACAGAAAGTGACTGCCCTGATCAACGATCTCTACGCCGTTGCCGAGGCAGAGAAAGACTATGCTACCCGCGACCGCCTGAACTGGTTTGTCAGCGAGCAGGTGGAAGAGGAAGACAACTGCCGCCAGCTGATCGATAAGTATACGCTTATCGGCAACGACGGCATGGGGCAGTATATGCTCGACCAGGAGCTCGGCGCGCGCACCTACGTGGCGCCTGCTGCGCTTGCTGAATAAAATCGCTACATTGAAATAGAGAAGGGTTGCGTCATTGGCGCAGCCCTTTTTTAGATATCGCTCCCAAAAATTGGTCTAAGGCTTGGCTTCGAGCCAGGGGAGATTGAAGCGGTAGTGGAGGCGGGATGAAAGGATGTGGATCACTCCGTCGGGGGTCTGTGTGGCTGCGAGATAGCCTTTTGGTTCGGCGGTGGATTCTGACATCAGAAACAGGCCTGTCCAGGCTCCGCCGTCGAGCAGGCGCTCGGTGCCGTCGGTGATCAGTCGGCGAACGGGCCATGTCTTTCCCTCGTCGTAGGATAGTGCGGCAAACAGTCCACGCCCTACGTAGTACGAGCCGTCATGACGCGAGAAGATCATTCCGCGATCTGCGTCGGGAGTTCGCTCGGGGTGGTCGGTGAAGGCTACGAGCAGTAGCGGACCTTCGTTGAGCCGGCGGAGCACGAGCCGCTGACCGCCGTCGATCGGAGTGAATTCGGATGGTTTGTAGCTCCAGGTGCGCCCCATGTCGTGAGATATGCTCATGGGCATCTTGGGTTTGCCGTCGGCGCCGGTGATGCTGTTGCCACGCCCTAAGGCCATAAGCGAACCGTCGGCAAGCCGGACTATGCCGGCATGGATTCCGGCTATTGTTGTTCCGCAGGTGTCGCTGTTGAATTCAGGTAGGGGAGAGCCGTCCCACAGGTCGGACCAATGGTTTCCGCCATCGCGGCTGATGTGAATGGCTGTGCCGTCGTGGCTTCCCGGGCCGGCATCGCAGAGCTGAATGATTGTACCGTCGGGCGTGATGATAGGCCCTGCGATCACTTGATGGCGACGAGTGTGTTCGGGGGCGATGATGCGCAGATCGGACCATGTCGCGCCGTTGTCGTTGCTTTCCCGGAGGATCATGGCGAGATTTTGCCAGTCGCCGGCGGCTTCCATGCCGTTGATGTGGATTATGCGTCCGTGGCCGTCGTTGAGCAGTGAGCTGCCGGTGAGATTTCGGTCGGGGATACGAAGGAATTCAGATGGCTCCTCCCAGCTGTCGGCTTCGGGGTGGAAGCGGGAGGACAGGACGGTGACTTCGCGCCCGTTTTCGGCGTTGGCGGAAAACCAGATGGCAAGCAGATCGCCATTGTCACACCATGCTACGGCCGGCTGGTGGTTGTGGGAATAGAATGGGACCGGATTGTCGCATGATGGTTGCCGGACAAATGGTATCGGCGGGATGAATAGCGGCGATGAGGATGGCTTCGGCCAGTTGTAGCGCTGCTGGCTGACGTTGGAGGCTCGACCGCAGTCGAAGGGAGTGCCTGTGAAGTTGAGCATCATGGAGGATTCGACTATTCGGAAGCCGGTGAGGCTGTTTCGATCGTCGGGGAGCATGGCCATGCGGTTGGTGGAGCGGAGATATTCCATCGGAGTGTTGTGGCTGCCTCCGCGAGTGACGCGGAATTGGCCCGCTAACGGTCCTGCGGGATTGGTTTGCGGCTCTGGAGAGTATCGGCTATAGTAGTCGAGACACCATTCTTCAACGTTTCCGTGCATGTCGCGCAGTCCGAACTGATTGGCCGGCGTCAGCCCGACGGCGAGCGATACGCTGTCGTAGTCGCGTGTTATTTTCTGCGCTCTCATGCATGGGTCGGGGAGCCATGAACCGAATGAATATGGTGTGAACGTGTTTCCGCGACATGCGTATTCCCACTCGGCTTCAGTGGGGAGGCGGTAGTTGCGGTTTTCGCGTTTGCTGAGCCATCTGCAGAACTCCACGGCATCATTGTAGCTGACGTTGACCACGGCATCACTATCGGCCGTCGATACGCCGTTTTTGCCTCGAAGAGCTTTGTGGTCCGGCATAAATTCTTCGAATTGAGCATTGGTGATTTCGTTAACGCTCATCCGGAAGGGTGAGGATATGGGCACTTTATGGGCCGGAGCTTCGTCGAAATTCATGCCCTCGCCGCGTCCGCCCATGTAGAACGAACCTGCCGGGATTGTTACCATTTCGATCGGATCGCCGGCGTTTGTCGCGGTGAAGATTGTGGCCGGCAGAAGTAGTGCAATGATAATTCTGAGAGTCGGTTTCATGTCGCAAAGTTAGAGAGTGTTTGAATTTAAACCAAATTAAATATTAAGAACGAGATTCAATTTTTGATTTCATCACAAAGCTCTTTTGTGCGCTTTTTCAAAGCTTTCATCAGTCGCAATGCCCGCATTGCTCCTTCTTCAATTTTGAAAAATCATCCCAAAATCTCTCTTTGTACTAAAATCATTTAAATTCAAACACTCTCATAGAGTATGTTTCGAGTTAAACCAAATTATCAGCCATGCAATATATTGTCTTGGATTCTATCTATACACCCGGACGGAAAGGCAGTAGCCGGAGCCTGTCTGACACGCGCCTGGCGGTCATGATAAAATCAGGATATTGGTTGACTAATTGGAAATTTATTTATAAATTTGTCGCGCAGATCGATATCTCAGAAGCCCCGATCCGGGGGTTGTGGGTGGGGTCAGCAGACATCTTCGAAAGCGTTTATCCGCGCTGATTCTTGACTTGCCGAAATTCTCGCAAAATTTCTTACTATGATCAAGGATCGAGCAACGGTAGATGCCCGTGGTTATGTAATTGACAGCCATTGGTCTGCCCTCGTGAGAGGACGGCCGATGTCTTGATTGCATATACAAGCGTGGGCTTCTGCGTTGCCGTCCGGTCATAGTAGGGCCAATGCGAGAAGCCCCGGCAAGCTGAACGGCAACAGATACAGATTCCCATGCTTTCTTGTTTTTATAATTAACCAATTGTAACCAAAGAGGGGAAGACTGCGGTTTAGTTATAATATTCCATTACAATGAAAAAATCAGTATTCTTTCTTGCAGGGTCGGCAATGATTTTCACATCGGTCCATGCGAAGGTCGGCGACATCTTTGCAGATGGCGGTCTGACCTACACTGTTTCCTCCGAGTCGCCGGCGGAAGTCAAAGTGACAGGTAGCGATGCGTCACTGAGCGGTGATATCTTGATTCCGGCCACCGTGACACATGAATCGACTGAGTATACTGTCACAGCTTTTGTAAATAGCGCCTTTTCATATAACAACAACATTACATCGGTCACGGTGCCTGAAACGGTTACTTCAATCTCAAACGACGTATTTTTAAATTGTGGATCGCTGAACGCCATAAATGTGTCGGCCGACAACAGCGCGCTGTGCTCAGTTGACGGTGTTCTCTATACTAAGGATATGCTGAACCTGAAGTGTGTCCCGGGGGGTAAATCCGGTTCTTTTGAAATCCCCGGGACTGTAACGACTATCGATCAATACGGTATGTACAGTTGTGCAAATTTGACAGAAATAATAATTCCGGAATCAGTCAGCATAATCAACCCTTACGCGTTCGCACAATGCTACAATCTGAAAAGCTTGACCATTCCGGCCTCGGTCACAAGTATCTCACAAGGATTCCTTTTGCTTACAACATCGCTTGAGGAAATTAACGTGGCTGACGGCAATACAATGTATTGCTCGGAAGATGGTGTGCTATATGATGCTTCTAAAACAGCACTTTATGCATATCCGGCACATAAACAGGGAGAAGTTGTGATCCCTGAAAGCGTGACATGTATTATGAGTGGAGCATTTTCAGGGTGCGCTGTCCTGAAAGAGTTTACATTGCCAAGCAGGATAAAAACTATAAATAATGCTGGAGTGACATTTTGTGCTTGTCCCAATCTTACGGATATTTTTGTAGAAGAGGGCAGTGAATATTACAGCTCGGTCGACGGAGTACTGTTCAACAAGAATCAGGGTCAGTTGCTCAGCTATCCCGGGGGAAGAGAGGATGAGTACGTAATTCCTGACGGAACAACATCGTTATCTGGGAGTTGCTTCCGTGGAGCAAAACTTCCGAGTGTGGTGATACCTGCTGCAATCACATTAATTCCGGCGAATTGCTTCCAGAATTGCAAGAATCTTATGAGAATAATTAATCAGAGCCCTACCCCACAGTCCATCACTGTAACTACCTCGTTCTATAGCACCCCGTCCGATCTGACTGTCTATGTGCCGAAAGGTAGCAAAGCGGAATATGAAGCCGCATGGCCTCTGTTCAGCGATTTCAGGGAAGTGGATATTTTCTCAGTGACGCTGGACAGTGCGGACGTGAAGATGAACGTCGGTGAGTCGCTGGAGTTGAAAGATGAAATTATCGAGATGCAGAATGTCACTCTCAAATCAAAGGTGTGGATCAGCTCGAACGATGCCACCGCGTCTGTAGACCAGTCGGGTAAGGTGACTGCATTGGCTGAAGGCACCGCCACGATAACGTTGACCGCCACGGACGAGGACGACAATGTAAGAACTGCGGAGTGTCTTGTTACCATATCGCCCACTTCGGGAATTGAAGAGGTGATAACGGGCGACAAGGGTTCGATTGACTATTCAAAACCGTTCGATCTCTATGACCTCAACGGTAAGCATTTTAACGTCGATGGCAAGTCTCTTCCTGCAGGTGTCTACATTGTGAAACAGGGTGACCGCTCTGAAAAAATAGCAGTTAAATAACGCGGCGCAGCGTAGAATCATCACCTTACCATGGCCGGCTCTCCATCAACGCGGAGTGCCGGCCATTTCTATCTCAATATAGTCACTCTTGACAGCCATATAGGGAGTTGCCTCTGTAGGAGCGACTTTAGTCGTAAGGCTGTAGGCAAGAAGTGGGATCGGGTCGAGGTTTGGCATGAGGCTGAAGCCGTCGTCGCCCCAGGTGGGCGGCGTTTTTTTGGGGGGGATTTGGCTGTTTGTTTGGATCGACCGAGCACGGCCGATGGGCCCGACAGTCGGCTGATGCTTTATTGGGGGGAGCAGTGGATAGGCGGGGGAGGGTCGGCTTTAGCTGTCTCTTTTACCGAGTTAATTTGCTGATATACAGGCTGAGGGTGTTGCAGAACCTACCTAGGTTGAGGGCGTGAGAATTGAATATTCTGAGCTCAATCAGAAATTTCCGA
>JAAVEX010000089.1 GCA_014801065.1 Barnesiella sp.
AATCTCCCCCCAAATAACGGCGCCCAAGTGGGAGGGATGGCTTTAGCCGTCACCTTGAATATCAACAAATAAGCCCAGTAAAAAGACCAGGCTAAAACTGGCCCTCCCAACGCACGCTCCCTCCAATCCGGGAGTGTGCACTCTGAGCCCTAAGACAAGCATAAGCAAATCTATTCTCTCTTCACTTTCTCATCTCTAACTATCATTCTGCCATCCTCTCTATCCTCAGCCTTGCAAACATGCTGAAACAAACGTAATAGAGTTGGAAGAGCAGTATCTGTGTTTAGTCAGACGGAAATTATTGATATCTTTTGGAAATGTGAGGTTTTTTTCTTAACTTTGTGACGTTAATTCAACTATATGTGGATCTTCTTTTGTGGTTGATGTCCTAATTTATCCCACTTTTTCCACACTAAACTAATTCACTATACATTTTATAATTTACTTGCTCCGCAATAGGAGAAATTGTGTATCAATTGATCTTTTAGGGTCGATCTGATGCTACAAGAATGATATAGGTTTATATATTGCGCATTATGTACAACATTTCAGATTTGAATGCAATGTCGGATGACCAATTGAAGGATGTTGCAAATTCAATGGGTATAAAAAAAATTTCTCCTGAGGATCGGGATGATACTGTCTACAAAATCCTCGATCAGCAGGCTATTGACATGGCTGCTAATGCCACCGAAAAACGTCGCCGTCAGCCGAAGGACACTAAAGCTAAGACATCTCGTAAGTCAAAAGGAGATGCTGCTGCCGATAATGCTCAGGATGCCGGGAAACAATCGGGCGAGGTCGCGTCGGGCGCAACCAAGTCGAGGCGCAAGAAAACCGACAATAACGAGTCGACAGATCCTGCTGTAGCTCCATCCGAATCGGCTCCATCCGAACCGACGGCAGAACAGCAACCGAAAAAGCGTGGTCGTAAGCCCAAGAAGGCAGCCGTTGCCGATGAGCAAGCTGCTGCTTCGGTAGATAATACTGAAAATAAGGCTGATGCCGATCAGGTCCCGGCTGCCGAACAGGTTCCTGTCGAGAAAAAGGGACGTCAGCGCAGAGAGCGCAAAAAGAAGAACGGTGATGCCGATCAGGATAAGATGATGCAGCCGGTGGCTGAAAATAGTGCCGAGAATACTAATCCTGAGACCATTGAATTGCCGTCGGCAGAACTGCTTGTGGCTGCTCTTCCGGCTGCTGTCGACGGAAATGTTGAAACGCGGCCCATGGAAAATCGCAATGAGATGCGTTCGGATGAAGGTAGCGTAAATGAAAAGCCTCAACCCGCAAAGCCGGAGATCCGACAGAAAGAATCGGCATCACTCACTGCATTCTTCCCTCGCTCGGAGGGTAAGAAATTCGTGCCTCGTTCGCAGCGCGAGAAGGAGGAAGCCGCGGCGGCCGCAGCCGCAGCCCCCGCACCGCCGATCACTCTCAACGAGCCGTGGCAGCAAGAGAAACTCGACCGTCAGCAGCAGAAAAATCGCAATAAAAAGAACCGCAACAATAACAACAATCAGCAGCGCCAGCAGCCCGCCATGCCTCAATACAATTTTGATGGCATAATTAACTCGGTCGGTGTGCTTGAGGTGATGCCGGAAGGATTTGGATTCCTTCGCTCAAGCGACTACAACTATCTTTCGTCGCCCGATGATGTTTATGTGACACAGCAGCAGATCAAACAGGCCGGCTTAAAGCCCGGCGATGTCGTTGAAGCTGCTATCCGTCCGCCCCGTGAAGGCGAAAAATACTTTCCGCTTTGCAGAGTGCTGAGTGTCAACGGTCGCACACCGGAATTTATTCGTGATCGCGTCCCCTTCGAACACCTTACTCCGCTCTTCCCCGATGAGAAGTTTGACCTGACAAGCGGTCGCTCGGCTAATATATCGACACGCGTGGTCGATATGTTCTCACCGATCGGCAAGGGCCAGCGTGGATTGATTGTGGCTCCTCCTAAAACCGGTAAAACCATTCTTCTGAAGGATATCGCAAACGCTATCGCCGAGAACCACCCCGAAACGTATATCATGATCCTATTGATCGACGAACGTCCGGAGGAGGTCACCGATATGATCCGAAGTGTGAACGCTGAAGTGATCGCTTCTACATTCGATGAACCGGCCGACCGCCATGTGAAGATTGCAGGTATAGTTCTTGAAAAAGCTAAACGCCTTGTTGAGTGTGGCCACGATGTGGTGATCCTGCTCGACTCCATCACCAGACTTGCGCGAGCCTACAATACCTGTGCTCCCGCATCGGGTAAGATCCTTTCGGGCGGTGTCGATGCCAATGCGCTGCAGAAACCGAAGCGATTCTTTGGCGCGGCCCGAAATATTGAGGGTGGCGGTTCGCTCACCATCATCGCTACGGCGCTCACCGAAACAAGCTCCAAGATGGATGAAGTGATCTTCGAAGAATTCAAAGGCACGGGCAACATGGAGCTCCAGCTCGACCGCAAGTTGTCAAACAAACGTGTATTCCCGGCTGTCGACATCATGGCTTCAAGCACGCGACGCGACGATCTTCTTCTGCGCAGCGAAACACTCAACCGCATGTGGATTCTTCGCCGCTTCCTCTCTGACCGAAACAGCATCGAAGCGATGGAATTTATCCGCGACCGCATGGAGCGCACTTCCGACAACGACGAACTCCTGCGCACCATGGGCGACTAATCCCGCGCTTTATACAATAATATACCGGTAGGGTGTGTTCAAACCTCTTTGTTGACGTTTGACACACCCTACCGATTATTAAATGAGTTCACTTGGCCTTGCTGGAGGCATTATGGAGTTAGCGATATAGCGTATCGACTCGACTGCTTTTAGTCGGTTTGGAATTTTGTCGGTCAATTGATTTTGGATAATATGTGATTGTCCGTTCAATCGTTTCCTTTTCATTTGTCTTTTGAGTCGAGGCTGCTGTAGAGCTTCCCTCTATGATGATTTCTGCTTTAGTCCAGTTGCCACGGTTGTCAAATTTGATAGGCGATATTACTATTCTCTCTCGGGTTACGAAGCCACCGCTTCCACCAATGCAATTTGTCGCAAAATATTTGAGTTGGTCGTGATAATAATANAGCCTGGCATCTCCGCCTTCGTTTATACCATTGNAATTGATTATCTCCGGGAAGTTTCCCTGCCACGATAATTCAAGTTCCGAAGATCCGTCAGGGTCATATATTTTTGCGATCTGATTCTTATTATTGCGGACACAGTTCAGATTTGTGATCCGTCCTTTTTGGTCTAAATTGTATTTATCTTCCGATAGGAGAAACAAATATTTATTGAAGTAGAATCCGTCATCCGCGTAATCCACTGATTTTACATGTCCGTGGAGATCCAGTAAAACAAGATCCGGTGTGGTGAAATCATCCCACTCGGTGGCCTCGTTTCGCGCTTGCGTGGCTGATTTCTGAGCGTCTGCTTCAAATTGCGCCTCATTGAGGATCGCTGTTGAAGATTTTTCATCTGCCGCCGGTATAGAATCACTGTACAGACTGCTCATAGATTTGCTGCTGTTTGTGTGGTCATTGACCGAGGATCCATCATTGATAAAGAAGAAATATGCTCCGGCGGCAATCAGAATGCATGCTGCAATCGATAGGATCACCCATAGCGCCGACTTGTTTTTAGGTCGGTCTTTTCGAGATTGATCAGTGGGCATGTTGCCGGGCAGCGGAAATAGCGCGCCACAGTGTGGGCATTGCCGAGCTTTGTCGGAAACCGGACGCCCGCATCGCGGGCAAGGGATAAGTGCCATAATGTATGGATTATGTCGATGTGAAACTATCTATAGGTAATAATGACAAGTTTAGCGGGGATAGTAGGTAATGGTTCGTCTAACGGTTTTACTGTAGGTGTTTTTTTCAATTCCTTCTCCGCANTCGNGTCCATCTTGAGTTNCATTANTCTTCACAGTAGCTTTAGTCCAGTTGCCATATTCATCACATTCTGTTGGCGAAATAGAATTTGTAGTCATGAAGTGCCAACATTCAGCATNGTNNTCNGAGTAGGNAGAGATGAGTCTATTATTTGAGTAGGTTAANGATTNNTCGGAAGCCCAATCAATGCCGTTTCCGTTAAGTTGGCTTGGAGTTTCGCCTGTCCACTTGATAGTAAGCTGATCGTAGTAGTNAGGCATNTATTCGCATTTCTTTTTTATCNATGTGATCTGANCATTGGAGTTGCGNGACAAAATGAGATTGGTTATTTTCCCATTTTCGTCAAGGTTGAATGATTGTGAGAAAGAGTATAATGTTGTCATGTAGATATCNCCGGAGACTGAGACGGATTTGACGTGGCCGTGGAGGTCGAGGAGGATAAGGTCGGGGGTGGTGAAGTTGACCCATTCGAGGGAGTCGCGGCGGGCTTGCTCGGCGGCTGCAGCGGCTTCGGNTTCGAGGCGTGCTTGTTCGGCGGCAATGGAGTCGCGTCGGTGTTGCTCGGCTTCGATTCGCTGACGTTCTTGCTCTCGTTTTTGAGTTNNGGTGTGNTTATAGTAAAGAGCGGCTGCGACTGCGATNAGCGCGATGATGATCAGCGCGATGATTATCCAAAGCCATGGGCCGCGCGGGTTGTTGCGATTGGAGTCGGGATCGTGGTCGAAGTTGTTTGGGTCGGAAGCTAAAGGCGCGCCGCAGTGAGGGCATTGCGGAGCTTTGTCGGAAACAGGACGCCCGCAGTTNGGGCAGGGGATGAGTGCCATTTGAAATGTGAGTTTATTGGTGGTGAGACAATGTCAGTTATCATGAGCAAAAATATAAAAANTTGTCTACATTTCAAAAATATGGACAAAGAAGGACATAAAAAGGCCCCTTCCTCGACATCACGTCGGTGAAGGGGCAGGGGGGGATTATAAAATTGGGGGATGATAAAGTTCTGTTGAAAAACTGTGTGCTCTTAGTCGATCAGGGAGTGGCCGGTCATTTCGGNNGGTTTTGGGAGATCCATGATCGAGAGGATTGTGGGNGCGACGTCGGCCAGNTTGCCATCTTCCACTTTGGCGTCTTTGCGCTCGGTCACGTAGACACAGGGCACGGGGTTGAGCGAGTGGGCGGTGTTGGGGGTTCCGTCGGGGTTTACGGCATTGTCGGCGTTGCCATGGTCGGCGATGATGATGACTTCGTAGCCGGATTCTTTGGCTGCTTCCACGGTTTTGTTGACACATTCATCGACGGCTTTGACGGCTTTTTCGATAGCTTCGTAGACGCCGGTGTGACCTACCATGTCGCCGTTAGCGTAGTTGACCACGATGAAGTCGAATTTTTCGGAGTGGATAGCGTCGACNAGTTTGTCGCAGACTTCATAGGCGCTCATTTCGGGTTTGAGGTCGTAGGTGGCAACCTTTGGGGAAGCCACGAGGATGCGTTCTTCGCCTTCGAATGGGGCTTCACGACCGCCGTTGAAGAAGAATGTCACGTGGGCATATTTTTCAGTTTCGGCTATGTGGAGCTGGTGTTTGTTGAGTTTTGAGAGGTATTCGCCGAGAGTGTTGTGGACGTTTTCTTTGTCGAAGAGGATGTGAACGCCGGTGAAAGANGCGTCGTAGGGGGTCATGCAGTAGTATTGGAGTCCGGGTACCACTGTCATGTCTGCTTCGGGAATGTCGTGTTGTGTCAGGGCGATTGTNAGTTCTTTTGCGCGGTCGTTGCGATAGTTGAAGAATATTACGGCGTCGTCGGGTTTGATGGTGCCGTCGATCGATGCGTTGTTGATCGGTTTGATGAATTCATCGGTGATTCCTTCGGCGTATGATTCTTCGACGGCTTCGACCATGTCGGTGGCTTGTTTTCCTTCGCCTTTGACGAGCAGGTCGTAGGCCACTTTTACGCGTTCCCAGCGTTTGTCGCGGTCCATTGCGTAGTAGCGTCCGATGATTGAGGCGATCTGTCCGGCGGATTTTGCGCAGTGGTCCTGAAGCTGTTTGATGAAACCGGCGCCTGATTTCGGGTCGGTGTCGCGTCCGTCCATGAAGCAATGGATGTAGACTTTTTCAAGGCCATAGTGTTTGGCGATGTCGCATAGGGCGAAAAGATGGTCGAGCGAAGAGTGAACGCCACCATCGGAGGTAAGGCCCATGAAGTGGATGGCTTTGTCGTGGTCTTTAGCGTATGAGAAAGCGCTTTTGATCTCAGGATTGTTGAGGATAGAACCATCGGCACAAGCCTTGTTGATCTTCACGAGGTCCTGATAGACAACGCGTCCGGCGCCGATATTGAGGTGACCCACTTCGGAGTTGCCCATCTGACCGTCGGGGAGACCGACGTTTTCGCCGCTTGCCTGAAGCTTAGAGTGGGGATATGTGTTTAGAAGATAGTCCCAATAGGGAGTAGGGGTAGAGTAGATTACGTCACTTTTGGAGTGGTTTCCGATTCCCCATCCATCGAGGATGATCAATAAAGCTTTTTTGCCCATGATTTATAGAGTGTTTTATTTAAAATTCAGAAAATGTTTGACATTGACAGCCAATTTTCAGTGCAAAATTAATGAAAATAAATGAAGACTGAGCGAGTTTCCCCGACTTTTAACACGAATTATTTCACCCCCTATCCGATACCTTGCTCTATTAGTGGATAAGTAAGTATTCAAAATTAAACGATAGTAAGTAATTTATTTATCTTTTATATTATCTGCGGCTTCTTTTTTGCTCTTTTGACTTGTCGTTCAGTCGCATAGCTCGCTATGCTCTTTCTCTCCGCAC
>JAAVEX010000090.1 GCA_014801065.1 Barnesiella sp.
GATGTCGCGGATGGCGGAGCCGTAGCAGCCGGGGTCGTCGACGTAGACGCGCAAGGGGAGGTCGGGGCGGCGGTTGGCGGTGCGAAGGCGTTCGATCGGGAGGATTACGGATGATTCAAGGCGCGTCATGGGGCGGCGAAGCCATTTCTGAAAGTGGTAGAGATGGTTGACGGCGCAGGGGCGGGTATCTTTGTCGGGGCTCAGAATCATGCGGCAAAGATAATATGGGAATGGCGGGCGGCGATGCGAATTTGTCGGTTTGGTTGGATCTGCCGAGCACGGCCGATGGACTTGACGGACGGCTGATGTTTTTTTTGGGGGGGGCGGTGGGACGGTCGGCTTTAGCCGCCCCTTTTACTGAGATAATTTGTTGATAGTCAGGCTGACGGCTAAAGCCGTCCCTCCCAGGTGGGCGGCGGATTGGGGGATGGTTTTTAAAGAGAAGAGGCCGTGCGGGTGCACGGCCTCTTCGTTTATATGGAGTGATGGAATTATCAGATCAGAGTTTAGAGAGGATTTCTTTGAATTCGTCGAGCGATACTTTTTTAACGTCGAGAGTGATGGCGTTTTGAAGAGCGTGGAAGAGCTTGACATCGCCAACCTGTTCGATCAGTTTGCCACGATATTTCTTGTCTTCAAGAATATTCTTGGCGTAGCCGGTCAATGTTTCTTCGTCCATGTTGGTCATACCATACTGAGCGAACTGACGAGCGGCAAGACCTTTGGCAAATTCGAGCAGGTCGTCTTCTTCGATCTTAACATCGAGCACTTTGGCTACCTGTTCCTTGATAAGTTGCCATTTCAGATCGTCGGTCATTGCATCGAAGCGTTCGTCGATGTTCTCGGCATTCAGATCGGCATCACGGCTGATGAGCCATTTTTTGAGGATTTCAGCGGGGAGCTCCATATTGCCGTATTTAGCCATGAGTTCTTTGCGAGCGGTGAAACGGAAAGCCATTTCAGAATTGTTTTTGAGCTCGCCTTCGATGAGTTCCTTAACAGCCTGACGATATTCTTCTTCGGTCTTGACTTTGTCCTTGCCAAAAACGTTGGTGTAGAATTCTTCGTTATGCTCGGCAGGACGAACCACGATGATTTCGGAGATAGCCATTTCGAAGTCGCCGTTGACGGAAGCGACACGGTCTTTATCGATATTGAGCATAGAAGAGAGCTCAACAGCATTTCCGTCGGCAGCCTTGCGGGGATTGAACACCACCTTGTCGCCAACTTTCTTGCCTTCAAACTTGGCAGCTTCTTCTTTATCGAGGAAGTACATGGGGGCAACGATTCCGTTGACCACCTGAATAGCATCTTCGCCTTCCTTGATGGTGCCGTCTTCGTTGAGTTCCATGATCGAACCTTTGACGAGCGCATCGGGTTCGAATTCTTCGCCGGGCACCTGAGCACCGAAACGCTTGCAGAAAGCAGCGTCCTGTTCGTTGATCATTTCATCCGACACCTGGATTTCGTAGTAAGGCATCGTGATATCCTTATTGATCACAATGTCGAGGGCGGGAGCGAGTGCCAGATCATATTCAAAAGTGAAGTCTTTCTGGTTTTTGAGATCAAGCTCTTTGATTTCAACGGGCATGGGCTGGCCGAGCACGTTGAGTTTATTTTCTTCGATATAGCCGATCACGGCTTCAAAAACAACGTGGTTGATCACATCGCTTGTCACCTGACGGCCAAAACGACGCTGAAGATCGGTCAAGCTCACATGTCCTTTACGGAATCCGGGGATCTGGTGGGTGCGACCGATTTTCTTAAGCTCTTCTTTCACTTTGTCCTTGTAGTCATTTTCGCTGACTTCAACTGTCAGACGAAGGCTGACAGCATCGAGATTTTTTGTAGATATATTCATAATTCAATTGTATATGCAAAGGGTGATTTAAAATCGATTGCAAAAGTAATTAATTTGAGCAAATCATGCAACCGATTTATGTTAATTTATTAATAAATGAGCAGCGGGTATGATTGATTTGAAAAATCGTATAAAAACTCCCTTTATGCTAAAATCATTTAAAAGTAAAAACACTATGATGTGAAATTATTACATTTGCAAAAATATTTTAACATGTCAACTTTATCAGTAAGAAAAATAGCCATTGCAGCAGCAATGCTGGCCGGCATCATATTCGTCAGGGCAGCTGACCTCAAGATTATGAGCTACAACATCCGCAATGGTATCGGAATAGACGGCACGGCAGATCTTGACAGGATAGCGGAGGTGATAGTCTCGGCGCGTCCGGATATAGTTGCCGTGCAGGAAGTGGACAGCGTAACGCGACGATCCGACGGGCGCGATGTGATTGATTACCTTGCGGAGAAAACATCGATGCGGCCTTACTATTCGGCAGCCATAGACTTTGACGGCGGCCGCTATGGAATAGGCATGCTGTGCGATTCAGAGCCTGATTCAATCATACGCATTGCGCTTCCGGGGAGCGAAGAAGCGCGGACTGCAATCATAGCCGTGTGGCCGGATAAAGCAATAGCATGTACGCATCTCAGTCTGACGGAAAAAGACCGCGACAAAGGAGCCGAGATCGTGGCCCGCAAGCTTGCAGAACTCTCAGCCAATGGTCGCGCTACGTTTATGGCCGGGGATTTTAACGCCGGCTATGACGATCCGCTTTTCCAAATTCTTGACGAGCGATATGGACTGAAACGACAATACCCTCAGACGCCCACATTCCCATCAGATCTTCCTACGGAAATGATAGACCACATTTTAACGGGAGGCGGCTGCGACACAACATTATCAGGCATTGAAGTGTTAAACTCTCAGGCATCCGATCACAGGCCGCTTATAGCGACATTTTCAATAGAAGCCGGTAACAAATAACAACATCAATGCACAGCGGATATATCATCAACAGATCAAATGGTCCGGCCACGACAAAAAGATATTGCCGGACTCTGAACTTGCGCGACAACCCCGAACTGATCGCTGAGTATCGTCGACGTCATGCCGAGGGCAATATATGGCCGGAAGTCATTGAAGGGATACGCTCGGTAGGGATACTTGAAATGGAGATCTACATTCTTGGGACCCGCTTGTTTATGATCGTTGAAACTCCTGCAGATTTCGACTGGGATTCGGCTATGGAGCGGCTGGCTACGCTTCCGCGTCAGGCTGAATGGGAACTGTTTATGTCGAACTTTCAGGACACGGATAAAGAAAATGCAGCCTCAACCGACAAATGGCAAATGATGGAACGGATGTTTTATCTCTATGAATAATCCTCAACAAGACGCATGAGAGCAAAAAGCAAGAGCCATATCGCAAGATTCATCAGACGCGCCACGTATAAGACACGTCGGATAGTGGACTATTGCATGTCGGGGGTGTGGAACGATCCGCGACAAAGCCGATGGATCAACATCATAAAAGTGGTCAATCTTTCGATCAGATCCTTTCTTAATGGCGATCTGCAATCGAAAGCATGCGCTATGACCTACCGCACGCTGCTGGCCATAGTGCCGGCGCTTGCACTGGTCTGCGCGATAGGGCGTGGATTCGGATTGCAGGATGTCATTATGCAGCAGATGATCCGTCAGCTGCCCTCGCAGGAGCAACTGCTGAAAACGGCTTTTGGCTTCGTTGACTCCTATCTGTCGCAGGCATCGGGAGGAGTGTTTGTAGGAGTTGGCGTGGTGTTCCTGCTTTGGACGGTCATATCTCTGATCAGAAGTATCGAGCTTTCGTTTAATGATATATGGCAGATAACGAAAAGCAGATCCTACTGGCGCATGGCCACCGACTATCTCGCTATCATGCTCGTGCTCCCCATTCTCCTGATATGTTCAAACGGGATCACGATTTTCATGAGCGGATCGCTGAAGAGTCTGCTACCCTACGAGTTTATGCAGCCGGCCATCGAAATGCTGTTTGACTTCCTCGGACTCGTGATCACATGGCTCTTCTTCACAGGCACTTACATGCTCGTTCCGAATACGAAGGTGAAATTCAAAAACGCCATTATTCCCGGCATACTTATCGGCACAGCGTGTCAGATACTGCAATGGCTGTTTATAAGCGGCCAGCTATATGTGGCGAAATACAATGCTATCTATGGCAGCTTTTCATTTCTACCACTGTTTTTGATCTGGATGCAGCTTGTATGGCTGTTTACGCTGACCGGAGGAGTGCTCTGCTATGCCATACAGAATATCGGGGAATATAACTACGGCGATAATATCAGGGGCATATCAGATTCGTATCGTTATCAGACCACTATCATCGTAATGGCTATAATAGCCCAGCGCTTTGACCGCTCAATGAAGGCCATGAACATAGCAGATCTCGGGCAATGCTACCGGCTGCCAATCAATCTGATCAATCCCGAGGTGGAACGTCTTCGAGAGTTAGGGCTGATAAATTTCGTGGAGGGAGAGGAAAAGGAGACCAACGAACGCAAAGTGCAGCCGGCGGTCAATGTGAGCGAAATGACGATAGCCGACGTGGCCGACCGCCTATACAATCATGGCGCCGAAAACTTCATTCAGGACTATTCGAAAAATTTCGGCCCGGTGCAAAAGATATTTGAATCAATCCAACAGGCCGCACGGAAAGAGGCCGAAAAAACGAGACTTATCGACATCCCTATCAAACATAAGAAAACATCTGTCAAATAAATAAAAAATCAAAAAAATGAAAGAACAAATCGCAACGACAAACGCACCCGGTGCAATCGGCCCCTACAGCCAAGCAATCAAGACAGGCAATATGCTTTTCATTTCAGGCCAGATCCCTGTAGATCCGGCAACAGGCAATGTTCCGGAAGGGATCACGGCACAAACCCAACAGTCGATCGACAATATCAAAGCTATTCTCGCTGAGGCTGGCATGACAATGGACAATGTGGTAAAGACCACCGTATTTCTTGCCGACATGAGCCTGTTCGTTCCGATGAACGAAGTGTATGCGGCCAACTTCACCGCCCCCTTCCCTGCCCGCTCGGCCGTGGCAGTCAAGGAACTTCCCAAGCAGGTGCTCGTAGAGATCGAGACTATCGCTGCATTATAGCCAGCGCTTCGGCAACAACATAGTTGCTGCCTCCAATGAATATAGAATCGCCCTTGCCGGCATCGGCGAGGGCTTTTTTATACCCCTCGGCAACGCTACCGTAAGAATGGCCTGACAGCCCGACCTCAGCGGCGAGCGATCGCAATCGATCTGCAGGCATGGCTCTATGTGAATCGGGAGCGACAAAATGATATATCGCATGACCGATCTTTCTCGCAGCAATCATGGAGAGAATCTCCCTGACATCCTTGTCGGCAACAAATCCGATAACGATATGACGGGTTCCCGGAAGGGAGGCAAGGCGATCGACGCTATATCGCCATCCGGCAGGATTGTGGCCGGTGTCGCAGACAGTCAACGGATCCTTACCGACAGTCTGCCATCTTCCGGCCAGGCCGGTAAGAGCGACTACGTTGCGTAAACCGGTCTGAACTGCCCGGTCGGAGATATCAACTCCCTGCCCTCTAAAAATATCTATTGCCGCAAGGACAGTTCGCGTGTTTTTGATCTGACATTCACCTGTGAGATCTCCCTGAAGCGTTCCATGGCTGCGGGTGGTGTATTTCATCAGTCCGCCGATCTCGACGGCGGCGATAAGCGGATCGATATTTTCGGCAAAA
>JAAVEX010000091.1 GCA_014801065.1 Barnesiella sp.
TCTTCCGGTCGGCGTATGTTGTTACCTCCGGCCATCGAGATGCAGATTAAATCAAGTGTCGTACTCCGAAAAAAGATTCTTGGATGAATACAAAAGTCCCCTTAAATCTTCTTGCCTCTCAGATGGCCGCGAAGTGTGGATGTTCTGAATCAGAATGTCAGCTATTTGTAAAACTTTTATTTCAAAACATCGCAGGCGATCTTATTCAAGGTAAAACGGTTGATGTAGATGGTCTTGGGGTATTTTCAGTCGATGTTAATGCGGCAGATCCCATTCGTTTCACACCCGACAGTAAGTTGGCATCGGAAATCAACGCCCCATTCAACTTTTTTCAACCGGTCGACATAAAGAGTGATATCAGTCTCGACGAGATTACTTCGCCTATACCGGATGAGGAGGATGCTAACGAAGAAGTTGCGATTGAAGAAGTTACGACAGTTGAAGCCTCCCACTCTATTGAAAATCAACAGTCCGACACTGAATCTGAAGCAGATACTATTCAACCGTCAGTGGCTGCAGTAGAAGAAAGCGATGCACCCGAGCAGATAACTCGAAATACACCGACACCGGAAGTGGCTCATCATGAATCATCTGAACCCGATATGGTTTCCGCATCTTCCTTCGTTCACCCAATCGAGCCGGAAAAGGAAGATCAAAACGTATCGGTAGTGCATTCTGAGACTTCTGATCCAACGAATCTTGAACAGGCTTCCGTGGAGGCTGATGCCGTAGAGGAGGTCATGGAACAGGCTTCGACATCTTTGAATCTGCCGGACAATTCTCCGGAAGTTGATCATCCGCAAGTCATAGTTGAAGAAGTAGTGCATGAGGACCATTGCGAAGACAACGCCATAGTTGAAACTATATCCGAAGCATCGACTACTTCTATCTCAATGATCCCGGAAGATGAAGAAGAATATGTGGAATAT
The DNA here is from genome assembly GCA_014801065.1 of Barnesiella sp. Classification (GTDB taxonomy): domain Bacteria; phylum Bacteroidota; class Bacteroidia; order Bacteroidales; family Muribaculaceae; genus Paramuribaculum. The sequence goes on from JAAVEX010000091.1 coordinate 930, forward strand.
GTCCAGCCAAAACGTAAAAGTCATTTCTGGGTAGGATTTTTCGTTGGTTTGATGGTGGGTCTTATCTTGGCGGCCATTGCCTACGCAGCCTATGTTACCGACCTCATAAAGCTTTTGTCGTAGTATAGAGGGTGGATCAGTTAATGATCTATAAATTCACAAGTCGACAATCGGCGAGGGTCAAAAAATTTATTAATCATTTAGGCAAGGAAAGAAATAATAAAGTTATTTAACAACAAAGTTTATAATTAACTTAATTACATTGTATAATTTTGTTTGTCGTAATGACAGATTCTTAGAGAGCTTTGAATCTATGTGCTAATGATTTTTAGGATGTTATAGGATGACTTCTGCAAGTTGAAAAGGGACCTATTTTGACATCGCGTCCGATAATACTTGGCAAAAATCGTCTGAAAGATCATTAAATCAGAGCATATAAAAATAATCGCATAAATTTAAACATTTTCTAAGATCAGGTCAATTAGCGGAATTGACTGAAAAATGGAATAAACACATTATTTGTCTACATACTTTTTTAATATGCAAGTAAACATCAACGAATTAAATGAATTAGTGGCAAGTCGGCATAATTTCGTCGATATGATTCTTCACGGTATGGACCAGACCATCGTGGGACAGCGACATTTGATTGAATCACTTCTTGTCGCAATGCTTGCCAATGGCAATGTACTTCTCGAAGGTGTGCCGGGATTGGCTAAGACACTTGCCATCAAAACGCTTGCTCAACTCATTGATGGTAAATACAGCCGAATCCAGTTCACTCCCGATCTTCTTCCGGCCGACGTGACCGGCACCATGATATATAGCGTCAAAAACGAACAGTTCCAAGTAAAGAAAGGTCCGATTTTCGCTAATTTCGTTCTTGCCGATGAAATTAACCGTGCTCCGGCCAAAGTGCAAAGTGCGCTTCTTGAAGCGATGCAGGAACGTCAGGTCACCATCGGAGATAACACATTCCGCTTGGACTCCCCGTTCTTGGTCATGGCTACACAAAACCCCATTGAACAAGAAGGCACCTATCCCCTGCCCGAAGCACAGGTTGACCGTTTTCTCCTAAAAGTGGTGATCGGCTACCCCACACGCGACGAAGAAATGACCATTATTCGCCAAAACATTAACCGCGAAAAAGTCGAAGTGCGCCCTATGCTCCGTCCTGTTGATGTTATTGAAGCGCAGAAAATTGTTGAAAAGATCTATCTCGACGAAAAAATTGAACGTTACATCGTCGATATCGTATTCGCCACTCGTTTCCCGGCAGAATATGGCCTGCGCGATCTTCAAAACATCATTAGCTTCGGATGCTCCCCCCGTGCGTCTATCGGACTTGCCCGTGCAGCCAGAGCCTATGCATTCATTCGCGGCAGAGGCTACGTAATTCCGGAAGATGTGCGCTCTGTTTGCCATGACGTTCTCCGCCACCGCATCGGCCTTTCCTATGAAGCGGAAGCTAACAATATTTCGGCCGACGAAATTATTTCCGAAATTCTTAATAAGATCGAAGTGCCTTGATCTATATTGTTTCCACACCTACAATCTTGAAGCGTAATGGATGCAAATGAATTGATTAAGAAAGTAAGAAAAATCGAGATTAAGACTCGGGGACTCTCGCAGAATATTTTTGCGGGAGAATATCATTCTGCTTTCAAAGGGCGTGGTATGATTTTTTCTGAAGTCAGAAGTTATCAATATGGTGATGATATTCGTGACATCGACTGGAATGTCACGGCCCGTCAGAATCAGCCCTATGTTAAGGTGTATGAAGAAGAGCGCGAGCTTACTGTTATGCTTCTTATTGACGTGTCAAACAGTCGGTTGTTCGGCGCAGTTGGCGAAGAAAAACGCGAGATGATTGCAGAAATTGCCGCTACACTCGCGTTTTCCGCCATTCAGAATAATGATAAGATTGGTGTGATTTTCTTTTCGGATAAAATTGAAAAATTCATACCTCCCAAAAAGGGCCGGAAACACATACTCTTTATTATTAGTCAATTACTCGATTTTCAACCCGAAAACACAGGTACGAATATCGCCGAAGTGCTTAGGTACTTTACCGATGCTCTTAAGAAGCGTACCACCACTTTTCTCATTTCCGACTTTATTGATGGCAATGATTATCAGAAAGCATTGTCAGTTGCTTCCAATAAACATGATCTGATTGGTATTCAGGTTTATGATAAACGTGACACTCAGATGCCAAATGTAGGGCTCGTCAGAATGTCTGATCTCGAAACCGGCCGGTCAAAATGGATTAATACTTCATCAAAAAAAATCAGGGACGGCTATAGCAAGTGGTGGTATTCACGTCAGCAACAGATGTCGGAGGCTATGATGAAGAGTAGAGTTGACTTTACATCGATTGCCACTGATGAAGATTATGTCAAAGCGTTAATGTCATTGTTTAAAGGACGAGGTGTAAGATGAAAAGATCCATCAGTTTAACTATTATATTTGCCATTATTTCTTTTGCGCTATGCTTTTCCCGGGGAGCAAACGCTTTGCCTTCTGACTTCAAAGCAAGTGCAAAAGTTGACAGCACTACGATGATGGCAGGAAGCCAGACCACTCTTAGTGTCGATTTCAGCGGCCCGCTTCTTCCTGATTCGAGAATTACCATCGACACAGATGGAATGGACCCTGAAATGGAGATTAATTCCAATCGAAATTCATCTCTGACTGACCTTGGCAATAATCGCAAGGAACTGAAAGAAAGTTTTCTTGTGCAGGTGTTCGACTCCGGATTGTATACCCTCCCCCCTATTCTTTGCATATCCGGTCACGACACAATTGTGTGCAATTCCCCGGCAATACGTGTTGATCCGTTTCCACTCGACACTGCTAATCTTGTGATGTCGGACACCATTGTCACAGATTTTAAAATCCATGATTATTCCGATGTCACTAAAGTAGATAAGAAATTTCTCGACTATATTCCTGATTGGGCTGTCGATTATTTCTGGTGGATCGTGGCTGCGATTATTTTAATTGCAGGTTTCATTTTTGTCTACATGAAATGGCTGCGCCACGGACGCATCCCCTTGATCCCTGTCAAGAAGCCAATACCGCCCTATGAACTTGCCATCAACCGTCTGTCATCGCTTCAAGATCAGATGCTTTGGCAGAAAGGAGCTGAGAAAGAATATTACACTGAGCTTACTGATATTTTACGCACCTACCTTAATGGTCGATTTGGTATCAATGCTATGGAAATGACCACGCCTCAAATCCTTGACGCGCTCTCTCAGAATGAAGGTTTGACTGAATATACCAGCCTGATTAATGCTGTCCTTATGCAGGCCGACTTCGTTAAATTTGCAAAGGCTCGACCAAATGCCGATGAAAATCAGCGTTCGTTTGGTAATGTACGTCAGTTTGTTGAGTTGACTAAACCGGTCGAAGCTCCTGTGGATGGTGGAAAAGATGATACCGACAAAAATAAAAACCGATCTTCGAATAATTCTGAAGATACTATGATTATCTCAAATGATTTGAATCCTCGGAAAGATAAAAATGTGACTAAATAATTTGAACATCACACCCAACATGATGAACATCCAATTTGCACATCCTGAATATCTATGGTTTCTGCTAATCATTTTGCCATGTGTTGCATGGTACATCTACACCTGTCGCAAAAGATATGCAAGCCTGTCCATATCGTCAATGAAACCATTCGATAATCAGAGACGTTCCTGGAAACAATATCTGATTTATGTTTTGTTTGGTGTCAGGATGTGTGTCCTTGCTACGCTTATTATAATTCTTGCTCGTCCTCAGAGCAGCGTGAGATGGTCTAACTCTACTACAAATGGCACTGATATTGTGATGGCGCTCGATATATCTTCGAGTATGCTTGCCGGCGATTTTGAACCAAATCGTCTTGAAGCAGCGAAAAAAGTAGCGTCCCAATTCATCACAGCCAGAGAAACGGACAATATCGGCTTGGTCGTCTTTGCAGCAGAATGTTTCACCGCGGTACCTATGACATCTGACCATGCGCAGTTGATTAATTATCTCAACGAGGTGCAAGTAGGTTTGCTTGAAGACAATACGGCAATTGGCGATGGTCTGATCACGGCTATTAATCGTATTAAAGATGGTAAAGCAAAATCTAAGAGCATAATCCTCTTGACCGACGGATCGCATAATGCCGGGCAGCTAACTCCTTCGGATGCAGCAGAGATTGCCGCACTCAATGGTATAAAGATTTATACCATCGGTGTTGGTCGCAATGGCACTGCCCCCTTCCCACAGCAAGATCAATTCGGCCGCACATACACTGTTCAGCTACCGGTAGTGATTGATGAGAAAACTCTCACTTCTGTTGCCGAACAAACCGGTGGAAAATATTTCCGTGCTCAGAATGAACAGGTACTTTCTGAGATATTTGATGAAATAGATCAACTTGAAACAACAGAAATCAGTGTGCGAAAATTCGCACAGACCGAAGAAGACTTTCTGCCATGGGCTCTCCTTGCCCTCGGATTGCTGCTTTTTGAGATTTTCTGTCGAACAATTGTTATCCGCCCGTTGTCGTAATCAGAAAAACCCCATTCATTTATGATTAGTTTCGCAAATCCACAATATTTATATCTGCTCTTTGTTTTGCCTGTTCTGGCAATCGGATATATATTTGTAAGGCTATATCGCAAAAAGCGTCTTGCAAAGTTTGGCAAGCATCTCGATAAGGCTACGCTTATGCCCGACGATTCAACATACTTGCCTTTTATAAAAACGGGTATTGAGATTATAGCTCTCGGCTTGATAATAATTGCTGCTGCTCGCCCTTATGTACAGACTGGTAAAAGCGTTTCTTTCGACGGTGAGGACTCGGAATCTGTCAGCGGTATAGAAGTGATGATCTGTTGTGACGTTTCGAATTCTATGCTCGCCTCAAACACCAACGATATTAACGGCGTTTCGCGCCTGCAGAGAGCAAAATTCATTCTTGACAAAGCCCTCGACAATATGCACAACGATCGCGTGGGTCTAATTGTGTTTGCCGGCAATGCCTATCTTCAACTTCCGCTCACTCCCGATGTCTATTCGGCCAAAATGTTTGTTAACTCTCTTGATCCGAAGATGGCTCCATTCCAAGGAACCGCTATTGGTGCCGCAATCAATAGCGCTGTTGGTGCTTTCGACCCAAACAGCCAGTTCAATAAAGCGATTGTCGTTATCACTGATGGTGAGAACTTCGAAGATAACGCCATAGCAGCTGCTAAAAACGCAGCTGAGGCCGGCATCCAGGTTGATGTTATCGGCATGGGTACAACCGGAGAAGGCATGCCGATCCCGTCTGCGGACTCCCCTACCGGCTACATGATTTATGATGGAGTCGAAGTGAAAACAGCCCTTGATGCCGAAGGTGCAGCTAAAATTGCCGAAGCTGGAAAAGGTATTTATATCGCTGGAAATTCAAATTCTGCGGTTACCGACCTTGAAAATCAGCTCCGTAAAATCAAATCAACAGAATATAAGCGCACTTCAATTCCGTCGGATTCTACTGACCTCTTCCCAATTTTCATTGCCATTTCGCTCCTTCTCATGCTGATTGACATCGCTTTGCCCTACAGCAAACTGAAATGGCTTAAAAACTTTAATTTTTTTACAAAATCAAATAAATGATGCGTAAATTAGTCATATTCCTTATTGCGGCCCTCTTTGTAGCTGGCGATATGCTTGCCGCTTCCCCTGAAGCTGCTCAAAGACATGTGCGCAATGCCGTCAGCAATGGCAACGATGCATATCGTGCCAAGGATTATTCAAAAGCTGAGACTTATTATAGAGAGGCGTTGCAATATGACAAAAATGCCTCCACCGCTCTATTTAATCTTGCCTTGACTCTCTTGCGTAAAAATGGCAATCCGGTAGCGCAAAACCGAAAAAATGATTCTGCGGATGGTTCCGAGAAAAAAAACGCAAACATATCAGACCCTGTTCAGTTATTCAACGATGTTATCACTCTTAACCGCGATGCTAACCTTGTGGTTAACTCCTTTTATAATTTAGGCAACATTTATTTTGAAGCCAATGATCTTCCTCAGAGTATCGCTTACTATAAAGAAGCGTTGCGTAGGGATCAGAATCATATCAAGGCTCGACAGAATCTTCGCGTGGCTCAGCTGAAACTTCAGCAGCAACAAGATCAGAAGAATAATCAGGATCAGCAGAATCAGGACCAAAAGGACAACAAAGATCAAAATAAAGATAAAGAAAACCAGGATAAAAATCAAGATCAGAACAATAACCAGAACAACGATAAACAAAAAGATCAGGATAAAGACAAAAACGACTCTTCCGACAAAAATAACCCCGAAAACAAGCCGAAAGAAAATAATGGAAATCAGGGCAACTCAGGCAGTCAAAAACCTGCCATGACAAAGGAAAATTCTGATAAGATTCTTGAATCGGCGAAAAAACAAGAAGAACAGACCCGCAAAAAGGTAGAGATGCGACGCGGATCTCAGACCACACGTCGCACAACAGATCGTCCCTGGTGATCTTCTTCCATATAATATTATGTTTTGTTTCAACATGACAATCTGATGATGAAAAGAATATATCTGACTACATTATTCACCATACTCTGTACATTGACCGGCTTCGCTGCCGGCAATGTGTCATTTTCGGTAAATGTAAGAGATCGCAACATTCGCGTGGGTGATAAATTCCAGGTGACATTCGTACTCAAAAACGCATCCGGCACACCCAATCTTGGTTCACCCGAAATTCCCGGCTGTCGACTGACATTCGGGCCCGGCATATCTCGTGCGCAGAGCTATTCTAATATAAATGGTCGGGCTGAAAGCTCCTCGTCTATTGAATATACATACACTTATGTGGCCGAAAAAGAA
>JAAVEX010000092.1 GCA_014801065.1 Barnesiella sp.
CATTTAAATTCAAACACTCTCTAAACTGCGAGAATCTGACGGTGGTTGCAGACACAAAGGCATATACGGCACCCCTGCTTACATCCTGTTAAAAGGCGCTAAGTAAGTATTCATAATTCTTTATACTATATGCGAGCTTATTTTTAGAATATTTTGGTGCGGAGAGAAAGAGCATAGCGAGCTATGCGACTGAACGACAAGTCAAAAGAGCAAAAAAGAAGCCGCAGATAGTATAAAAGATCAATGAATTACTTACTATCGTTTAATTTTGAATACTTAGAAACTGTTTAAATTTATGTGCGAATGATTTTGAGGATAATTCAGGATGAGTTTTGCAAGTTGAAGAGGGAGCGATGCGGGCATCGTGACCGATAAAACTTGGCAAAAATCGCCTGAAAGATCATCAAAATCAGAGCATATAAAAATTTTCCACATAAATTTAAACAGTTTCTTACTTATATTCCAACGAATGTCGGGGCGATAGCCGAGGATCAGGAGATTATGCACTCCTCGTCGGAGTTGATGATCCCGTGGATGCTGTAGCGGATACCCGTGTGCTGCCCGGCTGTGTAGACAAATCTTTCGTTTGTTGCGGGGCGTGTCACTTCGTTGAAATAGAGCGGAGCGTTTTGAGTCAGGCTCATACACCGGACGATGTCACCCGGACGGAGGCGTCCGTGATAGGATTCGGCAACCTTAAAAAGACCCTTATCCAGACACACAAGGCTGCATCGGCGGTCGGGAGCCCAACGGATTTCAACTATGCTGCCCGGCATGATATCATCGGTCCGGATGGTGTCTCCCTTGAATTCGGCCGACTGGATGGCACTTTCGTTGTTGTAATGCCGGTTGAAATCATCAAGGTCCCTGTAGCCCAACAGATTGACCAAAGAAATCAGAGTATAGCGATAGGGGCGATACTTGTCAGAAACATCCCGGTTGTAACCCCAGATTCTTTTCAATGTGGAGCCTGAAAGTCTTGTGCCGATTTTTGCCATCTCCTCGGAGAGATACTCGAAATCCCGAGGAGAACTCATCTTTCTCCCAAGACGCTTCTCGATAGCTAAACACAATTTTGAAATAATATCTCTGTTAACCTGCAAATGTTTTTCCGCCATGTTCACGATTTTTCTACAAATTTAGTCTTAAGTGGTCAATACAACTTAATCCATCTTAATCCAACATGATCTCCATAAGTAAGTATTCATAAATACTTAGCTAAAATAAGTGGAGGAAACGTCTCATAAGAAGAGATCAACCGTTTTCAAGGCATAATCCCTTCCGAAACATCGGGGATTTTCGCCATCGTCATCAATTTCACCATACGACAAATAAAAAAACACCATCAGCCCTCGTCCATCATTCTTTTCCTTATGGTGACCAGCCCTAAGAAACTGTTTAAATTTATGTGCGAATGATTTTGAGGATATTTAAGGATGAGTTTTGCAAGTTGAAGAGGGAGCGATGCGGGCATCGTGACCGATAAAACTTGGCAAAAATCGCCTGAAAGATCATCAAAATCAGAGCATATAAAAATTTTCCACATAATTTTAAACAGTTTCTTAAACAGTTTCTAAAATGGCAAAGATCCTGCCGACGCGCCCCAGGAGGAGCGGTCGAGGTTGCGGTAGGAGACGGCTTCGCGCATGTGGTGGGGACGAATTTCATGGGAGTTGTCGAGATCGGCTATAGTGCGCGCCACTTTGAGGATGCGGTCGTAGGCACGGGCCGACATGTCCAAACGAGTCATGACATCGCGCAGGATAGCCATGGTTTCATCGTCGAGGCGCGCATGCTCGCGCAGCAACCGTGAGTTCATCTGGGCATTGCAATGGATATGTGGCTCTGACGCAAACCGTTGCTGTTGAATGGCGCGGGCCGCTATCACACGCCGACGTATGGCTTCGCTCGTCTCGCTGGTCTGCTCGGAGGTCATATCGTCAAACGCCACAGGCAATATTTCGACCTGAATATCTATGCGGTCAAGCAACGGCCCCGAAATCCGGTTGAGATATTTCCTGACAGCCCCCGGCGGACACTCACATGCCTTGGTGGGATGATTATAATAGCCACACGGACAAGGGTTCATACTCGCCACGAGCATAAATCCGGCAGGATAATCCACCGAATATTTTGCACGCGACACCGTGATCGTGCGATCTTCAAGCGGCTGCCGCATCACTTCGAGCACCGTCCGGCTGAACTCGGGAAACTCATCGAGAAAAAGTATGCCGTTATGGGCCAGAGATATTTCCCCGGGCATAGGATTAGTGCCACCCCCCACGAGCGCCACGGGCGAAATCGTGTGGTGTGGCGACCGAAACGGGCGCCGCGTCATAAGCCTTGAACCCCGAGGCAGCTTTCCCGCCACCGAATGAATCTTAGTGGTCTCCAATGCCTCCGAAAGCGACAGCGGAGGCAGAACCGACGGCAACCTCTTAGCCATCATTGACTTTCCCGACCCCGGAGGACCCACGAGCAGAATATTATGACCGCCCGCACACGCCACCTCAAAGGCTCGCTTCACATTTTCCTGCCCTTTGACCTCACTGAAATCAAAATCGAAATTAGTGCTCTCGGCCGCAAATTCCGCGCGTGTGTCAACCACCGTTGGCTCCATCGTGCCTTCACCCGACAGAAACTCAACCACCTCACGCAGCGTTTCCGCTCCGTAGACCTTCAGGCGATTGACCACCGCTGCCTCCGTGGCATTGGCCTTAGGCACGATCATACCCTCAAATCCAAGTTGACGGGCAAGAATAGACATCGGCAGCGCACCGCGGATAGGGAGAATGGAGCCGTCGAGCGACAGCTCTCCCATGATCATATAGCGCGACAGCCGTTCCGGCTGAAGCTTCTCCGATGCCGCGAGTATACCAATGGCTATCGGCAGATCGTAGGCCGCTCCCTCCTTGCGCACATCGGCCGGGGCAAGATTGATCACGATATGGCGGCGCGGAAAATCGATTCCGCTCTGCCTCATTGCCGACATCACGCGCTGATACCCCTCTTTGACTGCCGCATCCGGCAGTCCGACAAGATGATATGCTATACCCTGAGTTGCGGCCACCTCGATGGTGACCCGGATCGCATCGATCCCCTGGACGGCTGCGCCAAAAGTCTTTACAAGCATTGGAGTTAGTTAGAGCGTTTCAACTGTTTGTCAACGAACCGACGGGCCTGACCTATCGACGGACCGCGATAGATCGTTCGACCGGCCGAGTCGGCCACTATGAAATAGGGTATGCGGTTGACATCGAGACGGCGCACCGGAGTGGCCGAAACCGATCCCGGAAGCCACGCCTGGATCCATCGGGCGCTATCGCCTGATATCGACCTGCGCCATGACGAGGAATCAACAGCCGTCGAAAGCTCCACAGCTGCAAGCTCCGAGCGGTCGTAGCTGCGCGTCAGATCGCGGAGTGTCGATGCCACCGAATCGCGCTGCTTGCGGTCAGCATCCACGAAACAAAGCAGCGTGGCCGAATGGCGAATAGGATTGACGTTGATCATCGAATCATTGCTGCAATAGAGCGTCAGAAACGGTAGCGGCTCATCGCTGACATTGCCCACGTAGGAGGATATGACGGCATTGAAATTCTGCGTCATTTCAATAGAGCGCACATCCTGTCCGAGCACGGTGAAAAGCGAATCGGCCATAGCCTCATAGCCTTCGCTGCGGAAGCAGGTGACCATCAGCGCCGTAGCCACCGGCTTGTCAGAGTTTTTCTTAACAAATTCAGCCACAGCCTTATTGATCTTTCCGGCATCCCCTTTCCGTAGAAGTTCATCGTTGTCGGCCATCCACTTCTGCAGCGCCTCCGAATCGGAATTGCCCGTCACCTTGATGCCCGCCGGATTGTCGAGAGCGCCCTCAATCCTGACCTCATCGCCGTTGGCCACCACCACAGCGGCAAGGCGCTGATTGTCGGGCGCCACGGTCACTATAGCGAGCGTGGGGCGGGCCGACGATCCCTTAAACTGAAAAACTCCGCTATTCATATTGATGGTGGTCGATTTCAGACCGCCGGCAGCATAATAGGTCAGCGTAACGCTACGGTCGCCCGCTCCATCAATCTTTCCGGCGATCACGAATGAATCCTTATCGCCACACCCTGTCGCGGCAAAGATTAGGAGCATAGTCAAAAGCGTATGGATATATCTCATAAGTCGATGATGAACTGTTTGGATAGCAAAGGTAGTCAACCCAAGCGAGTAAAGCAAACATTTTGTCGCCATCCGGCAAAAAAACGAACCGCCGATAGCGTTATTTTTCCCGCAAGTGAGTATATTTGCAGAGTGAAACCGATCATCCGAACATTTCTTCTGCTCGCAGCCGTCTTTCTTACGACGGCCACTGCCCGTGCGCAGATCGTATCGGAGCAGGGTGAGACTATAGACTCCGACAGCCTCCGACGCGACTTCGACAATCAGCCATACTTTGGCCTATACAAAGACAACTACTTCATTTTCGGCGCGCCGATCGGTCAACGACCGACCAAAGAAAACACCAACGTAAAGTTTCAGATCTCGATTGCCCAGCGTCTGACCCGAAGCACACTCCCCTGGAACACATATCTTTTCCTCTTCTACACACAGAAAGTGTTCTGGAACGTGCTCGAAAACTCCATGCCGATGACCGACCTCAACTTCAATCCCGGCGTCGGGCTGGTCAAACCGCTGTTTGTCAAAAATCGATTTATCGGCAAGCTCTTTCTGCTCGTGGAGCATGAGAGCAACGGCCGCGACGGAATCAAATCCCGCTCTTGGAACAAAGTGAGCGTTGGCGCAAACATCATGATCGACCCCAACTTCATTGTCCACGGCAAAGCATGGATTCCGATCGTCGACGGAATGTACAATAAAGACATTCTCGACTACAGCGGCATTTATCAGGTGGGCACATCTTTCTTCACCCCCGACCGCCGATTCGGTGCTTCGGTCACTCTGGTCAAACGCCGGGGATGGTCGCTCAACTACAACACAATAGTGGAGCTGAATTATCGTTTATTCAAACGCGACAACCAATATCTGTTTCTTCAATACTACAACGGCTATGGCGAAGGATTGCTCGACTACAAGCAATTCCACTCGATGCTTCGCCTCGGCATAGTCATCAAACCCAAAATATTCTCGGACTTTTAGAGATTGATTAATGCTATGATAAATAATTTTTTTCGATTAGCCATACTCTCAGTTATAGTGTTGGCCACACCCGCCATGACGTATGCGCGAACGATCTCACCCGAAGCAGCGCTCCGGCGTGTGGTGGGTGAACGTTCGGAGTTCAACACTATGAGCACGGATCCGCGCTCGCACTACGAGCTGCAATACACTTCGCCCGAGGCCGCATACTATGTGTTCAGCACCGGCGACCGTGGCTGCATGATCGTCTCGGGCGACGATCGCGTGCCGGCATTGCTTGCCGAGATCCCGACCGCGAATTTCGATCCCGACCGCCTGGCCCCGGGTGCGGCATGGCTGCTTGAGGCCTACAGGCTGCGAATCGCTTCGCTGCCCGCCGACGAAGCCGGCACACAACGGTCAGCGCTCGCCGCCACCGACAATGATATTGCGGCATTATACACCGGCTGGACCGACATTGCCCCCCTCATGGAATGTGCATGGAATCAACACTCGCCCTACAACATGCTCTGCCCGATTAAGACCGGCGAAAGGTGTCTGACCGGGTGCGTGGCTACAGCCATGGCGCAGATCATACGCACTATCGGCTACGCTCAGACTTCCGGCTATCTCTATCAGGGTTCAGGCAGCGAGAAGGTAGAGTATGACTACGACAATACGCCTATAGATTTCGCCAATCTGCTCTCCTCCTACAATTCGCTCGACACCGAGGAATCGAAGCTCGCCGTGGCAAGGCTCATGCTTGCCTGCGGCCTCAGCGTGGGCATGAGCTACTCCCCTTCCGAAAGCGGAGCTTACAGTTCGGGAGTGGACCACGCTCTGATCAATAATTTTGGCTACGACAAGACCCACACTCGCTATCTGGCGCGGTCGGACTTCTCCACTGCAAAATGGGAATCGATAATCTTCAAGGAGTTATCGCTCGGACGTCCGGTCTTTTATTCCGCCGATTCCGGAGTGTCGTCCGGCCACGCTTTCGTGATCGACGGCTACCGCAAGGAGGGCCTGTGGCACGTCAACTGGGGCTGGGGCGGACAGTCCGACGGATATTTTAGTCTGGCCCTGCTTAGCCCTACCGCCGTCAACTATGGCGACACCAACCGAGGCTACAATATCAACCAGAACCTTGTCAAAGCAGTGCCACCCGGCGCCGATCCGGGCATAACGCTGAGCAGCATCTACGGCTCGCTGACGGTGGCATCCGAAGGAAGATACCGGGTGTACTATTCCGGAGGCGGTGTGGCTCACGAAGATGTATCCCTCGGAGCGGTCATCGTAGCGGAGGGTTCGGACAACATACTGGAGTGGGTACCGTTCTGGACCAATCAATGGCTTGGAGCCAATGTAACGGTCCGCGACTATAAAAACTATGATTTTACTGATATTTCGCTCCCTGCCGGCGACTATCGCATCTATCCGGCTATTATAAGCCGGGGGGAGGAAACTCCCGAGATATGCGCCGAATCCGAAGGGCTCCAACACTACGTGGCGCTGACCGTTACGCCGGCCGGCAAATATGATATCCATAACCCGGAAAGCTCAGTGCAGGCGTCGACCCACGAACTTTATCTCTCCGAACTTCTCACCCCTACTCTTTATTCGGGCTACCAATGCGAGTTGCGGTATGTGATCGTCAACAATGGAGGCGCCGACTATCTGGGCACGATTCTGCTGCAATTGATTCCCGAAGGAGAAACGCTCCCGGTGTATCAGAAAACCATATTGGGCAATGTGATATCGGGAGGCTTCAATAAAGTGATGAGCACGATATTCAATGTAGTGGACAGCGACGGACGCAACCTTCCCGCAGGAAGATACAACATTCGATTGACCACCGCATCGGGAGAAGAACTGCTGAAAGAGCCCTCGACGGAAACCGTAACCGTGGTCAATGGCACGCCTCCGGGCATGCACTCCGGCGGCGGAGACACCGAAGTGTTGAATCCTTCAATGATGCCCGAATATCTGGTGAAAGGGGGCGAGTGGTCCCACATTCCTTACATTAACAATGAGCGCACGGGCCGGATCAGGATTGACCTGGTGTTTTCGCCTCAGGGCTCAAATACCGTGTTGGAGCGACACACTCTCTACGATGGCGAGTTGGGGTCATTAAACGGCACTCTTGGCTTCGAACCCTTTACGATCGATCTGCCGTTTGGAATATATGATGTGATGTATGAGGCAAACAACATCAACATTTCGGCGCGACGCAGAGTGTATGTAGGCGACCGCATTGACGATCTTTACTATCTGCCTATTTCGGCCGACCGCGCTGCCCTCTGCTATCATCCCGACCGCGGATATTCGGGCCATATTACGGTAAAACCGCAAATAACGGTTGGCGGATCCTCCTATACCGTAACGGATATAATCGAGAACGCCTTTTCACGCTGCCCGGATCTGACCTCGGTGTCGATTCCCGCTACGGTTACCCACATCGGAAGAAACGCTTTCACCTATTGTCCGAATCTTGAAACTCTGCTGTTCGGGGCGAGTGATATTCCCTTTACTCAGCGTAACCACGTGATGCCGGGAGCCGATGAATCGATGGCGATATATGTGCCGGCAACTTCCTACGGCGTTTACAGCGACCTGCTCTCGGCATATCAGCCTGTATATGCCCGAATTGAAAGCATCGCATCATCGAGATTTGTCATGAACACGCCGATAGACCATATCGAACTGGCAATCAACCCCATGCATCCGAACATCAACACGGAATTTTCAATCGAGTCCGCCGACAGCGGCATTTCGCCAATAGAGGTGACAGCGGCCGAGGTGACCGACGGCAAACTCCTGCTGACGGTCGCAGCCACCGGTTCAGGCACCGCCCACTATCTGATACGCAGCGCCCAGCCTGACGTCGAACCGGCTCTAATTGAAATAACCACCAACGATATTGCCGGTGTGACCGACATCAACGCCGACTGCAGCGACAATAACGAAAAGCTCTACGACCTTCAAGGCCGACGCACCGATTCGCACAGCGGTTTCCGCATCGTCATAACAAATGGACGCGCAAAAGTGATAAAGTATTAGAGCCGGGGTATCAGCCCCCGATATTGCGACAGATGGTCCAGATCGCCGTGGCAGCTATTATCACGGCTATTGATGCCGGCGAGAGGATCACTCGGTTTAGCCGAGGAAATCTCTTGCGCCAAAGCTCCGCCACAAGAGCAGCAAGCATCACCGGGATCATCACGATAAGAAAAGGATTCCGGCGCCACGCCCCGGCGAAATCGCCATGGAGCAGAGCGTGGATCATCCGCTGCGAGCCACACCCCGGACAGTCAAAACCGGTCAGCGCCTTGATCGGACAGCGTGGCATCAAGCCGGAATCCACATCGACCAGGGCATAGAAAAGCAGAAGAGCGATCGCCACTGCAGCCACAACGACTGCCACGATCGCTCTTCGGTCAAATTTTCGGATCATTTACCTTTTCGGGTCTTCGGATCATTTACCTTTTCGGGATTAGAACAGCCCCAGAACCATTGAAAACGGCATCCACACAAGTCCGACCACAATCGCCACGATCAGCCAGATCTCGGCGCGTTCGGAAGCTTTCTTAGCTCCTGCATAGTCACCCTCGTTGTATTTCGATGAAACCCTAAGAGAATAGACCAGAGCCACGATGGCGGGCGGCATACAGCAGAGTATGATCGCCGCTATGGACCATCCGAGATAGGTGGTCGGTCGTTCGGGAATCTCCACCGGGCCGCGCGATTCGATATACGACGGCCGGCTGCTGATCGGACCCGCCGCGCGGGTCGGCACCTCAGGCATATTAAACACCGGCGCCTGAGCATGGTCTTCCGCTGCGCTACCACTGCCACATTCAGCATTTTCACTCTCACCGGCAAGCGATCCGGCAAGCTCAGGGAGCGTCGAAGCCTTACACCATGTGGCCAGTCCGTTGTGCCACACGAGAGTTTCGGGATCAAGTCGGCGCGAGCGCACATCGCTGAGCGATAGAGGCCCTATTTTCTTTTTATCTATGGCTATCCAATAATCCATTATATCAATCTCTTAGAAATATTTCGTCTCCTCGCCAAGGATCACACTGAGAAGATTGTTGGCAAGACCGCTCGCTCCGATGCGGAAATATTCATTGTCGAGCCACTGCTCGCCAAGCACGTGTTTCACGATCGTATAGTAGGCCAGTGCCTCATCGGCGGTGCGAACGCCTCCGGCCGGTTTGAAGCCCACCATGCGTCCGGTCTGTTCGTGATACTCCTTGATACACTGACACATCACATAGGCTGCTTCGAGCGAAGCGCCGTCAAATTCCTTGCCGGTAGATGTCTTGATAAAATCAGCGCCGCTATACATGGCCAGAATAGAAGCCGCACGGATATTTTCAGCTGTGCGGAGAGCGCCTGTTTCAAGAATCACCTTAAGGTGAGCATCGCGGCATGCGTGTTTGAGTTCCCCGATTTCGTCGCACACTTCTTCCCAGTCGCCGTCGAGGAAATTACCCACGTTCATCACTATATCGATCTCGTCGGCACCACCTTCCACGGCAAGCGCCGTCTCTGCCACCTTCACTTCGGGGAATGTCTGCGAGGCGGGGAAACCGCCCGACACACACGCGATGTTCACTTCCGAAACATCGAGCACCGTGCGCACCACCGGAGCAAAATTGGGATAAACGCAGATAGCAGCCACCGGGGGCAGATCGCCGTGGTCCTGCTCAAACTGATTGACACGCTCGGTGAAGCGAGCCACAGACTGAGGCGAGTCGGTGGCTTTGAGCGTGGTCAGATCGATACAGTTGAAGAGCAGCTTCATGGTGTCGATACTGCGGTTGGCTTCCATTTCGTCAGCAAGGATTTTTGCCACTTCGGCCTTGACTTTTTCGTCGTCGGTCAGAACGTTGCTTTTCGCAACGGTGTCATGATATTTATCTGCCATAACAGGTTTTATATTTATTGATTATTTGATTTTAACTTATCGTTTTCTCTATGTCTGTCTTTATCTCGAATGGTTTTCTTGTCAAGATTGTTCAGAAAGGCGGATGTCAGATCGATCCCATGCTGATTGGCTATCGCTGCCACCACCCAAACCACGTCGGCAAGTTCATCGGCGAGCGCATCGGCAGATTCGCCGGGTTTAAACGACTGATCGCCATCGATCCGGGCTATAAGCCGGGCCACTTCACCCACCTCCTCGGTCAGCACAGCCATATTGGTCAGCGGAGAGAAATAGCGCACACCGACAGTGCGGATCCAATGGTCAACGGTGTGCTGCACCTCCTCCACTGTCAGCCCCCGGGGCCGTGGATTTTCCGATATGCCTATGTCTGTACGGTTCATCATTCTCTAAGCCGCGAATCGATTATAATGGTCACAGGGCCGTCATTGACGAGCGCCACTTTCATATCGGCGCCAAACACGCCCTTGTCGACACGTCCGGGTATCAACTGCTGAAGCTTGTCGCAGAAATAGTCGTAGAGCGGCTTGCTCTCCGCTCCGGCGGCAGCGCGTATGTAGCTCGGACGGTTGCCCTTGCGCGTTGAGGCCGTCAGCGTGAACTGACTGATGGCAAGAACATCGCCATGAATGTCGGTCACCGAGCGGTTCATCACCTCATTGTCGTCGGGAAAAATGCGCATAGCGGCCGTCTTTGCGGCGAGCCAGTCGGCATCCTCACGCGTATCGCCGCACTCAACGCCGACCAACACCATCAACCCGGTGCCGATCGACCCGCGCAGCTGGCCGTCGACCGTGACCGACGCGCTGCTCACCCGTTGTAGGACAAGTCTCATTTCTTATCGCAAACTTAATAAAAATCTTCAAAAATGTCTATATTTGCAATATAATTTTTTCTCATCAGCTAATCTTCAACAACTGCCATGACACGATTTCTACTGTCATTAGCCCTTATGACATCGATCGGAGCCGCAGCGGCCGCGCCCGCTTCCGGGACATACTCCGAACCGGCCGACACTTCGACCGTCGACACTTCGGGCTGGGCCTCACTCTCCGGTCCGACACGCCTTTCATGGGCTTCAAAAAACATCCACTACCGCCAGCGCGCCACTCCTCCGCAGATAGCTTGCAGCGACACCACGGTCAACGCCTGGCGCGGCGAACGCCTCGGCCTCGAAGCGCTTCTGATCAGTCCTGAAGGATGCGGCCCGCTCCGCCTGAGCCTCTCCGACCTCCGTCAGGGCAACCGCACATACCGCGCTCCCGGCAGTCAGGCTTCATTCATGCGCTATGTCACCTCGACCTCCTGGAATGCCTGCGGCTATCCGCCCGACACGCTCCCAACGTTTACCGTGGCCGATATGATCGACCTTCCCGATGCAACAGTGGCTATGCAACCGGCCACAGTGCGCCCGATATGGCTCACCGTCGAAGTGCCCGACAATCTGCGCCCGGGAGCCTACACCATGACCCTCACCGCCACCGATACAAAAAGCGGCAAAGAAGCAGGCCGGCTCGACCTTACCATCAATGTCAGCAAGCACTCTCTGCCCGCCGGGCCCGATCAGGCATTTTATCTCGACCTGTGGCAGCAGCCCTATTCCGTGTCCCGCTACTACGGCGTGAAGCCCTGGAGCGACGAACACCTCAAACTCATGGACCCCTACATGGAAAAACTCGCGCGTGCAGGCCAGAAAGCTGTGTCAGTGATCCTCTTCTACGAACCCTGGGGCGAACAAAGCAACGATAAGTTTGAACCGATGGTGGAGACCTACCGCCGGCCCGACAGCACCTGGCGCTTTGACTACACCACATTTGACCGCTGGGTCGACTATATGGACAGCCACGGCATCAACGCCAATCTCGAATGTTTCACCATGGTGCCCTGGCAACCAACCTACCGCTACCGCGATGAGGCGACAGGCGAACTGCGCACCCTCGAAGCACGCCCGGGATCGGAGAGCTACAACGACCTGTGGTCCACGTTCCTGACAGATTTCGCATCCCACCTGCGCAAGCGCGGTCTTTTCGATAAGACAATGATTGCGATGGACGAACGTGGCCTGACCGACATGCTCGCCGCCTACAGAATAGCGAAGACCACCGTGCCCGATCTGAAAATGTCGCTCGCCGGATCATATCATCCCGAGCTGGTCGACTCGCTCGATTGCTATACGCTGATCAAGGGCGATTTCTTCCCCGACGATGTCATTAAACGCCGCCGCGACAAAGACCGCCTGACACTGATGTACACCTGCTGCGCCACTCCCGCGCCGAGCCAGTTCAGCAACAGCGCTCCGGCCGACGGTGCCTATCTCCCCGTCTATGCCACGGCCACCGGCCACGACGGCTACCTCCATTGGTCGTACATGAACTGGACCGACAATCCGCTGGAGGACACCCGCTTCCACATGTTTGCTCCGGGCGACACCTACTTTATCTATCCCGACGGACGCTCCTCGCTCCGCTACGAGCGGATGGTTGAAGGAATCCAGATGAGCGAGAAGATCCGCCTGCTGCGCGAAGATATGCGCCGCCGCTGCGACATCGACGGACTGCAGAGCCTTGAAAATGCCCTGATCCCCATTCGCTCGGGCGCTCTCAACGAGTGGTATCCCACATCGACCGTGGTCGATCACCTTCAGCAGACCATCGACGAGCTTTCACGCCGCTGATCATCAATTCTACATAAAATTCACGAGGGAGAAACCGTTCATCGCAGCGGTTTCTCCCTCGCGTTATATCTCTATATTTCGAGCGCTATTGTTTTTTCTTGCCGGCCAGCATGCCGCAGGCAGCCATGATATCCTCGCCACGCGAGGCGCGAATGGTGGCTGTGATGCCACGCTCGTTGAGCCTGTCGCGGAAGGCAACCATGGTTCGCTCGGTGGCCGACTGCAGATCGACCCCTTCGAAAGCATGGAAGCGGATCAGATTGACGCGACAGCTCATGCCGCGCAGCAGCCGCGCCAACGCATCGGCATGGCGGAGATCGTCGTTGACCCCCCGCCACATTATATATTCAACCGACAGACGGCGCTGATGAGCCCAGTCGTAATGTCGCAGCAGATCAATCACGGCCGTAAGCGGATAGGCTTTCTCCACCGGCATCAGCCCCTCGCGTTCAGCGGAAAAAGGAGAATGGACACTGATGGCGATATGCACCTGAGTGTTTTCGATCAGATGGCGGAGCGCATCGAGCTTGCCTATGGAAGAAACAGTGATGCGCTTCGGACTCCAGGCAAAACCCCAGCGCGAAGTCATCACCTCGATAGCCTGTTCTACGGCCTGAGGATTGTCCATAGGCTCTCCCATACCCATAAACACAATGTTGGTCAACCGCTCACTCTCCTGCACCGACATGATCTGATTAATGATATCTCTTGCGGTCAGATTGCCGTGGAATCCCTGCCGACCGGTCATGCAAAACGAACAGTTCATCTTGCATCCGGCCTGCGAACTGACACAAAGAGTGGCGCGGTCGCCATCAGGGATCATCACCGTCTCAATGTCGCGGCTCCCTACACCGTCAAAGAGATATTTGACAGTGCCGTCGACCGACACCGTGCGCAGCTTGGGCACCGTTTTTCCAACGCAATAGGCGGCTTTCAGCCTTTCGCGGCCGGCCAGAGAAATATCTGTCATTTCGTCGATCGAGCTTACCCGACGCACATACAGCCACCTGGCCATCTGCCCGGCAGCAAAACGAGGCAATGAACATTCGGCAGCCACACGCTCAAGATCGGCGAGCGTCATCCCAATCATAGGGCGCAGATTTTCAGAACTTTGCATAACCATAGCATATTTATGATTTCAGAAACTGTTTAAATTTATGCAAAAAGTTTTTATATGCTCTGATTTTAATGATCTTTCAGGCGATTTTTGCCAAGTCTTATCGGTCACGATGCCCGCATCGCTCCCTCTTCAACTTGCAAAACTCATCCTGAAATATCCTAAAAATCTTTCGCACATA
>JAAVEX010000093.1 GCA_014801065.1 Barnesiella sp.
TATCATTTGTATCAATCCGGCCAATCGACATGTCTTGGCAATATATAATTAGACAACCATCGGAATCAGTCCCGAATTTAATGCCGGGCAACGCAGTGTAGATCGGTGAACCAATCTTACGTAAAGCTACGTGGCTGCAAGTTTCAGTCATTCCGTAGGTTGCATAGGCTGTAAGACCATGGTCCATCAATTTGCGTTCATCTTCATCTGTCATTGGGGCACCGCCAATTATCGTATTTCTCACGTTTATATGCCGACATCTCTTTATCAATGAATCAATTTGCGAAGGTACTATAGAAAGTAAATCAATTCTATCTCCCTGAAATTCAGTCAATAAATTCCTGGACGGCATTTCTACCCACACTTCAGCACCCGACTCTAAAGCTCTACATATCATCATCTTCCCGGCAATATAGTCAACACCAAGCGGTAAAGCCAGTATCGACCCGCTGTCTAATCCGAAAAATGATATTGTCCGGCGCGCCGAAACTATCATATCGCTCTTCAAAAGCTTAATCTGTTTGGGTGTGCCGGTGGAGCCTGAAGTATAAGCTTTTACATACTCCTTACCATTAAACCATTCTTCAAGAAATCTGATTAAAGCCTCTGTATGCTCCCCGGATATTCTCAATTGATCCATTTTATTGCCGAATAGTCCCATCCTTTTCTATCATCATAAAATAATCTCTCGCCATCCTGCACAATCGGTGATGGGATATTGTTTGTAAACAGTGCTCCAGTTCCCAGACCCTGTACCATTTTGGGATGTTTTCCTGCAACCCATTGAGCTATAGCATTTAGACCGATATTTGATTCCAAAGCAGAGGTGGCCCACCACCCTACTCCATACTTCTCAGCCGTATGAATCCAATGATCGCTTCCGGTAAATCCACCACACAGTGTGGGCTTCAAAATTATATAATCCGGCATAATCTCTTCTATCAGCCGATCGTGGTATGACTCATTCACCCCGATCAGCTCTTCATCAAGAGCAATCGGTATAGGCGAATTTTTACAAATCTCCGACATCTCATGCCATTGACGTTGCCTGATTGGTTGTTCAATGGAATGAATGTCGAACATGGAGAGTTGTTCCAGTCTATGCAAAGCATCTTTCGGATAAAATCCTCCGTTAGCATCCAATCTGATTTCAATCTGATCCTTGGAATAACACTTTCTTACTTGGCGGATCATTTCGATCTCCTTATTGAAATCAATTCCTCCGATCTTGAATTTTATGCAGCGGAATCCATCTCTAAGTTTTTCATCAACACGTTGTAGCATCTCTTCGAAATTGCCCATCCACACCAAGCCGTTGATATGTAAAGGTTGCGAGCCTGATGTCCAATAATTGTCGGATAGTATTCCAATTCCATCATGCTGATAGTCAGCCATAGCCGATTCGTAGCCAAACAATATCGACGGGTAACCCCGGAGCATGCGGATAGTCTCATTGACAGAAAACTGATCTATACTCCTGCACAATCTATCCAATCTATCCTCATAGCTCTCTACGTCGTCCGAACTGAGACCTCTAAACAATGCGCACTCCCCTATCCCGAAACGTGATGGATCTGAATCGTCCCACACCTTGATATAATATGTGGGACGATCAGTCATCGTTTCTCTTGATGTAGTGGCCGGCTGTTTGAAATGCAGATTATAACTGCACCATGTTGCTTTCAACATTGCTTATCAACCGGGGAATTTCTGAAATTTATCAAAATCAGGATCTCTTTTTTCAAGGAACGCATTTTTTCCTTCTTGAGCCTCTTCCATGAGATAGTACATCAGAGTGGCATCCCCGGCAAACTCCATCATGCCTCTCTGACCATCGAGTTCGGCGTTGAGCGCACGTTTGATCATACGTATCGCCATCGGACTACGTTTGAGTATCGTTTCCGCCCACTCCATTGTTTCATCTTCAAGACGATCAAACGGAACCACTTTATTGACCATACCCATTTGTTCAGCCTCATGTGCAGTATACTGTCGGCAAAGAAACCAAATTTCACGTGCTTTTTTCTGGCCTACTATCCGCGCAAGATACGACGAGCCAAAACCGGCATCAAAACTGCCTACCTTTGGACCGGTCTGACCAAATCGAGCATTTTCAGAAGCAATGGTCAGGTCACACACCACATGAAGCACATGCCCTCCTCCGATGGCATATCCGTTGACCATAGCAATTACGGGCTTGGGGATTGAGCGTATGGCTTTATGCAGATCAAGCACATTCAAACGAGGAACACCGTTTTCATCTATATACCCACCGACTCCTTTCACCTTTTGATCTCCACCGGAACAAAATGCCTTATCACCGATTCCTGTAAGGATAATAACACCGATTTCAGGTGACTCTCGACAATAAGCCATAGCATCAAGCATTTCCTTATTGGTCTGAGGGCGAAAAGCGTTATACACCTGAGGGCGATTGATGGTAATTTTAGCAACCTTCCCACATTTTTCAAATAAGATATCGGTATATTCCTTTATTGGAGTCCAATTACGCATAATTTATAATATAATGGTTAATCAATGTGTTTTATAAAACTGAAATATATCACGCATGACTTGAGCCGAATTTGCCGAGCGTGTGTCGATAACAAGAAGTGCCGGACCGGCATGATGTGCAGCGAAAAGCGGGAATACTTCTCTTAACGCAGATTCATCGCATGCCAAAAAAGCCTTGAAGCCGTTGACAGAAGCCATTGGCATTATCGATCTGATTTCAGGCAAAGAAAGCATACTGTCAAGAATGTCAAGATTGGAGGTCGACGGGATAAACCGGAATATTCCACCTCCACCATTCTCAATAACGATCATTTTAAACCGGGAGGGGATTTTTGTATCGATAAGACAACCGCTATCATACGATGCGCTCATATCACCTGAAATCAAAAGCGTGGCATCACGCTCATAAGCAAGCGCACCGCCAATGGCCGTTGATGTAGATCCGTCAATTCCACTTACTCCCCTATTGCAGTCGCATCTATGATACTGATGTCGGCCGAATATCTGAGCGTAGCGTATTGCTGTTCCGTTTGAAAACTGAACGTTCCATCTTCGGGGAATCATTGGGATCAATGTTGCAAAAGCCTTTAAATCACACCATGAACTTTTTGCCGCAAATGCATTGGTCATTGCATCCGCTCTATCTGCTGCAACTCGCCACATTCTTGAGTAATCAGAATGATCTCTATGCGGTTGCATCGCCGAAGCCAATTGCTGGAAAAACATTGCCGGATCCAGCTCGATTCTCATTGTGAGTTGACGAAAACAATCAATCGTATCGTCTGCTATTCCAACGTGCCAGTGTCCTCTCAATCGGACCGATCGTAAATATTGCTTGATATGACGCGAAATGAGAGCACCTCCACACGTTATGACAATATCCGGTTTCATCGCATCGCTATCTTCTTCACGAATTGATGCGAGCGTGGCATCAATCGACGATACGAAATCCGACGAATGAAGATTTGAAACGGTTTCAGTCAATATAGCGAAATTCGGAAGCAAACTCAACTTTTTTAATGCGGCATTGAGGGTCTTGTCCGGATTCATAAAACCACAGACAATCATTATTTTCAGTGGCGAGGCCAGCATACAACCGAGCTTGCGCGCCTCGCTTACTTCAAGTAGTGGCTTCGGCGTTACCAAACGTATCAACCTTTCTACATGAAAATCCTCCACATCGCAGCGCGAAAGTCGGTTTAATGGTTCAGAAAGCTGTACGTTAAGATGCACCGGACCTGTACGACCGGTGACTGCCGTTAATAGTGCATCATTTGTCACACGATTGGCAAACCACAGTTCGTCATCGGAATCAGAAGCATATATGTCGTAGCTACGCTTCACATAGTTTCTCAAAGCCCCCGGCTGAACTATGGTCTGCGAATCATCCTGCCCGATCCATTGCTTCGGTCTGTCAGCAGAAATCACTATCAAAGGCACTCTACGATAATATGCCTCCGCAATAGCCGGCGCATAATTGAGTAGAGCACTCCCGGATGTACATATCAACGCGACCGGTTCACCGGATATCAGGGAATAACCTAAAGCCATGAAAGCGGCAGAACGCTCATCGACCACTACTTCATGTTTAAGTTCATCACATCTCGACAAAGCCAACAATAGTGGAGTGTTTCTTGAGCCGGGCGAAACAAATACCCTTCTGACCCCATGTTTCGGAAGCAGTCCAATGATGCAACGGCTTATTCTATTTGAAGTATTTTCCATTAAAGAAGTTTTGTTGTCACAAAATTACTCAAATGTCACCATTTTGCGTTTTTATAAAATGTTAAATTTTACACTAATAATTCTATTATCTCACTCAAAAACACTGGCATTCAACATGAAAACAAAATATAGGGCATAAAAAAACGCGCCGAATCAACTTCGACGCATTTTCAAAAATGACTAAAATCTGATTATTCATCATTATTTTTCTCCTCATATTCCTTGAGAAGTTTTTCCTGGACATCACTTGGCACAAGTTCGTAAGATGCAAATTTCATTGTAAATGATGAACGTCCACCAGTGATGGAACTAAGTGCTGTAGAATAGCTTGACATTTCCTTTAAGGGAACCTTTGCCGAAATCTTTTCAAAACCATTTTCGCTCGACATTCCCATGATGATTGCTCTACGGCCTTGAAGATCACTCATGACGTCGCCCATAACATCGCCGGGTACCATCACTTCCACATCGTACACCGGTTCAAGCACTTTGGGATTGGCATTTTTAAACGCCTCACTAAATGCGTTTCGTCCGGCAAGACGGAATGAGATTTCGTTTGAATCAACAGGGTGCATCTTGCCGTCATAGATACACACTCTCACATCGCGTGCATACGATCCGGTCAGGGGGCCCTGTTCCATGCGATCCATCAAACCTTTCACAATCGCCGGAATGAAGCGCGCGTCAATCGCACCACCTACAATACAGTTATGCACCACAAGTTTTCCGCCCCATGCCAGGGGAATTTCCTGAGTGTCACGCACATTCATTTTAAATTCCTGGTTGCCGAAACGATAAGTGTCGGGGGCAGGCATACCTTCTGTATAAGGCTCGATGATCAGATGAACCTCGCCAAACTGGCCGGCTCCTCCGGATTGCTTTTTATGACGATAATCTGCACGGGATGCCTTTGTGATAGTTTCACGATATGGGATCTTCGGCTCTTCAAATATAATAGGTAGCTTGTCGTTATTTTCAACACGCCATTTGAGAGTACGCAGATGGAATTCACCCTGTCCGGAAAGAATAGTCTGTTTCAATTCCTTGGATTGTTCCACCTCCCATGTCGGGTCTTCTTCGTGCATACGGGTCAGAATGCCGGCGAGCTTTTCAGCATCACTTTCAGTCACGGGGCGAATCGCACGCTGATATTTCGGAGCCGGATACTTAATAAAGTCAAATTTATAGTCGCATCCTTTAGCATCAAGCGTATTTCCCGTCCTGACATCTTTCAGTTTAACAGTCGCACCGATATCGCCGGCACAAAGTTTATCCACAGGCGTTTTTATCTGGCCACATACACAATAAATCTGAGCGAGTCTCTCTTTTGAATCACGGCTTACATTGTCAAGATCCACGCCTGGGGTCAGTGTTCCGGACATAACCTTGAAATAGCTCACCTCTCCAATGTGAGGCTCAACGGTGGTTTTGAACATATAAAGACTGAGCGGACCATTCGAATCAGGTTTTACCTCCTCACCTTCAATCGTTTCCGGTGCGGGCATATCTTCTACAAACGGAACTACGTTACCAAGGAACTCCATCATGCGGCGCACACCCATATCTTTTGCTGCGCTCACACAGAACACCGGATAGACTGAACGGTCCACGAGGCCCTTGCGGATGCCCTCACGCATCTCATCTTCAGTGAGATGCCCCTGATCGAAAAATTTTTCCATCAGTGTCTCATCATTTTCAGCAGCAGCTTCAACGAGCTTTTGATGA
>JAAVEX010000094.1 GCA_014801065.1 Barnesiella sp.
ACGCAGAAACTTGTTCATGCCACATTTGACAATCTCGATGAAAAAGTGGTTGTGGTCCCGGGATTTATTTCGACAGACGCTGCCGGGGATATCACCAATCTGGGGCGCGGAGGTAGTGACTACACCGCTGCAATCCTTGCAGCCGCCCTCGATGCTGAGGCGCTCGAAATATGGACTGATGTTGACGGATTTATGACAGCTGATCCCAGGATCATATCAAACACCTACGTCATTGACCGCCTTTCATTTGTCGAAGCGATGGAGCTATGCAACTTCGGAGCAAAGGTGATATATCCCCCCACGATCTACCCTGTGTTTCATAAGAACATACCCATCTATATAAAAAACACATTCAATCCGTCGGCTCCCGGAACGTGTATCAATGATCAGCCGGGCGACGAATTGCAAACCACCAACGGCATTGCCAAGGATATTAAAGGCATATCGTCGATCAACGATACATGCCTGATCACTGTTTCGGGGCTCTGTATGGTCGGTGTGATTGGCGTCAATGCGAGAATATTCAATGCGCTTGCCCGTCAAGGAGTCAGTGTTTTTCTTGTTTCGCAGGCATCGAGTGAAAACACCACATCTTTTGCCGTAAGGAATTCTGATGCCGAACGTGCGGTCAATGCGCTCGAAACTGAATTTATGGCCGAACTGCAGACCGGCGAGATGAACCCGATGAAGGTGGAACACGATCTTGCCACGGTGGCCGTGGTGGGCGATGGCATGCGTCATGCCACAGGCGTTGCCGGGAAGCTGTTCAACACCCTCGGACGCAACGGTATCAATGTGATAGCCTGCGCACAAGGTGCTTCGGAGACCAATATATCTTTTGTGATCGAACTTAAAGATGAGAAAAAAGCATTAAATGTAATCCACGATAGTTTTTTCTTGTCTGACACTCAAGTGCTCAATCTTTTTATAGTTGGAATTGGCAACATTGGGTGTCACCTTCTTCAGCAGCTCGCCCATCAGCAGGCAAAATTATTGCAGCGTAAGGCTCTGAAGATAAAGGTTGTGGGCATTGCCAATTCCAAAAAAGCATGTTTTGACAAAGATGGAATAGATCCGGCTAATTTTAAAAATCGGCTTGAACAAAGCGACATAGCGTCGACTCCTCAGCGCATACTGCAGGAAATTCATAAGATGAATATCTTTAACTCCGTTTTTGTCGACTGCACATCGAGTCCGGATATTGCTGACATGTATAATGATTTGCTTGATTCGCACGTCAATATCGTTACGGCAAGCAAAATTGCCAATTCCGGACCCCTCAATAATTATTTGCGTCTGAAGCGTACGGCCCGACGAAAGGATGTTCGTTATCTTTACGAAACGAATGTCGGTGCGGGACTGCCGATTATCGGGACTATAAACAATCTGATAATGTCAGGCGACCACATTCTTCGCATAGAAGCCGTGGTATCCGGAACGCTTAATTATATATTCAGTACGATATCCGCCACTAAGAAATTCAGCGATGCAATAAAAGATGCAATGGAGGCCGGATATGCTGAACCGGACCCGAGAACGGATCTTAGCGGTGTGGATGTCATTCGCAAACTTGTCATTCTATCGCGTGAAGCCGGCTATCTTATCGATCAAAAGGATGTTAAGGTCAGTCCGATCCTCCCTCCGGAATCGTTTGAATCAACGCTTGAAGAGTTTAATAAGGAAATTGACGTGCTTGATCGGATGATAGAATCAAAACGCCTTGAAGCCGAAAAAAACAATTGCCGACTCAGATTCATAGCGAGAGTTGACGAAAACGGAGCCTCCGTCGGGCTGGAGGAGGTTGACCCATCTCATCCCTTTTATAATCTCGAAGGCAGCAACAATATCATACTGATCACGACTGAGCGCTATCATGAATATCCAATGGCAATTAAAGGATATGGCGCGGGAGCGGCAGTAACCGCGGCCGGAGTTTTTGCTGATATATTTTCGATAGCGAACATAGGCTGACCCAATGTCGTTTAACAAATAGAACTAAACGATTTTATATTATGATTACAGCATCACAGAAACGAAAAGAAAATATAGCTGAATATCTCCTGTATATGTGGCAGATTGAAGATATAATCAGGGCCAACAATCTCGACATTGAAAAGATAAAGAAGAATGTCATTGATCATTATGCGGGACTTACTGATGAGCAGCGACGGCAGATGACAGAATGGTATGAGTCGCTCATTGACATGATGCGGCGCGAAGGTGTCGAACAAAAAGGACATCTTCAAATCAACTCAAATGTGCTTGGCGATCTGGTTGCATTGCATCAAATTTTGCTCAAAGATCCCCGGTTTGCCGACTATAGTTCAGAGTTCTATAAGACTCTCCCATATATCGTGGAACTGCGTTCGAAAGCCGGAGAAGAAAAATCCGGGGAGATCGAAACATGCTTTAATGCACTTTATGGGATGCTGATGATGCGTCTGCAAAAGAAGGAGATCTCCGAAGCTACCGCCAATGCCCTTCGACAGATTTCAAAGTTCATAGCCATTCTTGCCCATGACTACAAACTCGACGAGGAGAACAAGCTTTTCGAGAACGATGGAAAAAAATAATTTACGACGGATGTAACTTTTTACTGACTCATTGCGTCATATATATGTGCGTCATAATGATGCGCATAAAACCATTCATATCACATAGTAAAATGAAACGTTGTCTTAATGCAGCGCTTTTCGCGCTTATTTCATTAATTCTATCTCAAGCATCCGCCTACAATGTGAGAGGTATCGTGGCCGATAACACCGGTGAACCGGAAGCATACGCAACCGTAAGAATATATCCTGCCGCCGATACATCGAAAGTATCGTCGATGGGCATTACCAAAGATAATGGGCAATTCAATCTTTCGCTTGACAGGACGGGGAAATATCTTCTAAAAGTAGTATCAATAGGTAGACAACCGCTACAAAAAGAATTTGTGGTGACATCCTCCACCACTTCTGTTGATCTCGGAACCTTGACGGTCAGCAATGACGATAAGATGCTGGGGGAGATCACTGTGACGGCCGTAAGACCTGTCGTGACAAAAGAGATCGACCGAATTGGATATGATGTTCAGGCCGATGATGAGTCGAAGACATCTACACTTGAAGAGATGCTCCGTAAAGTGCCACTGGTCAGCGTCGATACCGACGGAACCATCACGGTCAAAGGATCATCCGATTTCAAGATCTATAAAAATGGTCGCCCCAACAACTCCTTTACGAAAAACGCAAAAGATATATTTAAGGCAATACCCGCTTCGATGATTAAGAAAATCGAAGTGATAACCGATCCCGGCGCGCGTGAAGATGCTGAAGGAGTTGGTGCTATTCTGAATATAGTCACCCTTGAAAACACCATAACCAAAGGTTTTATGGGAAACGCTTCCCTAAGCTATAATACCCGTAACAATTTCCCGACACCCAACTTCTGGGGGTCGGCTCAGATCGATAAGGTCACCCTATCGCTGTATGCCGGCGTAAATCCTTTCCCTCGACGAAGCAATAAATACACTTCTGAACAGCGCAACCACTACAATGACAGTGGTAACGATCTTCTCTCCACTTCCCGCGGATCTTATTCCGGCATAGGGACTTGGTTTGGTGTTGATGCGAGCTACGAACTTGATTCACTGAACTTGTTTACGGCCGAGTTTGGCGGATATGCCCATAATATCAATCAAGATTACTATGGGTTGACACAAATGACCTCTCAGACCGGTGATCTGATATATAAGTACAACTCAACACAGCTCACTTCTCCAAGCAAATATTTTGACATAAACGGCGGCTTCAATTACCAGCGCTCAACAAAGCGACCGGGGGAACGCTTCACGTTATCTTATCAGATTGCCACCACTGATCAGACACAGAATACCGACAGACGCTATTACGAGACTTTTAATATGCCGGTAAACTATACAGGCACAATCTCAGAGTTTAAGCTGAATTTTATAGAACATACATTTCAGTTTGACTGGTCACGAATGTATGCTAAAATCCATACCCTTGATCTCGGATTAAAATACATAAATCGTAATAATCACAGCATCACACATGAGAACTATATTGATTTTCTTGACATGCCCAAAATCAATTTCAAACACACCACGCATGTGGCAGCGGCCTATGCCGACTATCGGGTACAGCTCAAGAAATTCAGCTTAAGAGGAGGCTTGCGATATGAATTCTCGCGTCTGGAAGCACGATATGCAAATGAAGACGCAGACCACTCTGATTTTGCTTCAAATATGAGTGATTTAGTGCCAAATGCAGCTGTTTCATATAATATCAATGATTCCAATACGCTGAAATTATCTTACTCCACCCGAATCAATCGTCCAGGTATAAGTTATCTCAACCCTCAAGTATCGGAGACTCCAACTACCGTTTCTAAAGGCAACCCTGATCTCGGAAGCGCACGCAATTCGTCGATCACACTAAATTATAGCTTGATTGGGCAAAAATTCAATATCGATTTCTCTGCCGGATATACCTTTACCAATAATGATATAATAGAAGTGCAGTATCTCAAAGACGATCGCATCTATTCTGACTATGCTAATGCCGGACGAAACAAGTCTTTTAACTCTGGAGCTTTCATTCAGTGGATAGCCGGAAAAAAGACTACGCTTATGTTTAACTTAAATGGTGGATATGACCACTATCGCAATCCGTCGCTCAACATTAATCATGGCGGATGGTCAGGCCGGATTTATACTCGTCTTTCTCAGAAACTACCATGGGATATCCAAGGCTCTGCATCGCTTTTCTATCACACAGGCAGCGTTATGGGACTATATTCGGATTATAGGCCGATCGGAATTTCCAGTCTGAATTACGGGATCAGTTTACAACGCTCATTTCTTAAAGAGAAACGACTCACCATCAGCTTATCGACATGGAATCCGATATTCAGCAGCCGGCGATGCAGCAAGGTTGAGTATTTCAATCTCCCCTACACGTCGATCAACAAAACATGGAATCAGTCGTCAAAATCATTTCAAATCAGTGTAGCCTATCGATTTGGATCCATGAACACACAAGTGAAGAAAACAGTGAAGAGTATTTCCAACGATGACCTGACCGGAGGAAAGCTCGGAGGCGAA
>JAAVEX010000095.1 GCA_014801065.1 Barnesiella sp.
ATGTGCGAATGATTTTGAGCTATTTCAGGATGAGTTTTGCAAGTTGAAGAGGGAGCGATGCGGGCATCGTGACCGATAAAACTTGGCAAAAATCGCCTGAAAGATCATCAAAATCAGAGTATAAAAAAAATTTCACATAACATTAAACAGTTTCTAAGCTGATATTTTAAATATATCCTTACCCACGGAGATCACATAAATATTTCCTTCGGGCAAAGAAACGGTCATATCTTCGCTCGCAGTCTTACAGCGCATATACTCATATCCATTTACGCTCACTATCGACAGCGGTGTTCCCTTCGACATTCCTGAAATCCTGACCGTGTTACGATCAATCATTGTCACTGTCACATTGCTTTCTGAGCTGCCTGAATATTCAATTGATGCAACGTCATTTTCCTCCACCGATACAGCACACATTCCCTCGGCCGAAGAATTGTCAACCGAAACGGCTTTAATAATACACTGACCGGTTCTTTTAGCAATCACATTTCCGTTGCTGTCCACTTCCGCCACATCATAATCGGTCGACTGCCATTCGACACGAGTGTCTGATGCGCCGCAAGGAAACACTGATGCCGACAATTGTCTTGCCTCTCCGACTTGCAATGTGATCATTGCTGGCAAAACATCAACCGACTCTACTCCCAAGTGGTCAACTATCTTGAAAACACAATATTTGCATACTGATTTGTCGACGGCTGAAGTAGCACATACATTGACAGCTCCTGTTGCTTTTTTTGCTTTGATACGCCCCGTTTGATCAAGATCGAAATAGTCGGAATAGTCCGTGGTCCATATCACATCTCTTACGGCATTTGATGGAATGAATTCCAACTCAAATTTCAACGATCCTCCTACTCCTACAGTCCGTTCACCGTCCACATAACTTATAGACGTAGGAGCTATCTCCACCACATTGATCTCCACCAATGCATAGACCGATGGTGTAATCTTGGAAGACGCCGTGACCACCGCCCTCCCCTTGGCAATAGCTGTTGCTACTCCATCTTCGTCAACAATCACCACCGATTCATCGCTGCTCATATAATTCAATGTCCTATCCAACGCATAGTCCGGCGACACAATAGCTTCAATTTTAGTCTGCCCGCCAATATTTAATGTTCGCGTGGTTGCGGGTATGAATATTGTTTCAACATCTCCTTTCGCAGCCCTGGAATCCTTATAAATTATAGTCATGGCCACAATACATAGACCGCCCGAAGATGAAACAGAGATTTCTTGCGTTTCTTTACCATCCACACACAATTCAAATCGTCTTTTCATCATCTGTCGATCGACAGTAGAGGACTGAATCGTCACTTCTTCTCCTTCGCAAATTGAAACCGTCGGACTTTCATCAGGCGAAGTAACATAATCAAGAAATACTCGGCAGATCTCATTGCGATACTCCTTAGAGAGCGAAAATCTCAGTGACTCTCTCTCCCTTTCTTCCCAAAACGATACCATCCTTACCGACACGACAATTCTCTGAGTCAACAATCTTGTTGACATAAGGAGTTGAAGTAGAGTTGAAATACTTGCCCACTTCATGCGTGTTAAGCACCGAATTATTATTAGCATCCGAACATGCAAAGATCAATGATAAAGGTTCATTATCAACAGCTCTGCAAACAAACGATGTTGCAATCAGTATATAAACCACAACCGATACCAGACTGACCGCCCTCACAACATGATGCTTCAGTCCACAAATTATCCCTTCTCTATATATCTGCATAATGAAACTTCGTTAGATCCTCTCCATTACATAAACATACGCAAATATAACAATAATTTACTATACCACCTCACTACCGAGACATTGAACATGAGATCCTTAAAAGGTCTTTTGCCTCCCCGCCATCCTTGCGCCCGACTATTATAACCTCGCCCCCACATCTGATAAAAGTCATAGTGACAACCAATACTATGTAGCCCACGCCTTTAATAACCTTTGACATTATTATGACTTCCGACTCTTATAATATCTGCAGGAGTCTCGTCAAAAGTTGTATCATAGGTTCTATTGGGTTTTATGTCTTTGTCCGACAAGTACTCAATTCTATAACCAAGAGTTGCCAAATCTTTTGCCATCGTATGCTTTTTGTCAAACTTCTCTCTTGTTTTATATTCTGACCAGTTTCTATTCGCTCGCGGTAGGTTACGACAAATCCGCCGGTCTCATGATCAAAATATGTTTTCTCCCAATCACGGCTATAAGAGCGGAACTCCTTAAAGTCTTTACTTGGGTAGAATCCGCCTAATGTCTTAGCCATTCCCGAATACTCCTTTCCGACGGTTGGTCATGAATTGTTCGACGCAAATCACTCTCGCCTTCAAACAAATCTGCCGAATATTCTCGCCGCCTCCGTAAACAATCATTTTAGGTACATCTAATCCGGAGATCTCCTGCGCGATTTTTATCTCTTCACGCAGATATTCTTCCCGATAATCATAACTGCGATTGGCGAAGGCATTTCCCCACCATAAGGATATGTAAAATAGAAAGGGACACTCTGCGACAGCAGAATGTCCCTTTCCAAATAGGTATATTGTAAAATTATTTTACAAGAACTTTAGTCACCTGAGTACCCTGACGGCATACATAAATGCCGGGGGTAAGATTGTCGGCAGCTACGCGGATGCCCTGGAGATTGTAGAACTCAACAGGAGCGTTGTTATTGTCAGAGTTGATCTCTTCAATGCCCTGAACGCCATTTTCGTCCTGAACGTATTCAACAGTCATTTTTGCAAAGCGAACGTTGGCCTGCGGAGTGAATGACACGAAGTTGCACAGACCCTCAGGAGCAACGAAAGTCATTGCATCGCTGGTTTCAGCTTCGCTGAGGTTAGTGGCGATTGACTGTTCTCCCCAAGTGGTGGAAACAGAGTGCTGTTCGAATGTGATCTTGGTGATCTTGTAGCCGTCTTCAGCGAGAGATACAGTGTACTGGTTCTGTTTGTAAACACGACATTCGAGATAAGATACGTCAGCCTTAACGTAGTTATGCCAGACGATGTTGTTTGAAGTGTTGTCGGCTTTGTCAAACGAAACCATAACGGGACCTTCCTGAAGCACTACATCATTGGAAAGATTAGAGCCCTTGCCACCTTCAGGGAATTCAAGCGATCCGGACACAACCTGACCAAGAGTTTTTTCGCTGTCGGAGAAGTCGAACACAGCTTTAGCTGATCCGGGGATATAAGTAGTGTAAGATGCAGTAGCAACTTCGGAGTTGAGCATACCTTCTTTTACAGCGATTGCTTTGATAGTGCAAGCTTCAGAGTAAGTGAGGGGTGCGCTGTAGACCATCGATTCAGTGGTAGGTTCTTCGCCATCGAACGCCACATAGATAGTAGCACCTTCAGTTTCACATTCAATTGTGATCTGATCGCCAATAGAGAGTTCGCTACCGGAAGCAGGTGTGAACACGGGAGTAGCAGCCGGTTCCATAACCTTACCGCCTTCAAAGCGGATGGGAGTGAGCTGCATAGTGGAATTGTAAATCGAAATAAAACCATAAACAGTGAATCCTTCACCTTCAGGAACTGCATTGCTCTTTGTTCCGTCTACCTGAGTGATTGCTCCGGGATAGTTTGTAGCATTGCTGAATGTATTGTAAATGATGATTTCACCTGTTCCATCGTTGGCAGTGTAGTTATTGGTCGAGGATGCAGCTGTGATGTTAACATCAGTGATCTTAACATAGTGGTTGAGCATGTCTGAACCGATTTCTTCGATTGCAAGTTCGTTAGGCATAACGGCAGTGCCGGCAGTTTTTTCGCCAATTTCTGAAACGATAACTTCCGGAAGACCGTTCTGAGATTTATAAGTGCCGCTTACATAGCTGAGAACATCGCCATTCTGAGCGCCGAGATTTGAAACGGCTTCAACATTGTTTCCATTATATGCAAGAATATAATCGGTGCCGTCTGTGAGATAGAGATTGCGACCGCACTGATAGATGGCAGTGAGCGGAGCATTGATCTTAGCGTTCGATGCCGGTTGGATAGTGAGGAAGTCACCGAGAGAAGCCAGGTTGTTGGGATAGAGTTTAACAGTGTTTACAGAGCTGAGTTTTCCATCTTTCACTGCCACTGCCTTAACGGTGGTAACACCTGAGATAGTGAACGGACCGGTATAGAGAGTAGATGTAGCTGTAGGTTCGGTCTCATCCAGTGTATAGCGGATTTCAAGACCGTCAGCTTGAGAGAGAGTCACAGTATTATTATCACCGAGCTCGATTTTGGGAGCGGCGATCACTTCAACAGAAGAGTCTACGGTATATTCGATTTCAATATATTGAACACGAATCTGAGCACCAACCTGGATGTCGAACGAGGTGGTGGCAGAGCCGGTCCATGTATAAGTTAATGCCGATTTATCCTCTGTTATTACACCCAGAGGTGCAGTGAGAGTCTTTCCGGTGTAGCCGGAACCACACTTAATGGTGATCTTATTGATTGTCACACCGGCTTCGGGATAAACATAAAGTTGGTCATTCTGATACCAGCGAATAAGACCGGAATTAACATTAGTCTGAGTGTTGTTGTTGCGATACCAGTCGATAGAGCATACATTAGGAGCTGTAAATGTAGTGCCATGTGCAGCTGTAGCTCCGGTCAAAGTGCCTGACACCTCTACTGCAGGCGAAGCTGATCCTGTGTAGCTGTAGCCCTGAGCATAGAAACAAACGGCATTCGATTCGGAGGGAGTAGGTTCTACTGTAGTCGATCCTTCACCATATGTTACTTCTACGGCTGTAAAACGCACTTGCTGTTTCCCGGTATTGGTAATGGTCAATTCATTAGTTGACCCGGACCAAACATCTCCGCTAAAAGAACCTGAAGATACTTTGCAATCCGAGTTTATTGCGTAATTATCAGAAACAGTAGTAAAAGATACGTTTGTTACTACCTGTCCTTCGGGAGCAGTGAAAGTGATGGCATTATTTGTGTAAACACGCATCATCGCACCGCTTGTGAAATAAGCAGGATCACTTGATCCGGTCCCTTTGGAAAGGGAAACAGTAACGTCACCAACAGTGAACGATGTTACTTTCTCTTGATTCGCATAACCGCTTTCAGAGAATGTGACTTTCGCCGTTGTTGCAGAGGCTATGCCCACAGTCAACAGCAACGAAAATAGAAGTAGAAATTTCCTC
>JAAVEX010000096.1 GCA_014801065.1 Barnesiella sp.
GCTTTAATCATTTTAAATTATCAGATGGTTTGGTTTTAATGTTACTAAAAGAGAGCTCCGCTCAATCAATAAAATATTTGCTACCCTCGCGCATCACGTTGGCGGGGATGATCTCCGAAAGCAATTCATAGATTTGCGAACGAGTGGCATTGTCGGCCACGGCTACGAAAACGGTGTCTGCGCCGGCAATCGTACCGAGAATAAGCGGCGATGAGAGTTCATCAATGTCGTAGGCTACCCCTCCGGCATATCCATTGCGGGTTTTGATGACAGCCTGCCGTCCGGAAAACGCTACAGAAATGATAGCAGCCTGACGCACAGAGTCCATTGCCTGCGCGGCGACCTCGTCGGCAGCGGTTCCATTGGCGGCGATCTCGTATCGATAACCGCCCAGTTCGGTAGCCACCTTCGACGTTCTGAGTGTTTTCAAATCGCGTGAAAGCGTGGCCTGCGTCACCACACAGTCATTAGCTTCAAGAAGGGCCATAAGCTCTTCCTGGCTGCCGATAGAGTTGTTTAGCAGCAGCTTGACTATCAATGCCAATCGGGATTGTCGTTTGTTCATACAAAATAATTTTCGCAACAAATATAAAGAGAATTACATAAATATGCAAACGAAAAAATTGAAAGGCCGCGACAAATCCATGCCACAGCCTTTCTTATAAAATGATTCCGGACCGACCGATTATTCTTCGTAGCGGCGAGCACCGTCGCTCACGATCACAGGATAGATCTTCGGCTCATGTCCATATTTTTCGTTAAATTTAGTCTTGACTGTTTCGATAAAGCTGTCGTAGAGGTCGTCCTTAACGAGATTGACGGTACATCCACCGAAACCGCCACCCATGATGCGAGATCCGGCTACGCCACATTCCTTGGCGAGATCATTGAGATAGTCGAGCTCTTCGCAGCTAACTTCGTAGAGTTTCGACATGCCTTCATGAGTGCCATACATGCAACGGCCCACTGTTTCGTAGTCGCCACGATTAAGAGCATCACAGACGTCGAGCACACGTTGTTTTTCTTCAATGACATATTTTGCACGCTTATAATCTTCTTCCGAGATCTTATCTTTGGCTGCATCGAGCATAGCCATATCTGCATCTCGGAGCGTCTCCACGCCAAGAGTGCGCGCAACACGTTCGCATGATTCGCGGCGTTTATTGTAGGGGGAGTCGACAAGTTCATGTTTCACTCTTGAATCCACGAGCACGAGTTTGTAGCCATCAAGTTTGAACGGGAAGTATTCAAATTCGCCTGAGCGACAATCCAATCGCATGAGATTGTCCTTCTTGCCGTGGACAGACGCAAACTGATCCATAATACCGCAGTTTACTCCACAATAGTTATGCTCTGTGCTCTGACCGATCTTGGCAAGCTCCATTTTTGGGAAGCGATTGTCATTAAACAAATCGTTGAGGGCGTTGGCAAAGCAGCTTTCGAGCGCAGCTGATGATGAAAGGCCGGCTCCAAGGGGAACATTGCCGGCAAACACAGCGTCAAAACCCATGACGGTGCCGCCACGCTTGATTATCTCGCGGCACACTCCGAAAATATAGCGAGCCCACTGCAGTGAGGGCGCATCTTCTTCGTTAAGACCGAATTCAACATATTCATCAATATCGATCGAATATACGCGCACTTTATCAGTACCGTTAGGTTCGATCTCAGCCATAATCATTTTATCGATAGCGCCCGGAAAAACGAAACCACCGTTATAATCAGTATGTTCGCCAATCAAATTAAAACGGCCCGGAGCGACATAAAGCACACCCTGTTTGCCGAAACGCGATTTAAATTCATTTTGGATTTTAGCCTTCATGATAATTAAAAAAGTAAGTATATAAGGATTAGTAAATTCTAAAAGCAAACTTACAAAAAAAGAATTAAAAAAACAACCAAAAATAGATTACCAAATTTTAATGTGAGTAGATGCAGGTGTGTTTAGAGGGTTGAAGAGGTGAATTTGCTGATCGATTCGCTTAACGAGTATTATTGCCGGGGTGAGGGCTTGAGGGATTTGTTTGGATCGGCAGAGCACGGCCGATGGACCCGACAGTCGGCTGATGTTTTTTTTGGGGGGCCCGCGATCGGTGGATAGGCATGGGAGAGTCGGCTTTAGCCGTCTCTTTTACTGAGATAATTTATTGATATTCAAGGTGAGGGTGTTGCAGAACCTACCTAGGTTGAGGGCGTGAGAATTGAATATTCTGAGCTCAATCAGAAATTTCCGAAAAATAGCCGAATATTTAATTCTCGCGGAGTTAAAATCCTAATAAAAGGGATAATCGGGTTAAAATCGGGCTTTTTATGCCGATTTTTGCATGTTTTTGTGCAATTTCAGTATATTAAGGCCCATAAGCATAAATCCGATATCCATTTCGACCTTGGCTTTTCCAAAGTGACGGAATCGGGTGTATCGGTGATTGTGTTTTAGTTGTCCGAAGACGGGTTCAGGTTCTACCGACCTTCGTTTTAGTTTTTCCTGATTTGCCGGAATATCAAGCCTGGCCTTTGCTTTGCGTTCTTCCCTGATATTGCCTAATCTACGGCGCATTTCCTTTCGCTGGTGCTTTGTGAGGATACATTTATCGTTGAATGGACAACCGCTGATGTGATCACATGTCATTGTTGTAGAGTCGCTACGGAAGCCGTTTCGGGTGTATTCCTCGTCTGTGCGTATCACTCTCAGCCGATGTCCGCCCGGACAAATAAGTGTGCTTTCATCTTCAGATAATTTGAATCCCAGTGGATCATATTGACCTTCCTTTACAGGAGTCCGCCTGCTCTGGGTGTCATAGTCGGGATATTTTACCACGGCCTCTATCCCTCTCTTCTCAAGGCCCACATATACCTCTTCACATCCATAGCCGGCATCCTCGACCACTGATGAGGGTTTGACTCGGTTTTCATTTACGCAGGTGTCGACAAAGTCAATGGCAACTGTCTTATCGGATGGCTGGTCGTATACCTTATAGTTGGTCACATACTGGTTCTGCGTGGCAATCTGCACGTTGTAGTTTGGAGTTGCCATCGTATCATAACCGTCCTCCTTGGCGTGCATGATGCCGCAGTCGGGATCTGTAGGGGCCACACCGCATCTTCCGCCGCATTGCTCAAGGGTTCTTTCGTGAGTTTCCTTACGGTCACAGGCTTTACGGATAGCTGTAATCTTACCCCGGACATTCTTCAATCCTTCTTTTTTAGCTTTCTGCTCAATGCGTTCGGCTATTTCACGGGCTTCTTCCTTGGTGTATGTCACATGTCCGGTGGGAATGTTGTCATTATGGTTGTCACTCACTTCGATTTGCTTGAGCAAAGCTTCGACAGTCCTCTGGATTTCGGCGTCGGCCATAGCGCTGAACTTTTCAGCATTACCGCGCCATTTGATTTTACGGCGAGCTGCACGCGAGCGTATGGTGGTGCCGTCTATATAGAGGTCGTCGGCTAAATCTATATCGCCGCGTTTGACCAACAGCTCCACAAGCTGGGAAAATACCTCTTTGATATGAGGCATACAGCGAGTCTTGAACCGGCTGATTGTCGTATGGTCGGGAAACTGGTAGGACGACAGCCATATAAGATGGACATCACGCGTCATGGCTGACTCAAGCCCCCGGGTTGAGAAGATATTGTTCGTGTAGCCGTACAGCAGTACCTTCAGAAGCATCACCGGATTATACGGCGGTTGCCCATCGCAGGAGCTGGAATAACTTTTGTGAATTTCATCAAGCTTCATTTGATCGACAATGTCCGAAATCAATCGTACCGGAGCATCTGCCGGGATAAAATCGCCTAAATTGGGCGGAAAAAGCAGCCTATCGTTGGATATGTAAGATTTATACATTAACTTTGTATTTACTAGATTGAATACCATAAAGTTACAAAACTTTATGGACATAAAAAAGCCTCAGCTTGTGAAAGTTGAGGCTTTTAACATCTTTTATATCGGAGGTTTTGCAACACCGTCGCTCCCATGTGGGCGGCGGAGGGATTGGCGGTTTGTTAGGATCGGCCGAGCACGGCCGATAGACCCGACGAACGGCTGATGGATTCACTTAAATAGTCGAATTTATTCGGGGATGAATTCAAGCGGTCTCTTAGCGTGAGCCGATTACGAGTAGGGTCAGGCTGATTAGGAGTATGGTGAGGTCGATGGTTTTAGCTTTGATGTTGCGTTCGTGTAGGGCGGTGATTCCGTAGATAAACGGGACGATTACGCTGCCTCGCCGAATCATGGAGACGATGGATACCATGGATCCGTCGATAGACAGGCTGTAGAAATAGGCAGTATCGGCCAATGTTAGAAATACTGATATCAGAAGTATGGTCCATCGCCAGCGGAACGGGGTGGAAATGCCGGCTGATTGTGGCGCACACTTTCTAAGAATCAGTATGGTAGATGTCATTATAATAAACTGATAGAAGGCATACCAGGCTTGAACGTCGTAGGGGCGGAATGATTTAAGCAGAAATTTATCGTAAAGGCCTGACACGGCTCCGAGTATGGCAGCTCCTATCGACATCCAGAGCCATTTAGAGCGGCGAAAAGAGAAACCTTCCCGCGATCCGATTCGGGAAATGAGAAAAAGCGACAGGAAGCCGAGTGTTATACCGATCCATTGGATCAGGTTGAGGCGCTCGCCGAATATGAGTACGGCGCCTGTCAGCACCATGACGGGGCGGGAAGCGTTGATAGGACCCTGGATGGTGAGTGGAAGGTGTTTGATGGCGAAATAGCCTAATAGCCATGAACCGAGTACGATGGCTGATTTGATCAGGATAAGACCGTGGGCGGAGGCTGATCCGTCAAAGCCTGTCGATCCTGAGATCAGTTCGCTGATAATGATGGGTGATAGCAGAAGCATCCCAAAGAGGGTGTTGAGCATCAGCACGATCAGCACATTGTTGTCGCGCACCGAGAGTTTCTTCATTATGTCATAGACCCCCAGCCCGATGGCTGAAGCCAAAGCAAGAATTATCCACATCCTCAGTGTTGTATTAAGTTTTTTGCAAAGTTAAGAAACTGTTTAAATTTATGCGAATAATTTTTATATGCTCTGATTTTTATGATCTTTCAGGCGATTTTTGCCAAGTTTTATCGGTCACGATGCCCGCATCGCTCCCTCTTCAACTTGCAAAACTCATCCTGAAATCTCATCAAAATCATTCGCACATAAATTTAAACAGTTTCTTATGGGATTTTGATGTGCATTATTTGACTACGCTTGCCCGGATTTTCTTTCCTTTTAGTCGGCCGGCATTCAGTGCTTGAGCCGTAGGACGGGCTTTTTCGCGCGGCACGGCCACGAGTGAATGGTGGTCGTGGACGATGATCATTCCGATTTCGTCGGGCGATGTTACGGCTGAGGCGGCGGTGAATCCTGCGATATTTCCTTTGGAAATTTTTTCTTTTTTTCCGGCGCTGATATAGATCGTGGCCATATCGGGCCGCAGGTCGGGCCGCAGATCGGGATCGGGGGCGTAGCTGCGGTGGGGGGTGATATATGGGGCGATATTGTCGGCATCGGAGCGAATTATCCATACGGTGCCGTCGGCATCTACGCGAGCAGTGCGTCCGTTGCGGTGAGTCCAGGTGGCTTCGTTGACGGGGAGATGATAGTGGATGACGTTGGCCACATCGGTTATGTCAAGACCGCGTGCGGCGAGGTCGGTGGCCACGAGTATAGGTGCGGAGCCGTTTGTGAAGATGTCGATTGCTTTTTCGCGTTCATGCTGGTCGAGAGCGCCGTGATAGAGTGTGGCGGGGAGTTTTTCGGCGATCAGTCGCTGGTAGACACGCTCGGCACTTTCACGATGGTTGACGAAAACGATCGAGCGTTCGCCACGCTTGAAGCTACGGAGGAGTGCGATGAGAGTGTCGAGTTTGTCGCGCGCCGGACTTTCCACTTCAACTATTTGTATTCGGCTTTTCGGCGATGATTGAGGTGTGAAATTTATATATTCGGGGTTGTCGAGGGGAAGATAATCGGGGAGGGGATCGATGGTGGTGGCAGATGTCAGAATGAGATTGTCGACGTGGCCTATCCGACGCACAATTTTTCGCATCTCGCCTTCGAAGCCGAGTTCGAGCGATTTGTCGTATTCATCGAGAACAAGTGTGTTTACGCTGTTTATCTCGATGTTGGCGCGCTGCAGATGATCGAGCAGGCGTCCGGGGGTGGCTATGATGATGTCGGGCAGGGGTGACAGAGAGTTGGTTTCGTCGGCCATGGAGTGTCCGCCGTAGAGTGCCACCGTTTTATATCCGCGCGCCACGGGTCGCACCACGGATGCTATCTGGATGACGAGTTCACGCGAGGGGGCAATGACCACTGCCTGCACTTTGGCGCATGGGGCTTTGAGATTACGAAGCATCCTGATGGTAAAGGCGAGTG
This sequence comes from Barnesiella sp., assembly GCA_014801065.1. Taxonomy (GTDB): domain Bacteria; phylum Bacteroidota; class Bacteroidia; order Bacteroidales; family Muribaculaceae; genus Paramuribaculum. The sequence goes on from JAAVEX010000096.1 coordinate 6,399, forward strand.
TTTTTCCCGATCCTGTTGGAGCGGTCAGAATTATGCGTGGTGATTTCGATTCGAGCATTTGCCGCTGCATGGGGTTGAGCGATTGTATGCCCAGGGCTTTGGATATGTTTTCGGTGAGTTCGGTTGCTTTCATTGTTGGAAGTTTTGGTTATGTATCTGCAAAGGTAACATTTCCGGGGTAAGAAACTGTTTAAATTTATGCGAATAATTTTGATCGTCCGATCACGGCCGATGGACTTGACAGACGGCTAATGTTTTTTTGGAGAGGGGACGAGGGGTGGATTGGGGTGGGAGGACCGGGTACTGTCGTCTCTCTTGTTGGGCAAATTTGTTGATTTACAGGCTGATGGCTAAAGCTGTCGCTCCCACTTGGGTGGATGGGGATTTTGACTGGGGATGGGGAATTTGGAGAGTGTTTGAATTTAAACCAAATTAGGTATTAAAGAATGGTGATTCAATTTTTGATTTCATCACAAAGGATCTTTTGGGCGCTTTTTCAAAGCTTTCATCAGTCGCAATGCCCGCATTGCTCCTTCTTAATTTTGAAAAATCATCCCAAAATCTCTCTTTGTGCTAAAATCATTTAAATCCAAACACTCTCTTAGTTGCGCATCTGGATGTTGCCGCCGAGACGACGGGTCAACGGCTGCTTCATTTCATCGGTCATTTTCAGCGAGCGATAGTTGCCGGCGAAAGAGCGAGAGTTGTTGCTTATGTTGGGTTTGCTTCCGGATGTGATCCACTGCAGAGCGATGTTGGTGTAGGGGTCTTTTTCTGAACCGAAATCGCAGGGATAGTATTGCGAGTCGTCAAATTCGACATCGGGCTTGAAGCCTTCGGAGTAAGATCTGAATCCTTTGGCGTTCTGGCAGTAGAAAGTGATGGGATAGAAGTAGAAGTCGTAGTTGCGGTAGGTGTAGCGAGTTCCTTCCATGCCGACGTTCTTACCATTGGTGGTTGTACCGATCAGGTTGACCTGGAGTCCAAGACCACGGAGACCGTTGATCACGAGTTCGCTGGCCGAAGCTGTATTTTCGGTGGCGATCACATAGACTTTGCTGAGTCCGAGAGACTGCGAGAGACCCTGGGGGATCAGATCGTAGGTGCCGGTGCCTTCGGGCACGTTTGCATCGCCGATCTTGTAGTCGCCCACTTCGCCTTTGGCGGCGCGATCGGCATTATAAGTGGTTCGCACGTAGATTTCACCCTGGTGAGCCGAACCGGCGATGAGTGTGCCGAGGAGTGTTGAAGAGAGTACGTGGCCACCGGAATTGTAACGGAGGTCGAGGATGAGATCTTCAAC